>NZ_BAABBE010000028.1:0-90898 GCF_039537795.1 Lentzea roselyniae
GAACCGGTTGGTCGGCATCCTGCACGGCTGCCTCAAAACCGGCACCCTCTACGACGAGACGACCGCCTGGTCGCATCACGCCGAGAACGTCGCGGCTTGACATTTCAGCTCCTGGGATGTCTTTCAGCCTTTTACGCCGCCCGCGGTGAGCCCCGCGAGGATGTGCCGCTGGAACGCGAGGAACAGCGCGACCATCGGCAGGCTCGCCAGCACGAGGCCGGCGAGCAGGAGGTTGATCGGGGTGTCGGGGGCGAAGCGCTGCAGTGCCACGCTGAGCGTCTGCTTCGCCGGGTCGGGGAACACGAGCAGCGGCCAGATGAAGTCCTTCCAGGCCGCGACGACCGCGAAGATCGAGACGACGGCGAGGATGGGCCGCGAGATCGGCAGGATGACGCGGGTGAGGGTGGTCCACGTGCTCGCGCCGTCGATCCTGGCCGCTTCCAGCAGTTCTTCCGGGATCTGGTCGAAGAACCGCTTGAGCAGGTAGACGTTGAGCGCGTTCGCCGCGAACGGAAGCCAGATGCCGGCCGGGTTGTTGAGCAGGCCGAGGTCGACGAGCGTGAGGTAGACGGGGACCAGCAAAGCCGTCGCGGGGAGCATCAGCGTGGCGAGCATCAGGCCGAGGATCAGCCTGCCGCCCCAGGGCTTCAGCTTGCTGAGCGCGTACGCCGCGGGCACGATCACAGCCATCTGCACGGCCCACGCGCCGATCGCGACGACGAACGTGTTGAGGAAGAAACGGCCGAGGTCCATGTAGTTCCAGGCGTCGGCGTACGCGCCGGGTTCCCACGTCTCCGGCAGGATCGTCGGAGGTTGCCGCGCCAGTTCCGCCGGTGGCTTGAACGCGCCGAGCAGCACCCAGAAGAGCGGGAGCAGGAACGCCGCGGTGAACAGGACCAGCGTGCCGGCGAGGACGACCCAGTAGGCGGGGCCGCTTCCCTTCGTGAGAGTCCTCATGCGTCGGCCTTCCTGGTGAGCTTGAGGTAGAGGAAGGAGAAGACGCTCAGCACGGCGAAGAGGATCAGGCTCATCGCGCTCGCGGTGCCGAAGTCGTTGTAGTAGAAGGCGTACCGGTAGAGCAGGAGCAGCACGGTGACCGTCGACTCCTCCGGTCCGCCGCCGGTCATGACGAACGGCTCGGTGAAGATCTGCATCGTCGCGACGACCTGCAACAGCAGGAGCATCAGGATCACGAACTTGGTCTGCGGGATCGTGACGTGCCAGATCTTCTTGAGGATGCCCGCGCCGTCGAGGTCCGCGGCCTCGTACAGCTCACCGGGGATGGTCTGCAGCGCGGCCAGGTAGATCAGCGTGGCAGAGCCCATGTTCGCCCACGTGATCACCAGGACGAGGCTGATCATGCTGGTGCTGCTGGAGTCCAGCCATTGTGACGTCGGCAGGCCGAGTCCTCTGAGGACCGAGTTGAACAGGCCGGGCCCGGGGTCGTAGAACCACTTCCACAGCAGGGCGGTCACGACCGGCGGCAGCATCACCGGCAGGTAGACCAGCAGCCGGAAGTAGCCCTTGGCGTGCCGCAGCTCGTTGAGCACCACGGCGGTGAAGAACGGGACGCCGAAACCGATCACCAGCGCCAGAACCGTGAAGTAGAAGGTGTTGCGCCACGCCACCGCGAACAGCGGGTCCGCGAAGAGCCTCTCGAAGTTCTCCCAGCCGACCCAGTCGGGGCTCGTGACGAAGTTGACCTGCTGGAAGCTCAGGACCACCCCGCGCACGACGGGCCACCAGGAGAACACCGCGAAGACGACCAATGCGGCACTCAGAAAGCCGTACGCGGTGACGTGGCGCCGCACTCACTTCACCTGCGCCAGCACAGCGTTGACCTTGGTCTCGGCGTCCTTGAGCAACACCGCGTGGTCAGCGTCCTTGTTCGTCAGCGTCGCCTGCACGACGGCGTCGAGAATCGCGTAAACCTGTTGCGCCTGCGGCGGTTCGAGCGTGCCCTTGGTCTTCTCCGAACCATCCACATAGGCCTGGAAGTTCTGCACCGGCATCGTGGCGTACTTGCCCTTGAGCTCTTCCTGCTTCTTCCGCGGCTCACCGGTCCAGATGTCGGCGATCGGCGGGATCGGCAGGCCCACGGGCTGCCCGCGGTCCTTGTAGCGCTGCAGGTTCTGCTCGAGCCGGTCGGGGTTCAGGTACTTCCACTGGATCCACTTCAGCCCGGCCTTGATCTTCTCGGGCGAGGCCTTGGGGTTGATCATGTACCCCTCGCCGCCGAGCAGCGTGCCCTTCTGCTCGGGGATCGCCGCCAGCCCGTAGTCCTCGTACTTCCCCTTGAACTGGTTGACGATCGCGGCGACGTTGTCCGGCGCGGCGAGGTACATGCCGAGCTGTCCCGCGCCCATCATGTTCTGCACGTCGCCGATCTCCAGGAGCTGCTTCTCGCCCATGGAGTTGTCGTCCCAGCGCATCTCCTTGAGGCGGCGCAGGACTTCCCTGCCCTTGTCGTTGTTGAAGTCGGCCTTGTAGGTGTCGCCGTCCTTGCGCGCGATGTCACCGCCGACGGACTTCATCCACGTGGTGAAGTGCCAGCCGCCCTGGTTGCTCTTGCTGTACTCGGCGAACCCGGTGACCCCGGCGTCCTTGAGCTTCTTGGCGGCCGCGCGGACCTCGTCCCAGGTCTTCGGCGGTGAGTTGGGGTCCAGGCCGGCCTTGGTGAAGTTGGCCCGGCTGTAGAGCAGGCCCATCGTGTAGTTGGCGGTGGGCAGCCCGTAGACCTTGCCGTCGGCCGTGAAGACGTCCTTGAGCTCCTGCTTGAGGTCGCCGTAGTGCGGCACGTCCTTGACGTAGCCGGTGAGATCGGCGGCCTGCTTCCTGGCGATGAGCGCCGCGGGATCGGTGAAGTAGACGTAGAACACGTCCTCCAATTGCCCGCCGGCGAGCTTGGCGGAGAACGTCTTCGGGTCCATGAACCCCTCGTGCGGCACGAGGTCGATGTCCGGGTTCTGCTTCTCGAACTCCGCCACGTCCTCGTCGAAGACCTTGCGGTCGAACGCCTGGGTCTGCGGTGGCTGGCCGTTCACGTTGACGACGACCTTGCCGCCCGGCTCGGTCGTGGAACCGCTCCCACAGCCAGCGACCAGGACACAGCCCAGCAGCACGGCAGCGGACTTCTTCATGGTGGGGCCGCCCTTCTCGCGAGCGCGTCGATGTGACGGCGACCATAAGTCGTCGTTACATCTCAACGCAATATCTAGATGAAAACTCGCAAGAAGCCGACTGCCCTCGCTACCGCGCCGGCGCGCTGGACGCCCTCACCACCAACTCGGGCTCGAACAACAACTCGTCCGGCGCCACGGCGTTGCCGGAGATCTGGTTGGCCAGCAACTCCACCGCAGCCCGCCCCATAGCCTCAATGGGTTGCCGCACAGTCGTAAGCGGCGGATCAGTGCAGGTCATGAAGGCCGAATCGTCGTACCCGATGATCGACACGTCCTTGGGTACGTCCAGGCCGGCCCGCCGGACCGCCCGAATTGCCCCCAACGCCAGCGGGTCACTCGCGCAGATGATCGCCGTAACCCCGCGCTGCACGAGCTTGGTCGCCGCCGCCTGCCCACCTTCAAGGCTGAACATGGCGTGCTCGACATCAGCCCCGCCACACTTCTCGATCGCCTGCAGCTTGCGCTGGCTCGGCACGTGGTCCGGCGGCCCGAGCACGACCCCGATCCGCTTGTGCCCCAGCGAGACCAGGTGCCCGTACGCCTGCTCCACCGCCACCGCGTCATCGCACGAAACCCGCGGAAACGCCAGGTCGTCGATGGCCGCGTTGACCAGCACCGCAGGCAGCTTCCGCGCCATCATCTGCTGGTAGTGCCCATGACTCGCGTCCTTCTGCGCGTACAGCCCACCCGCGAACACGATCCCCGAAACGTGCTGCTCAAGCAGCAGCTCCAGGTACTCCGCCTCGGTCACCCCACCTGCGGTCCGTGTGCAAAGCACGGGCGTGAACCCCCGCTGCGCCAGCGCGTTGCCCACGACATCCGCAAACGCGGGAAAGATCGGGTTCTGCAGCTCGGGCAACACCAGCCCGACAAGCCGCGCCCGCTCACCCCGCAGCTGCGTAGGCCGCTCGTATCCCAGCACGTCAAGCGCGGTGAGCACGGCACTGCGCGTGGCGTCCGAGACGCCGGGCTTGCCGTTCAGCACCCGGCTGACGGTGGCCTCGCTGACCCCGACCTTGGCCGCGACCTCGGCCAGCCTCCGTTGCGTCATGACGCAAGTGTACGCAAGTTCTTGCGCTGGCTTGCGTACCGGATCGCCGGAACGACTTGAACAGTTCGCCCCGCGACAATGGACAGCCGCCGAAGGGGAGGGGAGGCCCTTGCGTTCCCGCGTGCTGATCTACTTCGTCACCCTCCTCGCCACCATCGCCCTGATCAACACCCCGGTACCCCGCATCGTCGTGTCCGCGGTCCTCACCCCCGAGGCGGGTGAGGCGGTGGCCCGCAGCCTCACCTCCATCACCAAGGACCTCGTCCTGGTTCTGCTCATCTCGCTCTACTTCGAGTGGGTCCGCACGAGAGAGCAGGGCGAACTGCTGCGAGGCATCGACCGCAAGCTGGACCTGATGCAGGAAGACGCGCGAACCGCGACCGCACCGGCCATCCGCAAGCTCGTGCTGGACACGACGCCGCCGGAGGAGCTCGTGCGGACCGCGCTCGACCGCCACATCCCGCACTCGGCCGACAAGTCCTCGTTCGTGTCGATGCTTCTCTCCGCGAGCCGACCCCACCACGACGTTTCCGTGACCCTGCGGGTCGATCGTGTGGAGGAAGGCGTGCTGCACGTCAGCTCGCGGTACGAGCTGATGATGCCGCACGGCCCGGTCATGGTCGCCGCGACCTCATCGCCGGTGCACGCGGCGGCGCTCGCCTCTTCGAGTCCAGAGCTGTTCGAGGTCGTCACGTTGCCGAGGTCGACGCCCTTCGAGGAAGCCGTGAGGATCTTCGGGGAACGGCTCGAGTGCTACGTGGAGCCGGCGCAGGGAGCTGTCAGGAGAGCGCACTTCCGCAAGGTGCCGTCCAGTGCGCTGCGCAAACACATCTCGTTGCCGATCGGGATGGTGCCCTCCGACGTGTCTCTCTTCATCGCGGACCTCAGTCAGGAGAGCACGGAGATGGTTCATGTCCGCCACTACTACCGATGGACGCAAACCATTGGTGAGCACTTCCTCTTCTGGTCTGCCAGCAGACCGATGTTCGTGCGGACCATCACGATGGACCTCAGGGAGCTGGTGCAGGGAAACCAGCGGGAGGTGTTCGTCCAGCCCTTTCTCGACACCGTCGACTCCCTCGTGCTCGACGCCAAGGACGGCCATCTCATGCTGCGACTTGACCGTTGGCTCGTGCGGGGACAGGGCGTGGTCGCGATCTGGTGACCTAGTTCTGGGCTTCCCGCCACAACAACGCCACCCCGTGCCCGGGAAGCAACCACGACTGGACGTCCAGGTCGCCGAGCTCCCCGGCTTCCAGCCACTGTGCGGAAGTCGTCGCGGACCGGAAGGTGAAGGGCATGACCCGGAACTCGTGCCTGGGGGAGTGATCGACCGCCAGGCCGGTGGCGTCGAAGCTGATCTTGTCCACAAAGGATGGATAGGGCGACTGCCAGTAGCAGAAGCCGTCGTTGGCGCGCTGCAAAGTGCGCGACCACACGGTGAGCCCGCAGATCGCGCGGACCACGTGGTCGTCGGCGATGCCGCTGAGGTCGCATTCGAAGATCCGCAGATCGCTCATGTGGTCGAGCGGGCTGAGCTTGCGCATCGGGCCCGTGGACTCGCGGAAGAACGTCAGGTAGTTGGCCCACTGGTCGAACTTCACCTCGACCGGTGGGATCTGGCTCGGCTCTGCCGAGCGGCGCTGGCCCTCGTGGTCGATGTAGTCGATGGCGATCTGGGTGGAGTGGCGGAGGTCGTCGACCGAGTCGAGGAACAGCGACGAGTCCGGGATGAAGTAGGACTCGAAGAGGGGATAGCGGCATGCGGCGCTGATGGTGTCGCGCAGCAGGGCGTTCGAGGTGGCGAAGATGACGAAGCGGTCGACGGGAACGCTGTTCCGGAACTGGTACCGCTGTGTCGTCATGAAGTGGTAGGTCTTCGTGTCGATGCCTTGCAGTTCGAGCTTCACCGTGGTGCTGGTGCTGATCGTCAGGTCGTCACCGCGCGGTCGCATGCCGTCGCCGCCGAGGACACCTGCCACCACGTCGTCGTTCGCGGTGTTCGGGCCGTAGACCGACGAGAGGAACGTGCGCAGCACCTCGGAAGGCAGCAGGTGTTCGACGATTCCCGGCCCGGAGATCCGCCCGATCTCCGCGACAAGGCGCTTGTGCAGGAACAACTCGTACGAACCGAGCAGGAAGCCCGCCAACGCCGGCAACGGCCACAGCACCACCAGAACGTCGTGCAACACGCTTCGCGACGTGGGTTGCCACAGCAGTACAACGGTCAGATCAACAGCTGCGGCGACCAGCAGCAGGATCGCGACGACCAGCGCTTGTTTGTGCCTGCGCGCCGCCACCACCTGGTCGCCGCCCCCTCAACTCCACCGACTGTCCATACATGGTGGGAGTGATGCCGGATCAGCGCCAGACCCTTTCGGTGCATGCCGTATCAGCGGGTCTTGTTCCAGATCGGGTTGTCCGACACCCCCACGTAGGTGCTGAGGGTGGCTCTCTGCTGGGACTCGTCGGTGGCGAGGTCGTTGTACAGGCCCAGCAAATGCGTGGTCATGGCGCTTTTCGCGCCCACCTCGTCGTGCCTGCGC
The DNA here is from genome assembly GCF_039537795.1 of Lentzea roselyniae. NCBI lineage: Bacteria > Bacillati > Actinomycetota > Actinomycetes > Pseudonocardiales > Pseudonocardiaceae > Lentzea > Lentzea roselyniae. The sequence goes on from NZ_BAABBE010000028.1 coordinate 6,780, forward strand.
AGGAACCAGATCACCTGCTCGTGTTCGTTCGCTGAACGGTTGTGCACCTCTCGGGACGGATGCGAGTGCCGCTTGCAGTCCTGCAGACCCGGCACGAGTACCTGGTACATGTTCTCCAGCAGCTCGTTGTGCGACGCGCGAACCAGAGCCGAGTGGAACTCCTCGTCCGACTCGATCACTTCCTGCATGTCGTCGACGGGTGCGCGCTGGTAGCGGCGGTTCAGCTTGGCCAGCTCGTCCAGCTCACCGTCGCCGGCGCGAACCGCGGCCAGGCTCGCGGCCGTGGTCTCCAGTGCGATCCGCACTTCCAGCAGGTCGGTCTGGGAGAACTGGCGGGCGGCGAGCCTGCCCTCGAGGTGCTCCTCGACGGCTGCCAGGTCGGTGCGGCGCACGTACCAGCCGAGGCCGCGGCGCACCTCGACGATGCCCTGCAGCTGCAGTCGCTGCAGAGCTGTACGCAGCGAGGACCGGGCGACATCCAGTTTGCGGGCCAGCTCCGGTTCGGTGGGGAGGCGGTCACCCGCCTTGAGGGTGCCGCCGATGATCTGCTCTCGGAGCTTCTGCTCGATCAGCTCCGGCAGAGGCCGTCGCGAATCGGGCGAGAGCGACCAGCTCTCTCCGAGATGTGCGTCGTCGGCGGGCATTGGATCAGTTTAGGCCTATCGCAGTCTGGTTGCAACTTGTCTGGCAACCTGGCTACCGTTGACAGACAACCTACAACGCGGGATTCTTTTCTCAGGCGAGACGCCTGGGACCGCCCACACCCGGGAGTCCGTACTCGCCTAGTCGGGAGGGAACGAGATGTCTGCAGGGAGTGCACTCGGAATCGCCGCCGCCGTCGCAGTTGCCGTCACCGCGATCGGCTGGCGCACCGTACTCACGATGATCGCGGTCTCGGTCGTCGCGCTTGCCGTCGTCGGCTTCGTGAACGTCACCAGCATCATGTTCGGCTGATGAACAGACCCAGCAACAACCCGGTGCCCGGCCCGCGTCCCGCCCGACGCAGGCCGGGCACCGGTCTTTTTGGGGGTGTTTCTCGGCTGTACGGGCCGGCGAGCGCTATGGTTCCGCGCCTCCACCGCGTCGGGTTACGTGAACACGGGGTCTTCGATGTTGGCTTCAGCTACGCACGTTTTGCACGCACGCCTCGCGCCGGCCGAAGCGCTGGTCGACGAACGGCGCACGCTCTACCGGCTGGCGGTCGGTCTGTTCGCACCGGGCACGAGGTTGTCCGACAACCTCGCCGACCATCCGATCGTCCGCTACGAGATCGGCCGGGCGCTGGCAGGACATGATGGTCTGGATCCCGCGCGATTGCGCGAGGCCGCCGAGATGCGAGTGCGCGACGTGGGCGTCGCGATAGCGGCGGATGCGCGCGCCGCCGACGTGCTCGAGGCACCGCTGCGGATCGTCGCCCCGCCCGGCACGTCGCCCCGGCCGCTCACGGAGGCCGATGGCGAGCGCTTCGACACGGCTGTCGGCGTGGTGGCGGACGGTGTCCGCCTGCTCAGGCGGCTCGCGCCCGCGATGGCCGACGACCTGCTCGCCCACGTCTCGATGCTGGCCGTGCTCAAGGCGGAGACGTCCGGCGGTGTCGTGTCGGCGTCGTCGCGCTACGTCCCCGGTGTCGTGCTGATCGACGAGCCGTCTGCCCCGATCGAGGTGGCAGAGGCGCTCGTGCACGAGGGCGCACACGAGAAGTTCTTCGACCTGGCGATCACGCGTGAGTTCCTCGACGCGAGCGCCGAGGACGCGGAGTACTTCGAGACGTCGTGGTCACACGCCCGGTGGCCGTTGGAGCAGACGTTCGCGGCCTGGCACGCCTACAGCTGCCTCGCCCAGTTCTACCTCCTGCGCGGAACCGAGCAGCTCGGTCCGCACTCCCTGCTGCCCAAGGCGCGGGAGCGAGCCGCGGAGATCGGTGACTGGCTGCTCGCTCACGAGGGCGATCTGCGTGCGGACGCGCGCTGGCTTCTGCGCGCGCTAACAGGTGAACCTGCTGTTGAGGTAGAAGAACAGCCGTTGAAGGATGTGGCAGTATCTCGCGAGATTTCCAAGGGTGACTGTTTCAGTGTTCTGCCGGACGTGACCTGCCAACGGGCGCGGAGTGGGCGCGTTGTGGTGGGGCGAGCGACGCAACCGCCCACCATCTTCTGGCTCGCCCCGGACGCAAGCTGGGTTGTCGATCGACTGCGTCACGATGGAACGCCGATATCGTTCGAGCTCATGCTGTCGGATGCGATCAAGGAATGGGCGGTGGATCCTGCAACGGCGGGGCAACGACTTGGGGTCGCGCTCGATTCGCTCCTCATGAGCTCGATCATCCAATCCAATTCGTGAGAGCAAATTCCACGTCAAGAGGCAACTGATGACGATCTCGCACCAGCCGTTCCGTCAGCCGCGGCGCTCGCAGGCCGCGGGCGGGCCGCTCCCGCAGCTGCCGACGGGCGTGGGATCGACGGCAGGCCGGCCGGTGGTTCCCGTTGACTGGTTCAGGCGTATGCCGAACGGCGGAACGATCTACCTCAAGCGTGCTGCGTTGATCTGAGTCGAACAGCCCCAACAGGCGTCGGACCTCGGCGCTTCGTTTGCTATGCCCTGAAGGGGCCGCGCCTGGGACAAGCCGCGCCCGGATGATTTTACGGACCGAGCTAGCTCTGGTCGGAGAAGCTCTCGCTTGAATTGAGAGATCTGCTCAGGTCCGGCTATTCCTGGTGGCGTGGCCCCGTGTTGACGGTTTCGATGCAGTAAACATGCAGGTGAGGGCGTGTTGCGGCCCGATGTAGACTTCCGCATCCCGGTCGACCGGCTTGTGCATATGCCAGTCCGACATGATCGATATCGTTCGAGCATGTTTCAAGAAATCGGGCATCACTGGTTCGGCACCGTGCTGTGGGGAGTCGTGTCTGCGAATGCTCCGGTTGCCCATGCGCCCCTTCGAGCTCCGCTTGTCGAGAAGGAATCATGACCACTCCGAATCAGCCTGGTGTCAGGTGGTGTCCGCGATGAGCACTCATCAAGGAGGTCTCGATCATGAAGACGCCGGCGTGGGCTTCAGCATCCGCGTGGAGGCGCCGCACCGCGGCCTCCGCGACCGGGTCGACGAAGTTCTGGCGGACGAGCGCCGAGCGGACGCTCTGTGCTGGCTGGCGGGCGCCGAGGTCGTCCTCAGCTTCAAAGGAGCGCTGCGAGTCAAGCTGTACCTGTGCCGGAGATGGTCCGAGTGTCGACCCGGCAGGTCTTGACGATCTTGTTGGCAAGCCCGTTCTGGCCGTAGGAGTTCTCGGCTGAATGGGAAACCGGTTCAGTTTCTACTATTCCAGGCGCAGCGTGTCGCGCCTAGGATGGCCGTCGGGAACAGCGGTTCGCCTCATTGAGCCTCTGTCGCGGCCTCGCGCGTTCTCCGTCCTTTGTGGAGTCGACGGCCGAGCATCACGCTTCCGTGGTCTCGATGTGGTGAACGTGCAGCTGAGAGAGCTTGCGGTCCGATGTAGACTGCCGCATCCCGGATGGCCGGGACACGTGCTGACTCATCAGTTGCACGGCCGGTGGGCGGGACTCGATATCTTCGACTCGACGCACACGCGGGCCTTGCTCTGGTGCAGTGCGCCACCATTAATGACCACTATCGTTCGAGCACGCACCTTCAGGCATCCGGGAATGGCAGGTCGTCGGCGCCGTGTTGTGGGGAGTCGAGACCGCGAGAATGCTCCGGTTGCCCGTGCGTTCCCTCGAGCTCCCCACGTCGAGAAGGAACCATGACCACCCCGAACCAGCCCATTCGCCGGCCGCTGTCCCCTCAGGATGCCGGCGTCGTTGTTCCCCACCTCCCCACCGGTGTGGGTCCGGTGATCGGTCAGCCGGTCACCTCCGTTGACTGGTTCCGGCGCATGCCGAACGGCGGCACGGTGTTCCTGCGACCTGCCGAGGTCGAGCAGAACGACTGAGTCTCGTTCTCCTGTGTTGCCGAAGGGGCCGGTTCGCCGGCCCCTTCGGCGTTTGGTCGTTCGGGCATGCAACTTCACAGGCGTATAACAACTAGGCCACAGGGCGTACCGAACACCCCTTGATCCCCCGTTAGGGGGACATCGATGGTCTTAGATCGCGGCATCCCGCCGATACCCCAACGGAGTAACACCATGCGCCTGACGCCCCTGAGAAGAGCCGGCCTGCTCGCTGCCGCCGCTGTGGCCGCTGTGGCCACGCTCGCCCTGACGAGCACCGCTTCCGCTCAAGGACCCACCACGGACGACGAGCGCGCGACTCCGTTCACCAAGAACGTCGACATCAACCACCCCGAGGCCTGCACCGTTGGCGGGCTGACCGGGGAGACGATCCACCCCAACAAGTTCACCTACACCGGTGGCGACAACGAGCTGCACCTCAACATCACGGGTGTGCCTGAGGGCATCACGGTCACGGGTGTGGTCGTCAAGGGCGGGCCCAACTTCAACGTCTACCTCGCCGACAAGCTCGGCGCGCTGCCGTGGAACAAGCTGCGCGCGCCGTTCAACGAGGGTGGTCAGCAGCCGGCGATCAGCCACTGGTACGGCTGCGGCGTCAAGAAGGACACGACGACCACCACGACGACGACGACCACCACCACGACCACCAAGACGACGACTTCGAGCTCGACGACGTCCTCCAGCCCTGCCGAGACGACGACGACCTCCTCGGAGGCCCCGGCCACCACGACCACCACGGTCGCTGCGGCCGCGCCCGCGGGCAACGACCTGGCGTCGACCGGTTTCGGTTCCGCCTGGCTGGTCGGGCTCGGTGCGGCGCTGCTGGCCGCCGGTGCCGCCGTGCTGCTGGTGCTGCGCAGGCGCCGCGCCTAAGAGTTCTCAATCAGCACGCCCCAGAGCGTGCCGAAGTTGACGCGGATTTCGACGTGGAACTCCACGTCCTCCGGAGCCGCCCCGCCGCCGTAGATCTCCACGGCGCGCTGGGCGGCTTCCGGGCCTTTGGCGCCCGCCAGGCAGGCCAGGTCCCATGCGACGGGGCCGCGCCAGGTGTCCTCGAAGTCGTTCCACACCGGGCCGGACGGCGTCATCAGCACGTTGCCGTGGTGCGGGTCGCCGTGCAGCGGTTGGACGTCGCGGTGGTGCGCGTCCCAGCGCGTCAGCAGCTCGGTGTGGCGTTCGCGGAACGGTTCCAGGCCGGGCACGCCCAGGCCCTCCAGGTACGCGAGTGCGTGCTCCGTGTCGTCCAGAGGGCCGCGCGTAGGCAGTGGGCCGTCGTACAGCCGTAGCTCGGCGTGCAGCTCAGGCAGCAGCTTGAGGACGTCCAGGCGGGTCAGCTCCGCCGAAGGGTCGTGCGGGACGTAGGTGCTGAACGCCAGCACGAAGCCATCCCACTCATGAGGCCCGGCAGGCAGTTCGGCGGACGGCGTCACAACGGGGACGCCGCGTGAGGCCAGGAACGCCGACACGGACAGGTCGCGGGCGAAGTGGTCGGCAACGGACGGGCGCACCAGGGCCGTGCGCGCGGCGATCCTGGCCACGACCGGGGCCGGGCGGAGGTGCACGATGATGTTGCTGCCGTCTTTCAACACGGTCGGGTCCGTGCAGGCCACGCCGTGAGTGGCGGCCAACGACACGGCGGCGCGCACGGCCGCTGAGGTGCTCATGTCCCGAGGGTCACATCAACCCTGGGGGAGCAGCGACTCCATTTCCGCGATCTCCTTCTCCTGCGCGGTGATCACGTCCTGCGCCAGCTTGCGGGTCTCGGGGTCCGTGCCGGCGGACAGGTGCTTGCGGGCCATCTCCACGGCGCCGCGGTGGTGCTGGATCATCAGCGAGAGCCACTGGCGGTCGAACTCCGTGCCCTCCAGGTCGGAGAGGTTGCCCAGCTCGACCATGCCGTGGTTCTCCGGGTGGTCGTGTGAGGAATGGCTCTCCGCCTTGACGGGTGCGCTCCACTCGCGCAGCCAGCCGTTCATGCGGTCGATCTCGGGCTGCTGCGCCTTCGAGATGCGTGCCGCCAGGTTGATCACGTGGGGGTTCTCGGTGCGGGAGGCGACCAGTTCGGACATCTCCAGCGCCTGCTCGTGGTGCGGGACCATGCCCTGGGCGAACGCGACGTCCGCGGAGTTGTGCGTGGCGGGGGAGCCACAGGCGGTCAGCAGGACCGCGGCGAGAGCGACCATTCGGAGCACGGCGGCAGGATACGTGTGACCTGCGCTACGCCGCTGGCCACCGGCCATGGCCCACCCGAATGGAGCTGATCGGCTCCGTCTAATATCCGGTGAGTTTCCCGAACGACTGGTCCCACCAAGGCCTGGAGGCACCGTGACGGCCGTAGCCCCGCAGCCGATCGCAACGCGTCCTTATCCGACGCGCACTGCGGTCAAGGGGTCCTTCCTGCTGCGGATGTTCCGCACCACGGACCACAAGCAAATCGGCATCATGTACCTGGTCACCTCGTTCGCCTTCTTCATGGTCGGCGGCGCGATGGCCATGCTGATGCGGACCGAGCTGGCCCGGCCTGGCATGCAGTTCCTGAGCCAGGAGCAGTTCAACCAGCTGTTCACGATGCACGGCACCGTGATGCTGCTGCTGTACGCGACCCCGATCGTCTTCGGTTTCGCGAACTTCGTGCTCCCGCTGCAGATCGGCTCGCCCGACGTGGCGTTCCCCCGGCTCAACGCGTTCTCGTACTGGCTGTACCTCTTCGGCGGCCTGATCGTGATGGCGGGCTTCATCACCCCCGGTGGTGCGGCTGACTTCGGCTGGTTCGCCTACACGCCGCTGAGCAACGCCATCCACTCGCCGGGTGTCGGCGCCGACCTGTGGATCTCCGGCCTGGTGGTCGGTGGTCTCGGCACCATCCTCGGCGCGGTGAACATGATCACCACCGTGGTCTGCCTGCGCGCGCCCGGCATGACGATGTTCCGGATGCCGATCTTCACCTGGAACATCCTGGTGACGTCGGTGCTGGTGCTGCTCGCGTTCCCGATCCTCACCGCGGCGCTGCTCGGCCTGCTCGCCGACCGCCACCTCGGCGCCCACGTGTTCGACCCGGCCAACGGCGGCGTGATCCTGTGGCAGCACCTCTTCTGGTTCTTCGGTCACCCCGAGGTCTACATCGTCGCGCTGCCGTTCTTCGGCATCGTGTCGGAGATCTTCCCGGTGTTCAGCCGCAAGCCGATCTTCGGTTACAACGGCCTGGTCTACGCGACGCTCGGCATCGCGGCCCTGTCCGTCGCCGTGTGGGCGCACCACATGTACGCGACCGGCGCGGTGCTGCTGCCGTTCTTCGCCTTCATGACGTTCCTCATCGCGGTCCCGACCGGTGTGAAGTTCTTCAACTGGATCGGCACGATGTGGAAGGGCCAGCTGACGTTCGAGACGCCCATGCTCTTCAGCATCGGCTTCATCGTCACGTTCCTCTTCGGTGGTCTGTCCGGCATCCTGCTGGCCGCGCCCGCGATCGACTTCCACGTGTCGGACACGTACTTCGTCGTCGCGCACTTCCACTACGTGCTCTACGGCACGATCGTGTTCGCGACCTTCGCCGGCATCTACTTCTGGTTCCCGAAGATCACCGGCCGGTTCATGGACGAGCCGCTCGGCAAGCTGCACTTCTGGACGACGTTCATCGGCTTCCACGCGACGTTCCTCGTCCAGCACTGGCTGGGCAACGAGGGCATGCCGCGCCGGTACGCCGACTACCTCGCCTCCGACGGCTTCACGACGCTCAACGTGATCTCGACGATCGGTGCCTACATCCTGGGCGCGTCGACGCTGCCGTTCATCTGGAACGTCTTCCGGTCCTACCGCTTCGGTGAGGTCGTCACGGCGGACGACCCGTGGGGCTACGGCAACTCGCTCGAGTGGGCCACCTCGTCCCCGCCGCCGCGGCACAACTTCACCGAGCTGCCCCGGATCCGTTCCGAGCGCCCGGCGTTCGAGCTGCACTACCCGCACATGATCGAGCGCATCCGGAACGAGGGTCACGTGACCTTCACCGGCAAGACGATCCCGCACAAGGACGCGAAGCCCGCTCCGTCGGAGCTCGCGGCGTCCGCGATCAAGTCGGGGACGGCCTCCGAAAAGGACGACTCGGACCACAAGTAACCTGCACTTCACAGGTTCAACGACGAGCCCCGGCTGCTGCGACGCGGTCGGGGCTCGCCGCGTTCTACGAGGAGACGACGACGTGAAAACGCCCGTGCTCATCACCGTGACCGGTCCGGACAAGCCCGGCGTCTCCTCCGTGCTCTTCGCCGTGCTGACCAGGCACGGCGTTGAGGTGCTCGACGTGGAGCAGGTCGTGATCCGGGGACGGCTGGTGCTCGGCGCGCTGGTCTCGACCGACCACGACCCGGAGGGCCTGCAGGAGTCCGTCGAGCAGGCCATGGCCACCGTCTCGATGCACGTCGAGATCGAGATCGGCGCCGACTCGAAGCGCACGGCGCGCCTGGAGTCGTCGCACGTGCTGATCGTGCTGGGCCGTCCGGTGACCGCGAAGGCGTTCACCGAGGTCGCGCGCCGGCTCGCGTCGCTCGGCGTCAACATCGACGCGATCCGCGGCGTGGCCGACTACCCCGTCACAGGCCTTGAACTGCGCGTTTCAGTCGCCGACGACACGCTGGAGAACGACGCGGAGCTGCGGTCGGCGCTCGCGGACGTGTCGGTCCGGGTGGGCCTCGACATCGCGGTCGAGCGGGCGGGCCTGACCCGCCGGGCGAAGCGCCTGGTCGTGTTCGACGTCGACTCCACGCTCATCCAGGGCGAGGTCATCGAGATGCTGGCCGCGCACGTCGGGTGCGAGGAGCAGGTGCGCGAGATCACCGACGCGGCGATGCGCGGCGAGCTCGACTTCGCCGAGTCGCTGCGGCGCCGGGTCGCCCTGCTGGAAGGCCTGGACGCGAAGGTGCTGGACGAGGTCGGGGCGTCGCTGGAGCTCACGCCCGGTGCGCGCACGACGGTCCGGACGCTGAAGCGCCTCGGTTTCTACACCGGTGTCGTGTCCGGCGGCTTCACGTCGGTGATCACGGGCCTCGCCGACGAGCTCCAGCTGGACTTCTGCGCGGCGAACACCCTGGAGATCGTGGACGGCAAGCTCACCGGCCGCGTCGTCGGCGACATCGTGGACCGGCCGGGCAAGGCGGTGGCGCTGCGCCGCTTCGCCGAGGAGGTCGGTGTGTCGCTGGCGCAGTGCGTGGCGGTCGGCGACGGCGCGAACGACATCGACATGCTCAGCGCGGCGGGCCTCGGCATCGCGTTCAACGCCAAGCCGGCGCTGCGCGAGGTGGCCGACACCGCGCTGTCGCACCCGTTCCTGGACGCGGTGCTGTTCATCCTCGGCGTCACGAGGGCCGAGGTGGAGGCCGCGGACGCCGCGGACGGCCTGGAGCTGACCCGGCCGTGATGATCCTCGACCTGATCGCCTCCCGGAACTACGCGGAGGAGTCCGAGGTCCGCGCGATGCCGATGGTGTTGCGCATCGAACGGACGTCGCCACCCTCCAGGACGGCGTTGCTCGAAGCCGCGGCCGCTTCGGCGGTCGCGGTGTGTCTCGACCCACGCGCCGACGTCGGCGGTGAGTGGCACGAGGCCGTGCGCGCGTGGGTGTCCGGGCGCATTCGCAAGGTGTCTCGGCGGGCCCGTGGCGTGCAGTGGGACGCGGTACAGGAGCTGCCGGGCGTGACGATCACCGTGGACGGCGCGTCGGTCCGCTCGCTGCTGCCCGTGCTGGTGTCCGAGACGCCGCGCGAGGTCGCGAAACTGCAGATCTCCGGCTCTGACCTGCCCGAGGACGAGCCGGGGCCGGTGCCGGAGGGTGCCCGGCTGCTGTACGTGAACCCGCGCGTCGAGATGTCCGCCGGCAAGCTCGCGGCTCAAGTGGGGCACGCGTCGATGCTGCTGGCGCCGCGGCTGTCGGAGGACGAGCTGAAGGCGTGGGCATCGCTGGACTACCGGTGCGCTGTGCGGACGCCGTCCGTGGCCGAGTGGGACGCGCTGGTGCACACCGGTGACGTCGTCGCGGTGCGGGACGCCGGTTTCACCGAGGTCGAGCCGGGCACGACGACCGTGCTCGCTGTTTAAGACCGGTCTTTTCGGGTAAATCCGCCCTTCGTGGGCTTACTCGACGTGCTCGACGCGCGGCTCGGTGACGGGCTGGAGAACGTGCTTTGCTCCCACCACGCCCGAAGACTTCGGAAGCTGGGCTGGGGAGAGGTCCTGGACGGCAACGGCACGGGGTGGTTCACCCCTCGCCGGACCGTCCAGCACGGCAACAAGATCGAGATCCTGATCGATGGCGCCACCGCGTTTCCCGCTGTGGCGGAAGCGATCGAGAACGCCCAGAAGTACGTCCACATAGCGAACTGGCACGCCTCCCCGGACTTCCAGCTGACCCGCGAGCCGGGCGCGCCGCAGTTGCGCGAGCTGCTCTCGGCCGCGGCGGAACGGGTTCCGGTGCGCGTGCTGCTGTGGGCGGGCCCGCCGTTCCCGTTCTTCGAGCCGACGCGCAAGCGGGCCGCGGCGGCGCAGAAGGCGTTCCTGGAGTGCGGTGCCGTCCGATGTGAGCTCGACGCCCGCGAACGAACCCTGCACTGCCACCACGAGAAGATCGTGATCGTCGACGACGTGGCGTTCGTCGGCGGTCTCGACATGACGGCGGTGGAAGGCGACCGGCACGACTCGCCGGAGCACCCACCGCGTGACCTCGGCTGGCACGACCACGTGGCCCGGATGGAGGGACCGGTGGTGGCCGAGGTGGCGGCTCACTTCGCCGCGCGGTGGCTCGAGATCGCGGGGGAGACCCTGCCCGCTCCCGAGGTGCCGCCGGAGGCCGGATCGTCGTCGGTGCAGCTGGTGCGGACGATCCCCGAGCGGACCTACGGCTTCGCTCCGCACGGCGACTTCACCCTGCTCGACTCGTACCTGCGGGCGCTGCGCTCGGCCAAGTCGCTGATCTACGTGGAGAACCAGTTCCTGTGGTCACCGGAGATCACCGAGGTGCTGATCGAGAAGCTGCGGAACCCGCCGACGCCGGAGTTCCGGATGGTGCTGTTGCTGCCGCAGAAACCCAGCAACGGCGCCGACACCACCCGCGGGCAGCTCGGCCGGTTGATCGACGTGGACACCGAGAAGCGGCTCGTCGCGGCAACGCTCGTCTCGCACGGTGACGCGCCGGTCTACGTGCACGCCAAGCTGTCCATTGTGGATGACCAGTGGCTCTCCATCGGGTCGGCGAACCTCAACGAGCACTCTTTGTTCAACGACACCGAGGTCAACGTGGTGACCGATGACGCAGAGGTGGCGCGTTCGACGCGGCTGCGGTTGTGGGCGGAGCACCTGGGCGCCGACGTGTCGGGTCCGGTGGACGACGTCGTGGACAAGGTCTGGCGGCCCGCTTTGAAGGGGCCCTCGCGGGTGATGGAGCTGCCAGGGGTGTCACGGCGCGCAGGAAGGCTGCAAGGACCGTTACGCGGATTGCTGGTCGACGGCTGATCTCTGGGTCTAGTTTGGCGACGTGGCCAACGAGGTGACGATCCCGCTGCTGCCGTGCGCCTCCATCGACGAGGTCGCCGAGTTCTACGTCATGCTCGGGTTCACCGTCACGTATCGGCAGTACCGGCCGAACGCGTACCTCACCGTGCGGCGTGAGGAGATCAACCTCCACTTCTTCGGCATCCCGGGCTACGAACCGGAACGCTCGTACAGCTCGTGCCTGATCCAGGCGGAGGACCCGCGCGAGCTGTACGAGGCGTTCGCGCACGGTATGCGCGCGGTGTACGGGAAGGTGCTGCTCACCGGCATCCCGCGGATGACGCGCCCGCGCCGGGACGGGTTCCTGGTGGTCGACCCCGGTGGCAACTGGGTCAGGGTCGTGCCGGCGGTGCGGGAGCGGGAGCAGACGCGCAACGGGCTGACGCGGGCGTTGCGCAACGCCGTGACGCTGGCCGGGTCGCACGGGGCGGAGCGGCAGGCGTTGAAGATCCTCGAAGGGGCGTTGGCGCGTGAGGTGCACGCCTCGGAGGAGGAGCGGGCGTCGGCGCTGGAGTTCCGCGCCGAACTGATGGAACGGCTCGGACTGCGTTCCTAGGCCGGTTGCTTGATGCTTTCGATGATCCGGGCGAAGCCCTCCTTGCCGTGGCCCGCGTCGATCTGTCGCTGGATGAGCTGCTGGACCATGCCGATCACCTCGGTGCTGATGCCCTGGTCGGCGCTGGCGGCAACGATGTGGGTCAGATCGGAGAACTCCAGGCTCTGTTGCCCCTCGACGGTGTAGTCCCCGCCGTCGATGACCGCGGCGTACCCCTCGAAGCCACCGGTCATCGCGGTCAGCCACGGCGCGGCGGCCTTGCCGAACTCGGTCGCCGTGATGCCTGCCGGGGCGACCATGGCGGCGCCGTGCAGGAAGCCGGCGAACATGACGTACATGCCGGAGAGCAGGGCGAGGTCGTACAGGGACGCGAGCCCGGCGTCCTCACCGAAGTAGGTGCTGGTTCCCCACAGGTCGAGCAACGCCCTGTGCTCGTGGAAGACCTCGGCCGATCCGCTGTAGAGGATCGACGACTCCGGCCGGCCGATCATGTGCGGCACGGCCATGATGCCGCCGTCCAGATACGCGATCCCGGCGTCGGCCGCCCAGACGGCCGACTGGCGGGACTGGGCCGGGGTCGTCGTGGTCACGTTGATCAGGGCTCGTCCGGCGAGGTCGCCGGCGAGCGGATCGAGCACCTCGTGCACCGATGCGTCGTCCAGCAGGCAGGCGATCACCACCTGGCTGTCCCGGACCGCGTCGCCGGCCGTGGCCGCGGCCTTGCCGCCGAGCGCGACGAGACCGTCCGCCTTGCCCGGTGAACGGTTCCAGACCGTGGTCGGGTAGCCCGCCTCGATCAGTGCGGCGGCGAGGGCGCTCCCCATCGCTCCCAGCCCGAGAACGCTCACCTGGACGCTGTTTTCCACTGCCATTTTCCGGATTCCCTCTCGTGTTGATCGTTCGTTGGAATCCTCTGCGGTGCGGATGACGTTGACCAGTACGGACTATTTAGTGGGGTACTCACTCGCGAGTAAGCGGCTCTTGGGGGTTCGGATGGCAGCACGACGTGGTCCCTACATCTGCGGCATCGACGCCGCGATGGACGTGGTCTCCGGCAAGTGGAAGTCGTTGATCCTGTGGGAGTTGCACCACCACGGCACCCGCCGGTTCGCCGAGCTTCGGCGCGGTCTGCCGGGCGTCAGCGAGAAGATGCTGATCCAGCATCTGCGGGAGATGGAGGAAGACGGCCTCGTGCACCGCGAGGTGTACGCCGAGGTGCCGCCGAAGGTCGAGTACTCCCTGACGGAGCACGGGGTCTCGCTCAACGCCGCTCTGGCCGCACTGGGGGCGTGGGGCTCCGAACGCATCCGGCGGATCGGGGCGGAGAAGGTCCTCGTGGACGTTGCCACGGCTTAATCTATATAGGTAGTATTGGTGGCGTGGAGCCACTGCAACGCATCGGCAAGGCCACCGTCGACGTGCTCGAGGTGCTGCTCGGCACCGACGAGCCGCGCTGGGGCTTGGAGATCATCAAGCTCACCGGTCGGCCGTCGGGCAGCGTCTACCCGTTGCTGGATCGGCTGGAGCGGGCCGGCTGGGTCACGTCGTCGTGGGATGACGACGCGGAACGGCGTGGGCCGCGGCGGCGGATGTACCGGCTGACGCCGGAAGGTGCTGCCGAGGCTCGGCGGGTCGTCGCGCGGGCCGCTCCGGCGCCGCGTCTGGTGCCGAGGGCGGCGCAATGAGGGCGGCACTGGCGTTGGTGCGGTTCGCGGCGGCGGTCGTTGGTGATGACCGCTATCGCGAGCAGTGGGAAGCGGATGTTGTTGGGGCGCACGAACTCGGCATGTCGCCGTTGAGGATGGCGTTCGGAGCTCTGCGCGCTGTTGTCGCCATACCGTCGAAAGGGGTTGCTGTGGCTGGAATTGGGCCGTTGGGCATCGCGTTGAAGCACGCGCAGACGCCGCGTGGGCGAGTGCTCGCGATCGCCGTGGTGTCGGCGTTGTTGTTGCTCGGCGGAGTCGCGATGCTGTTCGCATGAGCAAATAGCTCGGTGTCGTTTCGGCGGAGGCGGGCTTAGCTTCAGGCGGTGGCGAACGAACTGACGATTCCGGCCCTGCCCTGTCCCGACATCGACGAGATCGCGTCGTTCTACGAGATGCTCGGCTTCGAGATCACCTATCGGCAGACGCGGCCGAACCCGTACGTCGCGGTGCGGCGTGAAGACATCAATCTGCACTTCTTCGGCATGGACGGCTACGACCCGGCGCAGTCGTACAGCACGTGCCTGATCATCGTGCCGGACACGAGCGAGCTGTTCGAGGCGTTCGCGGCGGGAATGCGTGCTGTGCACGGGAAGTTGCTCATCTCCGGCATTCCGCGGATGACCCGGCCCCGGTTGCGCAACGACAGGTACACCGGGTTCACGGTCATCGATCCCGGTGGTAACTGGATCCGGATCAACCGCGCGACCCAGGAACCCGAGGCGACGACCAAACTGGCCAAGGCCATGGAGGACGCCGCCCGGCAGGCGGACGCGCGCGGCAACGAACGCCAGGCGTTGAAGATCCTCGAAGGTGCTCTCAAACGCGCTGACGGTTCCGAGGCGGAACTGCAGGAAGCCCAGCAGTTCCGCGAGGAGCTGATCGAACGGGTCAACGCGTCTGTTTCTAACGAGTCTGGGCCGCGTCCAGGCGCTTGAGTGCGGCGCGGACCACCTCGGGGTCGTACGTTGTCCAGAACGGGGGGAGTGAGGCCCTGAGGAAGCCGCCGTAGCGGGCCGTGGCCAGCCTGGGATCCAGGATGGCCACCACGCCCTTGTCCGACATCGACCGCAGCAACCGGCCGGCTCCCTGGGCGAGCAGCAGGGCCGCGTGGGTCGCCGCGACCGTCAGGAAGCCGTTGCCTCCGCGCGAGTTGATGGCTTTCTGGCGCGCGGAGGCCAGCGGGTCGTCCGGGCGCGGGAACGGGATCCTGTCCATGATCACGAGCTGCAGCGACGGGCCGGGCACGTCCACGCCCTGCCACAACGACAGCGTGCCGAACAGGCACGTGCGCTCGTCCTCGGAGAACTTCTTGACCAGCAGGCCCGTCGCGTCGTCGCCCTGGCACAGGATCGGGAAGTCGAGCTTGTCCCGCAACGCGTCCGTGGCCGCCTTGGCCGCCCGCGTCGACGAGAACAGGCCGAGTGCCCTGCCTCCCGCCGCGTTCACCAGTCCCTCGATCTCGTCGAGGTACTCGGGCGGCAGCCCGTCACGGCCCGGCTGCGGCAGATGCCGTGCCACGTAGAGGATTCCGCTCGTGCCGTGCTGGAACGGCGACCCGACGTCGAGCCCCGTCCACTTCGGACCCTCGACGTCCTTGATCTCCTTGTCCGTCGCCGCGCCCTCGATCTTGCGCACCTGCTCCGACGGCGGCAGCCCCCACTGGCGCGCCATCGTGTCGAAGGCGCCGCCCAGCGTGAGCGTCGCGGACGTCAGCACCGTGGTGCGCTTGGCGAACAGCCGCTCCCTGAGCAGCCCGCCCACCCCGAGCGGCGCGACGCGCAACACCGGCGCCTTCTGGTTGAAGTCGCCCGACACCCAGACGACGTCGCGCTCCTCGCCGAACGCCTCAAGGATCCGCACCGCGCAGTCGTGCACCTCTTCGAGCAACGACAACGCGAGCTTGCGCGCCGTCGCACCCTCCACGTCCTCCTTGCGTTCCGGCCCCATCGCCGACACGCAGTTGTGCGCCGCGTCGCGCGTGGCCGCCAGCGCCCCGGCGAGCGCTCTCGGCAGCGTGTCGAGGCGGCCGGACGGCATGTCCTCCAGGATCATCGCGAGCCCGTCGCTCGCCTCGGCCAGCCGGTCCGCGATGTCCTGGTCGATCAGCCGGCCGCACCGGCGCGCGGCCATCGCCACGGACGCCCCGCTCAGCTCCTCCGTCGCCACCGACGTGACGCGGTCGACGAGGTCGTGCGCCTCGTCGATCACCACCACGTCGTGGTCCGGCAGAACCTGGTAGCCCTCCAACGCGTCGATGGCGAGCATCGCGTGGTTCGTGACCACCACATCGGCCTTGCCCGCCTGCGCACGCGCCCGTTCCGCGAAGCAGTCGGCGCCGATCGGGCACTTCGACACGCCCAGGCACTCGCGCGCCGTGACGGACACCTGCCGCCAGGCCTGTTCGCTGACACCGGGCACGAGCTCGTCCCGGTCGCCGGTCTCGGTGTCCGACGACCACTCGTGCAGCCGCTTCACCTCACGCCCGAGCCGTGACACGGCGAACGGGTCGAACAGCCCGGCATCCTCCGGCTCGTCCGGCGCGCCGTTGTGCACGCGGTGCATGCACAGGTAGTTCCTGCGGCCCTTGAGGATCGCGTACGTGGGCTCGCGGCCGAGCTCCTTCTTGAGCGCCTTGGCGAGGCGCGGCAGATCCCGGTCGACCAGCTGCCGCTGCAGGGCGATCGTGGCAGTGGAGACCACCACCGTCTCGTCCTCCGCCACGGCGTGCCTGATCGACGGCACCAGGTACGCGAGCGACTTGCCGGTGCCCGTCCCCGCCTGGACCGCGAGGTGCTCACCGGTGCGGATCGACCGGTCGACGGCCTCGGCCATCTCCACCTGGCCGGGGCGCTCGGCACCACCGACGGCGTTGACGGCTGTCTCGAGCAGGCTCAGGGTGGGGGGAACTTCAGGCACGGGACAGACCGTACCCGGCAGGTCCGACAGTCCCCGTCAGGCATCGCTGACTTCAGTCGCCGCCACCGCCGCCGCATCCACCACCGCAGCCGCTACCACCGCTGTCGCCGCCGCACGAGCTCGACGAACAACCGCTCCCGCAACTGCTGCTCGACGACGTCTCACGCGCGGGCAGCAGCCCTGCCATCGCGGGCGTCAGCCCGACCAGCCCGGCGACCGCGACCCGGCCGATCCTGCCGCGCAGGCCGAGCACCGCGACCGCGTTCAGCGGGTCGTGCGGGGAGACGTGCCGCCCCGCCCGGTTCACCAGCTGGTAGCCGGCCCTGGTGCGCAGCCGGCCGGGATCGCGCGCTTTCAGCACCGACGCCCACACGATCAGCGCCGCCCCGGCGGCGAAGAAGGCCCAGCGCGGGACTTCGGCGAGCCGCGGCACCACGTCGGTCAGGAACCCGGTGATCTCCGGGAAGACGAGGTCGGCGAACCCCAGCAGCACGAGACCGATCCCAAGCAGGAACAGCCACGGGTACAGCCGGGGCCGCCACGAGCGCCGGCGCCGCAGCAGCCCCCGGTCCGCCAGGTGGGCGCGCAGGCCCGCGGCCTCGGCCGAGACCGCGGCATCGCGCAGGACCTCCTCCAGGTACCGGCGGCCCCGCAGTCCGTTCAGGATCTGCGCCTCCAGCGGTGTCGCCGGGCGGCGGCCTGGCAGGTGGACGGCGGTCACCACGCCCTCGCGGGAGATCCGCACCAGGCCGGCGTGCAGCAGCCTGGCCAGCGCGACCTCGGCGGCGCGCGCGGGACCGCCGGCGAGACAGCCCAGCTCTTCCGGGGTATGCGTTGTCACGCGGATTTCTCGGCTGCGGACCTCACGTCGTTACGCCGTGGAGGATCCGGCCGAACAGCGCGAACCCGCATACGGCTACTGGACCGAATCAGGTCCGCAGACGCTTGTGTTCCGACAAGAAGCGACGGAGAGTGACGCGGCTCACAATGCACCAAAAGGAGGCACTTGTGTCCTCTCTCCGCCGCAGACCGGTACTCCTCGCAGCGCTCTCCGCGCTGATCCTCATCACCCCCGCCGCCGTCGCCCACGAGGCGGGCGGCTCCACCTCGACCGACGGAGGCATCGACCACGCTGAAGCCACCCACGGCCACCACCAGCACGGAGGTGACCACGGGCACCTGCCCGCGAGCAAAGCCAACGTCAAGGTCGTCGGCAAGGCCGCGATCAACCAGGACACCGAAGGCCGCGTCGCCGACGTCGGGGTCCACAACGGCTACGCCTACCTCGCGGCGTTCCGGGACCCCAACTGTCAGAAGGGCGGCGTGTACGTCTTCGACATCAGGGACCCCGCCAAACCCAAGCAGATCAACTTCATCCGCACCGGCCAGGACAGCTACGTCGGTGAGGGCTCCCAGGTCGTCCGCATCGACACGCCCAAGTTCACCGGCGACGTCCTCGCGTTCAACAACGAGATCTGCGGTACCCACCTCAACACCACCACCGTCGGCGGCGCCACCCTCGTCGACGTCACCAACCCCAAGGTGCACAAGTACCTCGCGCAGGGCTTCGGCGACTTCGCTCCCGTGAGCCGCAACGCCGCCGGACTCGCGCACGAGGTGCACAGCGTCTTCATCTGGGACGCGGGCGACAAGGCCTACGCGGTGCTCGTCGACGACGAGGAGTTCGCCGACGTCGACATCTTCGACATCACCGACCCGCGCGCGCCCGTGATGATCGCGGAGTACGACCTGTTCGAGCGGTTCCCGCAGATCCTCCAGGCGGCACCGGCGAACCTGGTCGAGGTCTTCCACCACGACATGATCGTGAAGGAGATCGCGGGCAGGCAGGTCATGCTGATCTCCTACTGGGACGCCGGCTACGTGAAGCTCGACGTCACCAACCCGCTGAACCCCGTCTACCTCGGTGACACCGACTTCGCGAACCCCGACCCCGAACTGCTCGAGTCGGCAGGCATCGTCGCCGCACCGGAAGGCAACGCGCACCAGTCCGAGTTCACGAAGAACAACGACTACGTCATCGCCGCGGACGAGGACTTCGGTCCGTACGCGCTGAAGGCCTTCACCGATGACGGCACGAGCTTCGGCGCCAACCAGGGCGACCTGACGCCGCAGCTGGCCGCGGGCCAGACCCTGTCCGGTACCGGGATCTACGTCGGCCGAGCGTGCGACGTGGACACCGCGGTGCCCGCCGCGCCCGCTGCCGGCACCGGCCAGATCGCCGTCGTCACCCGCGGCGCGTGCACGTTCACCGAGAAGCTCGCGAACGTGGTGGCCGCCGGTGGCTACGAGGCGGCCGTCGTGGTCAACCGCGAAGGCGAGTGCGGCGCGTTCGGCATGACGCTCGAGGGCACGTTGCCCGCGTTCTCCGTCGACCGCAGGACCGGCTTCGGCTTCTTCGACAAGGAGGGCGAGTACGACGAGGCCCAGTGCCTCGCCGGCGGCGACACGGAGCAGGGCAGCCTGATCCCCGGCCTCGCCATCGGTGCCACGGGTGACGTCATCACCTTCAGCTCGTCGTTCGACGGGTGGGGCTACGTGCACCTGTACCGCAACAACGACGGGAAGATGGCCGAGCTCGACACCTACGCCATCCCCGAGGCGCACGACCCGGCGAAGGCGTCCGGGCACGGCGACCTGTCGGTGCACGAGGTCGCGACCTCACCGACCCGCAACGACCTCGCGTACCTGTCCTACTACTCGGGCGGTCTCCGCGTCACGAAGATCGTGAACGACAGCCTGGTCGAGGTCGGCCACTTCATCGACGAGGGCGGGAACAACTTCTGGGGCGTCCAGGTGTTCTCGCACAACGGGAGGGAGTACGTCGCGGCCAGCGATCGCGACTACGGCCTGTACATCTTCGAGTACACGGGCAACTAGTTCATCCGCTTGACGAGAGCCCAGGCGGTGGGCAGCACGCCCGCCGCCAGGGCGATCTTCACGGCGTCGCCGATCAGGAACGGCAGCACACCGACGGCGACGGCCTTGCCCAGGCCCATCCCGGCTGCGGCCATCAGCCACGGCACACCGACGCTGTAGATCACCAGGTTGCCGAGCACCATGGTGCCGACCGTGCGCAACGGCGTGCGGTCGCCGCCGTGCTTGGCCAGCGCGCCGACGAGAGCACCCGCGAACACGAAGCCCACGACGTAGCCGAGTGAGACGGGCGCACCCGACGTACCGCCCTGGAACCACGGCACCCCGGCGACCCCCGCGATCAGGTACAGGAGCATCGAGGTCGCGCCGCGCTGCCAGCCGAGAGCGGCACCGACGAGCAACGCCGCGAACGTCTGGCCGGTCAGCGGCACCGGGCTGCCCGGAATCGGCAGGGCCACCTGCGCGGCGAGGCCGGTGATCGCGGCACCTGCCACCACCAGGGTCAGGTCGCGGACGAGTGCGCCCGGCACGAAGTCGGCGAGCACGGTGCGACGGGGCGCGAGTGCGAGAGCCACAGTTCCCTCCCTGGCGGATAGGCGAGTGAACTGAGGTTAACCAGGGCGGCTCGAGAACGTCTTTGTCTGATGTCCACAAAGTGACAGGTCACACATCGAGGGCGACCTTGCCCGCCGCTCGCTCGGTGTTGCGGCGGGTCTTGGTCCAGCCGTTGTTGCCGCGCACCAAGCGGAACAGCGCGCGCCACGACGTGATGTAGAAGGTGTAGATGTACAGCGCGTAGCCGAACCCGTACCCAATGGACTTCCAGAAGCCCACGGGCACACAGCGTGCGCGATACACCGGTCCCCACAGGACGAACGGCAACAGGCCGAACGCGCCGTACACGGTGAAGAGGATCCACGCGCCGTCGAAGAACCACGCCACGACTTCGCCAGGTGAGACGGCGAACCGGTAAGCCATGAGGGCCATCGGGATCGGGTAGATCAGGGTGCCGAGCAACTGCATCCACGGCTGCGCGAGGTAGTACATCATCTCGGCGGCACCGAGAGTCGTCAGGTGCTCCGAGTCCCAGATCCGGCGCAGATAACGCATGCACTGCATGGTTCCCTGGCCCCAGCGCGTGCGTTGGGCGAGGAAGCGCCGCAACGAGTACAGCGCCTCCTGGTTCACGTGCGTGTCGAGCGTGAACCCGGTGTGCCAGCCCGCGGTCAGCAGGTGCACGCCGAGCTCGAAGTCCTCCAGCAACGATCCGCGCCACGGGCTGCCGGTCGGCCCGGCGATCGAGTCCAAAGCGGACAGACGGGTGAACTGGCCGTTGCCGCCCATGGAGATCGTGCCGGTGGCGCCGCGCGACATCTGGATCGCCGCGATGGCCGTGCGGAACTCCAGGTCCTGCATCCGCACGAGTCCGGCGCCGAACGTCCTGCGCCACCACGACACTCCGGGCTGCCGCTGCCCGGCGTTGATCATCCGCACGTCCACCTGCACGGCACCGATCCGCGGGTTGCCGAAGAGGTGTTGTGCCGCGCAGACCTCCAGGCAGTTCGGCGCCGGGCGGCCGTCCGCGTCGACCACCACGATGATCGCGCGGTCCGTGTCCGCGCGTCGGCCCATCCACAGCTTCAGCGTGCGGTAGGCGTCGTTCAACGCGTTGCCCTTGCCGGTGCGGGCATATGGGCGTTGGCGCCGCACCAGATGGATGTGCGGATCGCGGACACCGCCGTTGCGCCGCAACGCCCGCACGACACCAGCGGTGCGGTCGTCGGAGTCGTCGTCGATGACCCACACGTGCGCGATGGGGAACATCGTCCGCAGGTACCTGATCGTGTCGCCGATGACGGCCTCTTCGTCGCGGCACGGCACGAAGAAGTGCCACTCCAACGAGTTCGGCACGCCGACGGGGGCGGGTTTGCGCCGCAGGTACGGCACCACGATCACGAACACGTACGTCACGAAGGCGACGCTCATCGTCAGAGCGAGCGCCTGGGTGAACCCGAGAACGAGGTCGAGGCTCACCTGCGGGTGGCCAGCCAGACGAACGCCACGAGTGCGGCCGCGCCACCGAAGACGCTGACCATCGAGCCGAGCAGCGTGTGTCCCCAGTAGTAGCCGGTGTCGACGCCCAGCCAGTTCACCAGGCCCACGAGCGTGAGCACGCGGAACTGGTTGACGACCACGACCGCCAGCCCGGCGATGCCCAGGGCGAGCAGCACGCGGTGCTGGATGCGCGGGCGCAGCGCGATCATGACGGCGCCCACCACGATCAGTGGCAGCAGCAGGAACGCGGACGTGCACTCCGGCGTCATCCGCAGGCCCAGCGGCGTGTCCGAACCCAGCCCGAAGTACACGGTCTGGCGGTCGGGAACCACGTCCACCCCGTACGAGCTGATGACGCCGAGGATCGCGCCGGACAGCGAGATCTCCGCCGTGCGGTACAGGCGGTGTGCGAACACGAGTCCCGCGGCAGCGGCGAGCAGGACGACCACCGTCACCCGGCTCGGGAATGCGGTGCGGCGCACGGCAAGCGTCACCCGAGGATCCTTTCCACCGATTGAGGGAGCGCCCAGACGGGCTACCTGACGTTCCATCGGTCGACGCAACGTCAGCCCGCACCCCCGGATCGGGTGACGCCGTAACCGGAAATTGATCAAAAAACCCACGATGAGTGGCGTTCGTTGGGCGAGTTGGGTGGTCGTGTCGCCCGATACGGGGAGTAACCCTCAGTTCCCTCGAAAGAAAGCCGATGCCGGTAATTGCCCCCGGAAAGCGTGAACCAGATTGGTTCGACCGTGCCCTGGGGCCGGAGAATAACGGAAGGAGTTTCATGCGTGTCCGAATGACGGGACTGGCCGGAGTGGTTGCGATCGCAGCTCTCTTGGCCGGTGCCGCGCCTGCTTCGGCCGCTCCGGGGGACGCCTCGGCCTACGGTGCCAAGCTCAGCGTGACGCTGCTCGGCAACCCCGCGGTCAACGCGGAACCGTTCGCCGCCGCCAACGCGAACGGGCCGACGCAGAACACGTTCGCCGGCGTCGACCTCACCGGGATCCTGAAGACCGGTGTCATCAACGCCTCCGCGTCGCGGGACGACAAGTCCGGTGGCGTGTACTCGCGGGCGAGCACCGCGGACGTCCGGGTCGACCTGCTCTCCAAGGTCACCGGCAAGATCTCCGCCGAGCTGGTCGAGGCGGAGTGCACGGCGACCCAGAAGGGTCTGGCCGGCAAGTCCAAGCTCGCGGGCGTCAACCTCGGCAAGCTCGGCCAGGTCAACGCCGACCCGGCGGCCAACACGGTTCTCGACGTGCAGCTGGCCGGCATCAAGATCGCTGAAGTGATCTTCAACGAGCAGATCAAGAACAACGACGGCAGCCTCACCGTGAACGCGATTCACATCAAGCTGCTGCAGGGCAAGCTCGGGTCCATCGGCACCGGTGACGTGATCATCTCGTCCGCCACGTGCGGTCCCGCCGGCCTGCCCATCCCGATGGCGTCGGGTGCGGGCCTGTGGATCGGCCTCGGCCTGCTCGGTGTCGTCGCCGCTCCGGTCGCTTTCGTGGCGCTGCGCCGCCGCGCGTCGCTCAAGTCCCAGCCTCACTTCGGGCAGGCCTAGAGGAGCGGCAGATGTACAAGGTCCCCGGTACCGGCGTCGGTGTCGGCACGGGCGTCGGAGCCCTCGCGGTCACCGGCGCGGACGTGACGTGGTGGATCGTCGCGGGAATCGTTCTTCTGGTCGCGGGTGCGTTCCTCATGCACTCGACGCGCAGGAAGCGCCGTGCCGTCCCCGTCAAGGCCAGACCGAACCGAGCTGGCTGACACGGTCCGCCTGGGGTTGCCCCCGCTCCCAGGCGGACCACCCGGTCTCCCCGAGAGAGGACAACGGTGAGCAAAGAAGTTCTGCTGGTGGCGGGTACCCGGCCGGAGGCCGTCAAGATCGCCCCCGTCGCCATCGCGTTGAGGGGGCACCCCGGCCTCCGTCCCACTATCGTCCACAGTGGACAGCACGCCGGCATGGTCGAGCAGGCGCTCAGCGCGTTCGACCTGGTGCCCGACGTGCGGCTGAACGTGCCCAGGGTCAACGGAACCCAGGCCGAGCTGGTCTCCCGGTTGCTGCCCGAATTCGACGCCGTGCTCGAGGAACGCGACCCGGCGGTCACGCTCGTGCAGGGCGACACCACCACGACCCTGGCCGCGGCGCTCGCCTCCTTCTGGCGCGGAATCCCCGTGGCGCACCTCGAAGCCGGTCTGCGGACCGGTGACCTCTACGGCCCGTTCCCCGAGGAGGGGAACCGGCAGATGATCTCCCGCATCACCTCGCTGCACCTCGCGCCGACCGACGACGCCGCCAACGCGCTGAACGTGGAGTCCCTGCCGGACAGCCACATCGTCGTCACCGGCAACACCGTCGTGGACGCCGTACAGCGCGTCGCGGCCGCCGACCTCCCCGCGTCCAGCCCCGATCTCGTCGCCCTGGAACGCACCCTGGACGCCACCGGTGGCCGGCTCATGCTCGTCACGGTGCACCGCCGCGAGTCGTGGGGCCGCCCGCTGATGCGCGTGCTGAACGCCGTGCGCGCCATCGCCGACCGCCACCCCGACGTGCACGTGCTGATCCCCGCGCACCCGAACCCCGGTGTGCGCGAACAGGTCGTGTCGTTGCTGGGCGGCCACGAACGCGTCGTCATCACCGACCCGCTGGACTACCCGGACCTGGTGCGCGTGCTGCGGCGCGCGGCCCTCGTGCTGACCGACTCCGGTGGCATCCAGGAGGAAGCGCCCACGTTCGGCGTGCCGGTGCTGGTGCTGCGGGAGACCACCGAACGCATGCTCGCCGTCGACGCCGGGTGCGCCTGGCTCGTCGGCACGGACACCACCCGCATCCTCGCCGAAGCGGGATGGGTGCTCGGCTCCCGGCTGCGGCTTCCGCTGGGGCGCAACCCGTTCGGCGACGGGCGTGCCGCCGTGCGGGTGTGCTCCGCGTTGGAGAGGCTGGCGGGCCTGCCGACTGCTCTGCCGCGCCGGGAGCCGTTCGCCACGCTCGTCGGTGTGAGGTGAGCCGGCGCGAGTGAGATTGCCGTCAATTCGAGTGGCGAAAGCGGGTGATCCTCAGCTTAATCGTGACTTCCTTTGGTGACGAACAGCTCGCCTGTCGCCCGGTCGTGTAATTGCTAATTCACGAACGAGTGACATGGGGTGCCGAGTTGTTATCTGCACCGCGCATCACAACCATTATCAGGTGCATAGAACAAGAGCCAAGGGGAGAGGGCGAACAGTGCACAAGAGTTTGATCGCAGGAGCCGTGATCGCCATGGCCCTGGCGAACGCGGCCCCTGCGTTCGCGAGCAACCCGCCGGGCACCGCGTCCGCCGGTTCCGCCGACTTCGCCAAGGCGGACCAGACCTTCAAGGTCGAACCGCTCGCCGTGTGCGACGTGAACCCGGACCAGGCGGGCACCGTGACCGGGTCCAGCCCGGCAGTGAGCAGGAGCGGGCTCAAGATCGGTGAGACCAGCTCGGCGTGCACGACCGAGGTCGTGAACCCGGACGAGTTCATCACCAAGACCAGGTCCGTGGCCACGGGCAAGGCGTTCGAGCTGTCCGCGCTCGTCGCCGCGAAGGGCCCGCGGCTCAAGATCGGTGAGTGGAAGATCACCTGCGAGGCCACCGACGCCGGCACCAGTGCCGGGTGGGAGCTCAAGGGGATGTCCGGCTGGACCGGGCTGCCGCAGCAGATCCCGTCCGGCTACGTGCACGACATCAAGGCGGGCAACGGAACCGTGCTCGCCAGGGCCAAGTTCACCGACACGGTGTTCCCGGTGCCGAACGACGGCAGCCTCAGCATGACGCTGCTGAAGATCACGTTCGAGCCGTCGTCCGGTTACACCGGAAGCATCACCATCGGCACCACGGCCTGCACACCCACGCCTTAGGCGACAAGCACACCCGCGGCGCGCAGCTCGGTCAGAGCGGCGTCGCGGGTGTTCTCGGCAACGGCGGCGGTGAGGCCGGCGAGCACCGTCGTGCGGAACCCGTTGCGCTGGGCGTCGAGCGCCGTCGCGCGGACGCAGTGGTCGGTCGCGATGCCGACGACGTCCACATCGGTCACGCCCCTGTCGGTCAACCACCCCGCGAGGTCGTTCTCCGCCTCGAAACCCGAGTAGGCGGCGGCGAAACGGCCCTTGGAGAAGACCTGCTCGACGGACGACACGTCCAGTTCCGGGTGGAACGACGCGCCGGGCGTTCCCGCGACGCAGTGCGCGGGCCAGGTGTCGACGTAGTCCGGGGTCTCGGAGAAGTGCGAGCCCGGATCCACGTGGTAGTCGCGCGTCGCCACGACGTGGTCGTACGACGACGAGGCGATGTGCTGCGAGATGGCCGCCGCGACGGCCGCACCACCGGCGACGGCGAGCGAACCGCCCTCGCAGAAGTCGTTCTGCACGTCGACGACGATCAGTGCCTTGGTCATCGGGACTCCTCCAGGTAGACCGTCGGGATCGCGGGCTCGCCGCGCGAGAGCTTGAGGCCTTCCCACGGCACGCTCACCAGTGCCGCGCGCAGACGTTCGCGGCTCTGCTCCAGCGTGGGGACCTCGGGGGTGACCTGTCCAGCGCGCATCAGCGGGATCTGCACGAGCTTGTCGAACTTGCCGAGCTCGGGCTCGGCGGACGCCTGGAACACGACCTCTTCCAGTGCGGTGCCGGTGTCCTTGTGCCGCCGCAACGCCTTCTTCCAGCCGCCGCGCGACTGCTTCGACGTGCTGCGCTTCTCGACGTGCCTGCCGTCGACCTCGACCAGCTTGTAGACCATGCCCGCGGTCGGTGCGCCGGAACCGGTCACCACCGACGTGCCGACGCCGTACGCGTCCACCGGTTCGGCGCGCAGGGCGGCGATCGAGTACTCGTCGAGGTCGCCCGACACGACGATCCGGGTGTTGCGCGCGCCCAGCGAGTCGAGCTGGTCACGTGCCTGCCTGGCCAGCACGCCCAGGTCGCCCGAGTCGATCCGGATCGCGCCCAGGTCGGGACCGGCGACGGCGACGGCGCTCTTGATGCCCTCGGTGATGTCGTAGGTGTCGACCAGCAACGTGGTGCCGGCGCCCAGCGCCTCGATCTGGCTGCGGAACGCCTCTTCCTCGCTGTCGTGCAGCAATGTGAACGCGTGCGCGCACGTGCCCGCCGTCGGGATGCCGTGACGGCGGCCCGCTTCCAGGTTCGAGGTCGCCGTGAAGCCCGCGAGGTAGGCCGCGCGGGCACACGCCACGGCGGCTTCCTCGTGCGTGCGCCGCGAGCCCATCTCGATCATGCGGCGGCCGTTCGCCGCGGTGACCATGCGGGCAGCGGCGGACGCGATGGCGCTGTCGTGGTTGAGGATCGAGAGCGCGAGCGTCTCCAGCACGACGCCTTCCGCGAAGGACGCCCGCACCGTCAGCACCGGCGAGCCGGGGAAGTACAGCTCGCCTTCCGGATAGCCGTCGATCTCCCCGGAGAACCGGTAGTTCGCGAGCCAGTCCAAGGTCGCGTCGTCGACCACGGCGTTGCGGCGCAGCTGGTCGATCTCCTCCTCGCCGAAGCGGAAGTTCTCGATCGCGTCCAAAAGACGGTTCACCCCCGCGACGACGCCGTAGCGGCGGCCGTCCGGGAGCCTGCGGGCGAAGACCTCGAACACGCACGGACGGTCACCGGTCCCGTCACGCAGCGCGGCCGCGAGCATTGTGAGCTCGTAGTGGTCGGTCAGCAACGCCGTCGAGTTCATGGTCGCCAACCCTAAGGTCGCATCCGGTTTAGCCGCATGCGGTCTCCGCCACTGCGGCGAACATGACACCATTGGCGGTATGACCACGCCCGTCGAACAGGAACGGACGCAGCCAGAGGCCATCGGCGAGGAGATCGCCGCGGAGGACAGGCCTTGGCAGACCGTGGTCTGGAACGACCCGGTCAACCTCATGTCGTACGTGACGTACGTCTTCCAGAAGCTGTTCGGCTTCAGCAGGGACAAAGCGACCAAGCTGATGCTCGACGTGCACCACAAGGGCAAGGCGATCGTGACATCGGGCACGAAGGACAAGGTGGAGGCCGACGTGGCGAAGCTCCACGCGGCGGGGCTCTGGGCGACCATGCAGCGGGCCTCGTGAAGCGGTGGATCCGCGACGGTGACGTCGTCATCGGCAGGCTCGACCGCCAGGAAGCGGCGGTCGTCCGCGGTCTGGTCAGCCAGATCCAGGACATGCTGCTCGCTCGCGCCGAGGAGACGCCGCAGGACGAGCTCGCCGAGCTGACCGGCATCAGAACAGGCCCGTCGGAAGCGCCGGATGATCCGATCCTGGGCAGGCTTCTGCCTGATTTTCATCGGTTGGACGACGACGCACCGGACCCGGACGAGGTCAACTCGGCGGCGGCGCTGCGGTCGTTGCACGAGCCGGAGCTTCTGGACCACAAGACGGGTGCGGCCGAGATCGTGCTGCAGACCTGCTCGCCCGACGGCGGCGAGATCCGGCTCTCCATCGGTGAGGCCGAAGCGTGGCTCGCGTCGCTGAACGACGTGCGCCTCGCACTGGGCACCGCGCTGGACGTCACCGAGGACATGCCGGACGAGCTGCCGCCGGAGGACCCCAGATCGCCTCACCTCGGCGTCTACCACTGGCTGACCTGGGTGCAGGACACCCTGGTCGACGCGATGATGCCGTGATCCCCGGCGTCCTCGTCGGGCACCACCACCGGATCGAAGCCGGCTGGGCCACCGGCACCACCGTCGTACTGGTGCCCGCCGGTGCGGTCGGCGCGGTCGACGGTCGCGGCGGTGCGCCGGGAACCCGCGAGACGGACCTGCTGGACCCTGCGAACCTCGTGCAACAGGTGCACGCCGTCTGCCTTTCCGGCGGTTCGGCGTACGGGCTGGCGGCCGCGGACGGTGTGATGCGCTGGCTGGCGGAACGGTCGATCGGCTTTCCCGTCGGCCCGCAGCCGCACCACGTGGTGCCGATCGTGCCGGGTGCGGTGATCTTCGACCTGCCGATGTCGTCGTGGGGCAACAGACCGGATTCATCGTTCGGCTATGCGGCTTGCGAGGCGGCTGCCGAGGAGTTCGCGCTCGGCTGCGTCGGTGCGGGTGCCGGTGCCCGGGTCGGGTCGTTGAAGGGCGGCATCGGGTCGGCGTCGACGACGGTCGGTGCGCATCGGATCGGTGCCCTGGCCGTGGTGAACGCGGCCGGCGAGGTCGTGGACCGCGCGACGGGCCTGCCGTGGCTGCCGTCGCTCGGCACCAGCGCTGTCGCGTTGCCCGAGCGCAAACCCGAGGGCCTCAACACCACGATCGGCGTGGTCGCGGTGGACGCGGCACTGTCCAAAGCGGAGTGTCAGCGGCTGGCGATGGCCGCGCAGGACGGTCTGGCGCGCGCGGTGCGGCCCGCCCACTCCATGTTCGACGGTGACACGGTGTTCGCGCTGGCCACGGGTGCCGTGCCGCTGGCCGAGCCGCGTCCGTTCGCATTGGACGCTCTCTGCGCGGCGGCAGCGGAGATGTTCGCGGAGGCCGTGGTGTCCGGTGCCCGCGAAGCCACGTCGCTGAACGAGGTAAAGGCGTTCAGCGACCTCTGAGTGGGTAGCCGTCGGGTATGACCGATGTGATTGACCAGGCTGCCGGTGTCGTCGCCGAGCTCGTACCGCCACCCGTCCGTCGTCATCCGCTGCACGGCCGCAACACGGCGTTGCTGCGCGTGGCCATCGGCGCCACCGCGGCGGCAACGGCGGTGGAGCTGGCCGAATGGCCCACTCTCTCCGAGGAGCAACGCCGCGGTGGTGTGCTGCGGCTCTGCGGGCTCGCCGCCGCCACGTGGTGCCTGGTCAGGGCGCTGCGTTGTCGATGAACGCCTTGAAGTTGCCGAGGTTGCGCTCGGCCTGCTCGCGCAACGACTTCTCCAGCACCCTCCGGCCGAGCTTCAGCAGGCCGGAGAGCTGGAACTCGTTGTCGCTCACCAGCTTCGTGCGCTGATCGTCGATCCTGGTGTACCGGTTGGTGATGGTGTGCACCATGCCGCGCGTTTCGTAGCGCGAGGTCCGTTCGTCGGCGGTCGCGGCCAGCACCGTCTCTTCGAGCGTGAACTTGCGGTACGTCAGCGTCGCCGTCGACCCGGCCGCGCCGGGCGTCTCGCTGTGCTGGGTGATGCTGAGCAGATCCGGCTGCCACTGGTGCACGTGGGCGGGGTCGGAGGTGAGCACCCGCACCCGTTCGATCGGCTTGTTCAGCACGATCTCGCTGGTGAACCTCATCGGACCACCTTCACCCATTCTCCGGCGATCTGCTCCGCCAGCTCGTGCGCCGCCGCCAGGTCCTCCTGCGCCGATGCCGCGATCCAGTCGACCGCGCGGCCGTCCGGCAGGTCTCCTGCGAGGTACTTCTCCAGCGCCACGAGTCCCAGCTCCCACCCGGCGCCGGTACCGGGGACGAACTCGCCGGGCATGGGGGAGTGGGTCAGCGTGAGGATCGTGGAGTCGCCGTCCGGGTCGAGCCGCACGAGCACGTCGGTGCTCATCTCGCCGATCTCCCAGGTGAGGCCGATCTCGCTGGGCCTGTCGCAGCGGACGATCTCACCACCCGCGTTGCCCTCCAGCTGGTACCGGCCGCCGACGCGCAGGTCTCCCGAGATGGGCAGGAACCAGCGCACCAGGCGTGCGGGATCGGTGATCGCCTCCCAGACGTCCTCACGCTCGGCCTTGTAGTGCCGCCGGATGACGAGCTTCTCGCCCTCATAGCTGCGGTCGGTCATGGTCTGCCTCCTCCTGGAGCCTGCGCTCACGCTTGCCGCGGGCCAGTTCGGTCGCGAGCGCGTCGAGGTGCGGTTCCCAGAACCGCCGGAAGTGGTCGAGCCACGCGTCGATCTCCCGCAGCGGGTCGGGCGCCACGGCGTAGACCCGGCGGTTGCCCTCGGGTCTGACCTGGACGAACCCGTTCGAACGCAGCACTTTCAGGTGCTGCGAGACCGCGGACTGGGTGATCCCGAACTCGGCCTGCACCGCTGCGCCGACGTCGCCCGCCGCCCGCTCGCCACCGGCGAGGAGCTCCAGGATCCGCCTGCGCACCGGGTCTCCGAGGACGTCGAACGCGTGCACGACAGCGACTGTAGTAGCTGTGGCTAATATTAGCCAGTACTAAAACAAGCAGCGTGCCGCGGTTATCTCGCATACCGAGACAAGTCCCGCCAGCCCGTAGGATTGACAACGTGCTGGTGATTCGCCGTGACCTGGTGGACGCGATGGTGGCCCACGCGCGTCGCGATCATCCCGACGAGGCGTGCGGGCAGATCGCGGGGCCCGAGGGCTCTGATCGCCCTGAGCGCCTCATCGAGATGGAGAACGCGGAGCGCTCGCCCACGTTCTACCGGTTCGACGCAGCTGAGCAGCTCAAGGTGTACCGCGAGATGCAGGCCAACGACGAGGAAGCGGTGGTCATCTACCACTCGCACACCGCGACAGAGGCCTATCCGTCTCGCACGGACATCAAGTTCGCGAACGAGCCTCAGGCACACTACGTGCTGATCTCCACGCGTGATCCGATCGAGTACGAGCTGCGGTCGTACCGCATCGTCGACGGTGTCGTGACCGAGGAACCGGTCAAGATCATCGAGTCCTGAGTTACGTTTCCCCGGAGGTAGAACCATCATGGCCGTCACCGTGTCGATCCCGACCATCCTGCGCACCCACACCGGGGGCGAGAAGTCGGTTTCCGCCAACGGCGCGACGCTCGCCGAGGTCATCGACGACCTGGAGAACAACCACGGCGGCCTCAAGGCCCGCCTGGTCAAGGAAGGCGCGCTGCACCGCTTCGTCAACGTCTACGTCAACGACGAGGACGTGCGCTTCGCCGGTGGCCTCGAGGCCCAGGTGAAGGACGGCGACAACGTCACCATCCTCCCGGCCGTCGCGGGCGGCTGATCTCCGCCATGGCCCGCTACGACTCGCTCCTGGACGCGCTCGGCGGGACACCGCTGGTGGGGCTGCCGCGGCTGTCGCCGTCGGAGAACGTGCGCATCTGGGCGAAGCTCGAGGACCGCAACCCGACCGGCTCGATCAAGGACCGGCCCGCGCTGGCCATGATCGAGGCGGCGGAGCGGGACGGCGTGCTGCGTCCCGGCGCCACGATCCTGGAGCCGACCTCCGGCAACACCGGCATCTCGCTCGCCATGGCCGCGAAGCTCAAGGGCTACGGCCTGGTGTGCGTGATGCCGGAGAACACCTCGACCGAGCGTCGCCAGCTGCTGCAGGCCTACGGCGCGCGCATCGTGTTCTCCCCGGCCGCCGGCGGGTCGAACCAGGCTGTGGCGACGGCCAAGGAGCTCGCCAAGCAGAACCCGGACTGGATCATGCTCTACCAGTACGGGAACCCGGCGAACGCGGAGGCGCACTTCCGCGGCACCGGCCCGGAGATCCTGGCCGACCTGCCGACGATCACGCACTTCGTCGCCGGGCTGGGCACCACCGGCACGCTGGTCGGTGTCGGCAGGTACCTGCGGGAGGCCAAGCCGGACGTGCAGGTCATCGCCGCCGAGCCGCGGTACGGCGAGCTCGTCTACGGGTTGCGGAACCTCGACGAGGGCTTCGTGCCGGAGCTGTACGACGAGTCGGTGCTGACCGGGCGGTACTCGGTCGGTTCCTACGACGCGTTGCGCCGCACCCGCCAGCTGCTGGAGACCGAGGGCATCTTCGCCGGCATCTCGACGGGGGCCATCCTGCACGCCGCATTGGCTGTCGCGCAGAAGGCCGAGGTCGCCGGGAAGAGCGCCGACATCGTGTTCATCGTCGCGGACGCGGGGTGGAAGTACCTGTCCACCGGTGCCTACGCCGGCACGCTGGACGAAGCGGCCGCCAAGCTCGACGGCCACCTCTGGGCCTGAGCAGGGCGGACGTGTCCAACGCGTCCGCCCTTGCCCGCTATCCTGCGGCGGTGACGGTCACCGCTGACGATCTTGACGCGGCTGTCTCCTGCCTGGCCGGCACACTCGGTCCCGCGACCGGCCGGGACTGGGTGACCCTCCCCGGCACAGGAGAGTGGAACTGCCGGCAGACCGCCGAACACGTCGGCGACTGCCTGTTGTCCTATGCAGCGCAACTCGTCGCCCGGCCTGATGCCCGCTACGTGCGCTTCCTCGCTGTTGCGGACAAGGAGGCGAGCCCGGCCGAAGTGCTGGAGTTCGCGGTGACCGGTGGCAGGATCCTCGCCTCGGTGGTGCGGACAACGGCGCCGTCCGTGCGTGCCTACCACCCCACCGGCATGGCCGGCCCCGCGCACTTCGCCGGCATGGGCTGCGTCGAAGCACTGGTGCACGGCGAGGACATCGCCCGCGGCCTCGGTCTTCGGCTCGACCCGCCACGCGACGTCTGTGCTCGCGTGCTCGCGAGGATGTTCCCCCACGGCGACCTCGACGTGGATCCCTGGACCGGCCTGCTCTGGGCCACCAACCGCACCAGCCTGCCCGGCCGTGAGCCGCAGACCGGCTGGCGCTGGCAGGGCCCGCCGGCAGAGCCCGAAACCGTCAGACCCGCTGAGTGCGTTGTGACGCAGGGGTTCCCAGCTCAGGGGACGCCTGCGTCAGCCTGCGAAGGCCGTTCCAGGCACCCCGGCACCGACGCCCGGCAGCACCAGCACCGAGCCGTTGAGCTGCCGGTCCATCAACGTCTGATCCGACAGGCCGACCCGCGCCGACGTGACGTAGAGGTCGGTGAAGTCCTCGCCGCCGAAGCAGCACGCCGTCGGCTGGTCGACCGGCAGTTCGATCTCCCGGTCCAGCTCACCGGCAGGCGTGTAGCGGCGCACTGCGTGCCCGCCCCACAGCGCGACCCACACGCACCCGTCGGCGTCGACGCACAGCCCGTCCGGCCAGCCGTCGGTGTTGCCGACGTGCGTCAGCGGACGGCGGTTCGCGACGGTGCCGGAGGCGTTGTCGAAGTCGAACACGTCGATCCGGCGGGTCGGGGTGTCGATGTAGTACATCAGCGTGCCGTCGGGGCTCCAGCCGACGCCGTTGCTGGTGTTCACCTTGTCCACCATGACCTTCGCGGCGCCCTCGCCGGTGATCCTGGCGAGCCAGCCCTCGTCGGAGGCCTGGTCGTAGCGCATCGTGCCGGCCCACAGACGACCCGACGGGTCGATGCCCGCGTCGTTGCCGCGCACGCCGTCGCGCGCCCAGTAGACGAGCCACGACTTGGTGCCGTCGCGGTCGATCAACGCGATGCCGTCGCGGAGGTTGCAGACGATGCCGCCCTGGGCCCGCGGCTTGGCGGCGCCCACGTGCTGGGGCACCACGAGCACGGCGTCGTCGTCCCGCGCCGGGGCGTAGCGGTGGACCTCGGAGGCCAGGATGTCCACCCACAGCAGGGTGGAACTGCTGTGGTCCCATGTCGGCCCCTCGCCGAGCTGGGCCGATGCGCGCACCGCTACTTCGATCGACACCTGATCAGCTTATGGGCACGTACTCTGGAAACGTGGACCGCACCGCCCTAGCGAAACGGGTCATCCCGCCGCACCCCGTGCTGTCGCTGTTCGTCGTGGCCGGGTTCGTCGGCTTCCTCTACGTCGTCGAGGCGTTCGACATGGCGACCGGCGGCTCGCTGGAGGGCGACGGCGTGCGGCCGCGCGACTTCGGCGAGTGGGACAACCTCCTGTGGATGCCGCTGATCCACGGTGACTGGAGCCACCTCACCGGCAACGCGGTTCCGTTGCTGCTGCTCGGGTTCCTCGCGACCTCCGGTGGGCTCAAGCAGTTCTTCCAGATCACCGCGGTCATCTGGCTGTCGTCGGCGCTCGGCGTGTGGGTGTTCGGCAGCCCCGGCAGCCACATCGGCGCGTCCGGGCTGGTGTTCGGGTTCCTGGCGTTCCTGCTGGTGCGCGGGCTCTTCGCGCGGTCGTGGCTGCAGCTGGTGATCGCGGTCGGCGTGTTCGCCCTGTACGGCGCCGCGTTGTGGGGCGTGCTGCCCGGTCAGCCAGGGGTGTCGTGGGAAGGCCACCTGTTCGGCGCAATCGGCGGCGTTCTCGCCGCGTGGGGTGTGTCTCGTGACAACCGCCGCAGGAGCGCACCGGCTACATTCACCGCGTGACGATCGGGATCATGGACTCGGGCGTCGGCGGCCTCACGGTCGCCCGAGCGATCATGGACCAGCTGCCCGGCGAGTCGATCCACTACATCGGCGACACGGCGAACGGTCCGTACGGGCCGCTCCCGATCGCGCAGGCGCGCAAGCACGCCCTGGAGATCTGCGACCGGCTGGTCGACGAGGGCTCGAAGATGCTCGTGATCGCGTGCAACACCGCGTCCGCCGCCTGCTTCCGCGACGCGCGTGAGCGCTACGACGTGCCGGTGGTCGAGGTGATCCTGCCCGCGGTGCGGCGCGCGGTGACGACCACTCACAACGGCCGGATCGGCGTGATCGCCACGGTCGGCACGATCAACTCGCACGCCTACCAGGACGCGTTCCAGGCGGCGCGGGACGTGACGGTGACGGCAGCGGCGTGCCCCCGGTTCGTCGACTTCGTCGAGCGCGGCATCACGTCCGGGCGGCAGGTGCTCGGGCTGGCGCAGGCGTACCTGGAACCGTTGCAGCGCGCCGAGGTCGACACCGTCGTGCTGGGCTGCACGCACTACCCGTTGCTGACCGGCGTGATCCAGATCGTCATGGGCGAGGCCGTGACACTGGTGTCGAGCGCCGAGGAGACGGTGAAGGACGTCGTGCGGCTGCTGACCGAGCGCGACGAGTTCGCCTCCGACCCACCCGTCCACCGGGTGACGTGCACTGGTCCACCCGAGCGGTTCGCGAAGCTCGCGGCCCGGTTCCTGCCTACCTTCGAACAATGGGGCTGACGTGCTGCTGACCGTGCTCGGCTGCTCCGGCAGCATTCCCGGACCCGGCGCGGCGGCGTCGGGCTACCTGCTCGAGGCCGACGGGTTCACGCTGGTGCTCGAGTTCGGCAACGGGGTGCTGTCGCGGTTCCAGGAGGAGCGGCCGCTGTTCTCGATGGACGCGCTGGTGCTGTCGCACCTGCACCCCGACCACTGCA
The DNA here is from genome assembly GCF_039537795.1 of Lentzea roselyniae. Lineage (NCBI taxonomy): Bacteria > Bacillati > Actinomycetota > Actinomycetes > Pseudonocardiales > Pseudonocardiaceae > Lentzea > Lentzea roselyniae. Next base: position 42,409 of record NZ_BAABBE010000028.1, read on the forward strand.
TCGACGTGTCCTCGCTGTACGTGGCGCGGAAGTACCACCCGCAACCGCCTGCCTCGGTGCTGCCGGTCTACGCGCCTTCCGAGGCTCCCACGCGCTTCGCCGCGGCCTACGCGCCCGACGCGGCTGAACGTTCGTCGCTGGACCTCTCGGACGTCTTCAGCTTCCACGGCCTCGGTTCTCCAGTCCGGATCGGACCGTTCACTGTGGACTCGGCTGTGGTGGCGCACCCTTGCGAGGCTTACGGGTTCCGGATCTCGTACGGCGGGGTGTCGCTGGCCTACACCGGCGACAGCGGCCCGTGCGACGCGCTGAACACGCTGGCCTCCGGCGTCGACGTGCTCCTGAGCGAGGCGAGCTGGACCCACGCCCCCGACCGGCAGCCGGACCTGCACCTGTCCGGGCGTGAAGCGGGCGAACTGGCCGCGCGGGCGGGCGCCGGACGGCTGCTGATCACGCACGTGCCGCCGTGGACGTCGCGCGAGGACGTGCTGGAGGAGGCCCGATCCGTGTTCGGCGGGCCGTGTGAGCTGGTCGTGCAGGGCGGCCGGTACGAGGTGGGGGAGAGCACATGATCGAGCTGGAGAGAGTCGGAGAGCACGAGTTCATGGCCACGAACGGGCGTGGCGCGTCCGTCCGGATCGGCCGCAAGGGCCAGGAGGGCTCGTTCAGCCCGGTCGAGCTGCTGGTGGCGGCCGCGGCGGGCTGCGCGATGGTGACGTCGGAAACCCTGATCCTGCGCCGCACCGGCGGCGACCAGCTGACGGCGACCGCGGACGCGGTGCAGTCCGAGAGCGGCAACGAGGTGATCTCCATCCCTGTGACGCTCTCGTACGACCTGTCCGCCGTGGACGATCCCGAGGCGCTCGAAACCCTCGTCCGGCGCGCCGTGGAACAACTCTGCACGGTCACGCGGACGCTCAAGCAGTCGGCAACGGCGCCCCTTCAGCTCCCGACGCCGCTCCACACGGCCGTCGACCCGCTGTGACCGGCGCGGATCGTCTGCACGGTGGTACCGACCGCCAGCAGCACGACCAGCACCGACACGACGACTGAGATCACCCGCCACGTCTTCGTGGTGGGTGCCTCCGCCTGCCGCTCCCGGTCGGCGAGCCGCCCGGCCACGAGCAGCGCGATCACCGCGACGCCGAAGCCGAGAGCGATGGGAAGCAGCGTCGTGCCGAGGTCGGCATGGGTCTGGATGGCGGGGTTCTGCACGCCGTTGCGCTCCAGGGCCGCCTGCAGGTCCTCACCGGCCTGTTTGGCCATCGGGACCGCCGCGACACCGGCGAGGGTGACCCCGAGAACCGGCCACGCGTACTTGCGCCGCCAGCCCGGGACCAGCGCGATCGCGATCGAGCAGACCGCCGCGAGGGGCAGCAGCACGACCACCGCGTGCACGAACAACGGGTGAAGCGGAATACCGTCGATCGTCAGCATGTCTCTCCCTACGCCGTGGCGCTCCGCAGGGTTCATTAGGGTAGGCGGCGTGGTGCGAAGCGACGGCCGAAACGACGACGTGTTGCGTGACATCCGGATCACGCGTGGATATCAGACCTGGCCCGCGGGCTCGGTCCTGATCGAGTTCGGGAACACCCGCGTGCTGTGCGCCGCGAGTGTCACCGAAGGCGTCCCCCGCTGGCGGCAGGGCTCCGGCCTCGGCTGGGTGACCGCCGAGTACGCGATGCTCCCCTCAGCCACGCACAGCCGCAGCGACCGCGAGTCCGTGAAGGGCCGCATCGGCGGCCGCACCCACGAGATCTCCCGCCTCATCGGCCGGTCTCTGCGCGCCTGCATCGACCTGGCGGCGCTGGGCGAGAACACCATCGTCATCGACTGCGACGTCATCCAGGCCGACGGCGGCACCCGCACCGCCGCGATCACGGGTGCCTACGTGGCCCTGGCCGACGCCGTGACGTACCTGGGCGCCGCGGGCCGCCTGGCCGACCCGTCGCCGCTGTCCTGCGCGGTGTCCGCCGTGTCGGTCGGTGTCGTGGACGGCCGGGTGCGTCTCGACCTGCCCTACGAGGAGGACTCGCGGGCCGAGGTCGACATGAACGTCGTCGCCACCGACGCCGGCACGCTGATCGAGGTGCAGGGCACCGGTGAGGGCGCGACCTTCGCCCGGTCCACTTTGGACCGCATGCTGGACGTGGCGCTGCTCGGGTGCGCCGAGCTGAACCGCCTCCAGGCCGCCGCGCTGGCTCAGCCCTACCCCGGCGTGCTGCCCGAGCCCAAGGCGGGCAGGCGATGAAGCTGTTGCTGGCCTCGCGCAACGCCAAGAAGCTTCGCGAACTGCAGCGCATCGTGGCCGCCGAGGGCCTGGTGGGCATCGAGGTGCTGTCCTTGTCGGACGTGCCCGAGTTCCCAGAGGCGCCCGAGACCGCGCCCGACTTCGAGGGCAACGCACTGGCCAAGGCCCGTGACGCCGCCGCCGCGACCGGTTTGGTGTCCGTTGCGGACGACTCCGGGCTCGCGGTCGACGAGCTGAACGGCATGCCGGGTGTGCTGTCCGCCCGGTGGTCCGGGAAGCACGGCGACGACGACGCCAACCTGGACCTGCTGCTCGGCCAGCTCGGTGACGTGCCGGACGAGCGCCGTGGTGCCGCCTTCGTGTCGGTGGTCGCTCTCGTTGTGCCCGGCGGCGAGGAGGTCGTCGTGCGTGGCGAGTGGCGCGGGACGTTGCTGCGGGAGCGGCGCGGTACCAACGGGTTCGGCTACGACCCGATCTTCGTGCCCGAGGGGTACGAGATCACGTCGGCCGAGATGACCGCCGAGCAGAAGGACGCGGAGTCGCACCGGGGTCGCGCCCTCAAGCTGCTGGTCCCGCACCTACGCAAGCTGGTCTAGCCGACCCAGTTGATCATCACATCGGCCCCGAGTCCTCGAGCCCGATGTGGCGCTGCTCCCGGTTCAGTCGAGCCGCAAAGACTTTCCCGCGATTGCGCGCAGGTCGATAGTGGCGTTGCTTCGAAGGCAGAGAGTGCCGACGCCGGATAGTTCGGGTAGCTCGCCGAGATCGTTGCCCGCCTTCATGTTGACGATCTGAAGGTCTCCACAGGCGGGAGTCTGGCGAGTGCGTCAAAGGCTCGGTGGCGGCGCGCATCGCCACCGACTGACCGAGCTGGGAGACGGCGGCGATCTCGAAGTGCACCCAAACGAGATTAGACGGTGGCCGCCTGCGCGTGGGACGCAACGGACACAACGCAGACGCCGGCCGCGATCAGCGCCATGCCGGCGAGCATGGCGAGGTTCAGCGGGTCGGCGAACAGCACGCGGCTCGTCAGCGCCACCAGGGCGATGCCGGCGCCCGCCCAGATCGCGTAGGTGATGGCGACCGGCAGGCCCATCCGGATCACCACCGACTCCAGGTAGAGGGCGGTCAGGAAGCCTGCGCCCAGACCTATGACCGGCCACGGTTTTGTGAAGCCGTCGGAGTACTTGAGACAAAGGGTTGCGAAAACCTCCGCGCCCACGGCGACGGTCAGCAATATCCACTTGAGCATTGAATTTTCCCAGCACGAAATGCACGCAGCGCAGGGCATACGTGTTTGTAGACGAACGGAGGACGGGGCTTAAAAGCCCAGGTCAACCGCCGCGCGTGGGGAAGTGGACACGCAGAACGAAATCAGACGGGATGTCGGGGCCGCGAGGTGCCGTCAAGCGACACACGGTGTATCACCCTCACCGGAACAGGGGCGGCTTTGTTGCACGCCCTCCACCCGACCATACCTCAGAAAGGGGTCGCCGCCGCAACCACAACGGCGGCGACCGGAGAAAATCAGGCGGGGAGTTCGCGCAGCAGCTTCGCGACGTGGCCGGTGGCGCGCACGTTGTACATGGCCTTGACGATCTTGCCGTCGGGGCCGACGAGGAACGTCGAGCGGATCACGCCCTGGACGGTGCGGCCGTAGTTCTGCTTCTCGCCGAAGGCGCCCCACTCGACCAGGACCTCCTTGTCCGGGTCGCCGAGCAGCGGGAAGGTCAGGCCCTCGGCGTCGCGGAACTTGGCCAGCTTCTCCTGCTTGTCGGGGGAGATGCCGACCACGGCGTAGCCGAGGTCGTTCAGCTGGGCGAGGCTGTCGCGGAAGTCGCACGCCTGCTTGGTGCAGCCCGGCGTGCTCGCGGCCGGGTAGAAGTACACGACCACGGACTTGCCGAGGTAGTCGGACAGGGACACCGGCTTGCCCTCGCTGTCGGGCAGCGTGAAGGCGGGCGCGGTGTCTCCAGGTTCGAGACGACTGGTCATGCCGGAAAGACTAGTGCCGTGACAGCCAGCCTTCGCCGCGTCTTCACCGCTCAGCGGCCGTCTGACCGCCGAACACGGGGCAAAGGCCGACTACCGCGGCACTAGGCCTGGCCCTCGAAGACGGTCGCCGCGTCCTGGCCCTGTCCACCGGGTTGGATGGTCAGCTGCATCTGCACCGGCAGTTCGGACACCGCGAACGCCAGCTGGATCTGGGTGTCGCGGCCCGGCGGGAGCTCGGCCACCGCCGCGGCCAGGCCGTTGAGGCCCTGCACGGAGTCGACCAGCTCGGAGGCCGGGTTGCCGTCGGCCGTGGCGCGCACGGCCAGCTGGGACGGGCGGTAGGAGGCCTTGGAGCCGTTGTAGACCGTGATCGTGAAGACCGCGGTGCGCTTGGCGGGTGGGATGGCCGTCGCGGACGGCGCCAGCGAGCGGGGTGCGGACACGACGACGGAGAGACCTGAGGCCCACACGCGCTGCGTGCCGAACGCGGCGGCGCCGGATGCGCTGGGCGTCTCGGCTCGCTGTTCCACCGTCAGGCTCTCGTTCGGGGTGACGGCGACACTGGGGCCCGCACATCCCGCCACGGCCAGCAGCAGGCACAGGCCCGCGGCCGATTTGGCGAACTTCACGAACTCCCCTTTCCCACCCCGGCGGTGGGTGTTGACGACTCCCGTCAACTGTGACGGTGTCGCAGGGGTGGCGGGGACCGAAAAGAGGCCTTGAAGCGGACCTGGTGCCAGGCCGTGGCCGTCTCGTGATGGGCGGCGTGGGCGGCGCCACACAGTGCGCCTGCCCCACGCCGTCACTTGGTGAAGCTAGGGAGCGCGTCGGGGGGCGTGCGCGCTCACACCGATCATCGCGCAGGGTGTGTCTGGCGCTACAAGCGGAGCCGTTTATCACCCGTTCAGACCAGCGTCAGTCGTACGAAACGTGAAGCTCACGCCTGGCCGACTCACGTATGTGCCGCTGAACGGTCGAGCGACGGCGTCCGTTCGGCCACCTCGCTGAGCAATTCGAACGAACGGAGACGGTCCTCATGGCCGTGCACGATGGTCGTCACCATGAGCTCGTCGGCGGCCGTCGACTCCATCAACTCGTCGAGTCCGGCGCGGACCGTTTCGGGGGAGCCGATGATCTGGGTGGACATGCGGTCCTCGATCACCAGCTCGTCGATCTCGGTGTAGGGGAAGGCCGCGGCCTCCTCCGGCGTCGACAGCGGTCCTGGACGGCCCTGGCGCAGCCGCACGAACGAGAGCGCCCCCGGACCGGCGATCCAGCGGGCGTGCTCGTCGGTGTCCGCGACGATCACCGAGGCGCACACCATCGCGTACGGCTCCGACAGCACCTCGGACGGACGGAAGTGCTTCCGGTACAGCTCCAGCGCCGGCAACGTGTTCTGCGCGCTGAAGTGGTGGGCGAACGCGAACGGCAGGCCCAGCAGCCCCGCGGCCTGCGCGCTGTAGCCGGACGAGCCGAGCAGCCAGATCGGCGGCTTGTTGCCCGCGGCGGGCACGGCGTTGAGCTCGGCGGTGCCCTCGAAGTACTTGATGAGCTCGGTCAGCTCCTGCGGGAAGTTCTCCGCGGACAGCCCTGCCTCGGTGCGCCGCAGCGCCCGTGCCGTCTTCTGGTCCGTGCCGGGCGCGCGGCCGATGCCGAGGTCGATGCGGCCGGGGTGCAGCGCTTCGAGCATCCCGAACTGCTCCGCGACCACGAGCGGCGCGTGGTTGGGCAGCATCACGCCGCCGGAGCCGACGCGGATCGTCGACGTGGCGTCGGCGATGTGCCCGATCAGCACGGCGGGCGCGGAGGACGCGATGCCGGGCATGTTGTGGTGCTCCGCGAACCAGTAGCGGTGGTAGCCGAGCCGTTCTGCCTGCTGAGCGAGTTCCCTGGAGTTCCGCAGCGCGGTCGTCGCGTCCGATCCCGATGTGATCGGGGCGAGGTCGAGAACGGAAAGAGGGATCTCACTCAGTCGGCTCATATATCGATCAACACCGATACTTGGTGACTTCTTCCGTGACGCGGGTAACTCGTTTCGCGGCCTGTTCGTACGTCGTGCCCTCGGGATGCAGGGTCAGGACGGCGACGATGCTGAACAGGCACGTCCCCGAGGTGTGCATGGCCGGCGACTTCAGGTCCAGGTCCCACTGCACGCGCGGGCGCGGCCTGTCGACGCACGGCTTCACCGGGTCGCCGAAACCGGACCAGCCCTGCTTGAACGCGGGCCTCCAGGTGGCGGAGGGCAGCCCGAACGACTGGTCGAAACCGTCCGAGGCGCACTTCTCCGCCCTCTGCAGGTGTCCCATGATCGTGCGCCGGACCTTCGGCTTCGCGTCCTCGAGCACGTACCTGTAGATCTTCACGACGTCGTAGGCGCTCACGGCCGTGTAGCCCCACATGCCGCGCCTCTCCGGCGGTCGCGTGTCCTTGAGCCCGAGGCGTTCGGCCGTGCGGACGACGACCTGCTCCCAGCCGTTCTCCACCCACAGCTCGCTCGCCGCGTAGTCGTCGCTCGCGCGCAACATCGGCTCGATCCGCGGGTCGTCGCCACGCGTCTCCAGCTGTTCGATGGCGATCAGGATCTTCACCAGCGAGGCGGATCTGATCGGCTTGTGCACGTCCCGGCCGGTCAGCGTGTGCGTGATCCGGTCGTAGACCGCGTAGGACGCTGTTGTCGTGGGAACCGGCGTCGCGAGCAAGGCCATCGTCAGAAGTAGGTGCACGATCGTGGACGCTATCGGCGAATGATCCGTGGGTCACACCCTGAGAAGGACCGGCGCCCGCTTTCGGTTGACCTTGGTGTGACGGATGTGGTGGTGATCGGCGCCGGACAGGCGGGCCTGTCCGCGTCCTACTTCCTGCGTCGGCGCAACGTCGACCACGTCGTGCTGGACGCGAACGACGCTCCCGGCGGCGCGTGGCTGCACCGCTGGCCGAGCCTGCGCATGCGCACCGTGCACGGCATCCACGAGCTGCCCGGCATGCCGTTCGAGCAGCCCTCGCCGGACGAGCGGGCCAACGAGGCGATTCCGTCCTACTTCGCCCGCTACGAACAGCTCTTCGACCTGCCGGTGATCCGCCCGGTGAACGTGACGCAGGTGGTCGACGACGGCGCGCTGCTGAAGGTCGAGACCACCGACGGCGTGTGGACCACGCGCGGCCTGATCAACGCGACCGGCACGTGGCGCCGCCCGTTCTGGCCGTACTACCCGGGCCAGGAGACGTTCCGGGGCCGTCAGCTGCACACCGCCGACTACCAGGGACCCGGGGAGTTCGCGGGCAGGCGGGTCGTGGTGGTGGGCGGTGGTGCCTCCGCCACCCAGCTGCTCATGGACCTCGCCCCGCTGGCCGCCGATACGCGCTGGGTCACGCGGCACGAACCGGTGTGGCGCGAAGGCCCGTTCACCGAGGACTACGGCCGCTGGGTCGTCGGCATGGTCGACGAACGCGTCCGCAAGGGGCTGATCCCGCGCAGCGTCGTGAGCGTGACCGGACTGGCGCTCAACGAGCAGACGCGCGCCGCCATCGCGTCCGGGGTGCTGGACCGCAAGCCCATGTTCGACCGGATCACGCCGACCGGTGTCGCGTGGGGCTCAGAGCACTACGACGCCGACATCATCCTGTGGGCCACCGGATTCCGGCACGATCTCGACCACCTCGCGCCGCTGCACCTCCGTGCGCCTGGTGGTGGCATCCGGGTCGACGGCACCCGTGTGGTGTCAGATCCGCGCATCCACCTCGTGGGCTACGGGCCGTCGGCGAGCACCATCGGGGCTAACCGAGCTGGTCGGAGTGCTGTTCGCGAGCTGATGCGGCATCTCGACGGCGCGAAAGCCGCGTGACCACGAAGATCCCCAGCGCGACGACCGCCAGGCCCAGCACGACCTTCGAGCCGATTCCGACGTACTGCTCGACCAGGTGCCAGTTGTCGCCCAGGAGGTAGCCCGCGAGGATCAGGGCGGTGTTCCACAACAGGCTGCCCGCCGCGGTGTAGGCGAGGAACGGGCCCATCCGCATCCGTTCGATGCCGGCCGGGATCGAGATCAGGCTGCGGAACACCGGGATCATCCGGCCGAAGAACACGGCGCGGTAGCCGTTGCGCAGGAACCACGCCTCGGTCCTGTCCACGTCGGACACCCGCACCAGCGGCATGCGCGTCGCGATGCGCCGGACGCGGTCCCGGCCGAGCATGGCGCCGATCCAGTACAGCACCAGCGCGCCCGCGACGGAGCCGAAGGTGGTCCAGAGGATCGCGTCGAACAACCCCATCTTGCCCTGGGCCGCGGTGAAACCGGCCAGCGGCAGGAAGACCTCGCTGGGCAGTGGCGGGAACAGGTTCTCCAGCGCGATGGCCAAGGCCGCTCCAGGTGCGCCGGCCGTCTGCATCAGGTCGGTGACCCAGTTGACCAAGTTCATGCGATCCAAGTTACGGACGCCCAACTGAGACGACATCGGGGTGATCCGCAGAGTCGGGGTGGGGGTAGCCCCACCCCGACTCCGGGAAAACCCTTGCTACGAGCAGCGAATCCTTGCGTCGGCCCAGGAAGCGTGGTCGTTCTGGGTGCCGTCGCCGCCGTCGAGAACGCGCAGGGTGAGAGTGCTCACGCCAGTCACGTCCACGGACAGGTCTCGTGCCGGGGTGCGCACGCCGAGCACGCCGGTGTCGGCCAGCACCACGCCGTCGCCGAGAACCTGGAACGACACCGTGCCGCCGGCGCGTTGCCTGGCCACGTCCAGACCCGCCTCGTCGTCCACGCCCACCGAAGCGGCGAAGCCGCTGCAGCGCGAGCCCAACGAGTAAGTGATCTCTGACGACGCGTGCGTGCCGAGTCCCTTGCCGAACGTCGTGCGGCGGATGGCGATGCCGCGGCCGTCACCAGCAGCAGTGCCGCCGTTGGTGATGTCCTTCTCGACCGGCCCGTCACCACCGGTGGCGGACGCCCACTGCCGGTCCGAAAGGTACGTCCAGCCGTCCGGAAGCGGCCGGACCAGATGCACCCGAGCGGTCTGCTCGGCCTCCACGCCCCGGTTGAAGGACGCGACCACCGGGATGTCGAAGTAGCCGTAGGACGAGGGCTGCGCGGGCGGCACGACGGTCCACGAGCCGGACAACGCCTGGCCGGGCCGCACGACACGGGCCGAGACCGCAGGCCCCTGCACCGACCACCCGGCGGGCACGCGCGGTGCCAGCACGACGTTTCGCACGTCCTCACGCGACGTGAACAGCCCGGTCACCGTGAAACCACGCGCTGAGGCCGAAACCGAAGCGGAGGGCACCGTGGAAACCGGCCGCTCACACGTGCGCGACCCCGCCCGGCAGGCGATGGCCGCGAAACCGCCGTTGGCAGCCACGTCCAGCGTCAGCACGTCTCCTGACCGCACGGTCCGTGACTCGCGCACCAGACCGGCGGGACCGTCCCGCGTGATCTCCACCAGCCAGCGCCCGGACGGCAGCGTGAAAGGCACCGAAACCGTGCGAGCGGCACCCGAGTAGCCGCCACCGATGAACCACCGATCACCGGACCGCCGCGCGAACACCGAGTGGTCGGCAGGACGGCCGGACAACAACCGGGTCTCGTCCCACGCGGTCGGCACCTGGTCGACGAACCGCTCGGCGACGGGCCGCGCCGCGTAGTCCTCCGGACGCCCGGCCAGGTTCGCGAGACCCGACTCGTAGATCACGGTCAGAGCCAGCTCGTGTGCGTCGGACGTCGTGCGGGACGGACGGTGCCAAGCCAACGGCGTGTAGTCCATGCCACCGACGACACCGCGTGTGAACGGCAAAGCAGTCAGGTGTGTCCCCGTGAGACCCGAGGACTTCTCGCCACCGTGCACAGCTTCCATCGTCATGACGTGCGGCCATGTGCGGTGAATGCCGTGCGGGATCGTCGAGCCGTGGAAGTTGACCAGCAACTTGTGGGCGGCCGTCTCCGCGAGAATCCGGTCGTACCAGCGGTAGCGGTCCTGGCCGTCGGAGTCCATGAAGTCGATCTTCACGCCCGCGATGCCCCACTTCTCGAACAGTGCCAGCCTGGCAGCGCTCTCAGCGGGCGTGTCGAGCTCGTCGTAGTGGATCCACAGATGGATCTTCACGCCACGAGCGCGCGCGTAGGAGACCAGGGACGGGATCCACGAAGTCTGTTCCCACGTCGGGTCGTAGTCCCAGTTCGGGTCGAAGTACCAGCCTGCGTCCACCAGCGCGTACGGCCAGCCGTGCTGAGCCGCGTAGTCCACGTACCGCTTCTGCATCGCGAGGCTCTGCCCGGCTTCCCGGCCGCCGGCGAGCCAGCTCCAGAACACCTTGCCGGGCTTGATCCACGACGTGTCGCGCACCTGGGAACGCGGTGCCAGGTCGTCCACGAACGTCGACGTGGACACGTCAGCCAGCGACCCGATGACCGCGGTGCGCCACGGCGACTGCCACGGTCCGTCGACGAGCACCTGCGCGTCCCAGTACTTGATCGAATAGACGCCGGCACCCGCGGTGTGCGCGAGCCGCGCGCCCGAGTGGCGACCGTCCACGGCGGACTCCGTGAGCAGCGAGTACACCCCGTTCGTCTCGAACAGCGCCGGATGCAGGTACTCCGCGGTCTCCGCGGTGGCCGCACCGGTTTCCACGAACGGGTTCTCGTAGTCACGCCGGTACTTCGCGATCCACGCCGTGGAGGACGACGGCACCACGAACGCCGACGTCTCGCGCAGCACGTTGCCCAGCCCGGCCGGCAGCTCGTACCGGTACGCGACGCCGTCCCGCGCCGTGCGTACGACAAGATCAAGACGGGCCGCGCCGGCGAACGAGTAGCGCTCTTCCTTGTGGGTCACCATGCGCTGCCGTTGCTTGCCCGACGACGCGGTGTAGTGCTCGACCACGCGCCGCTCGGAACGGCCGGTCAACTTCAGTCCACCGGAAAGATCCGCTCTTTCCGTCACCAGGCCCAGTGGGCTCGGCTCCAGCACGGTGGTGCCGCCTCGGGTCACCGACAGCGTCGGCACGCCGTTCGCCAGCTGGACGACCGCCTTCGGCCAAACGTCGGTTTTTGCTGATGCCACTGGGCTTGTGAGGCCTCCTGCCAGTGCAATGACCAGTGCTCCCGCCGCGCGCCGTCGCACGGTAGACAACCGCATGTCCAGTCCTCCCACAACCTCGGTCGCGGCGGCGACAGATCCGATGTATACGCGCTCAAGAGCAATTGGTCCACAACGTTCCGGAAAGGCCTTTCTGCCCTGTAATCGTTTGACTACGATGCGTCCGATGGCCGAACAGGTGGGGATGTGTGCGACCTGCGGCGCCGCGACCGCCACCTCCCGGCGCCGACACGCGCGGTACTGCTCGAACGCCTGCCGTCAGCGGGCCTACCGGCAACGCGCGAACGAGCCGGTCACCGCACTGGACAGCTTCATCGGCCGGGACGACGAGCTCGACCGCCTCACGAGGTTCACCGACGCCCGCGTGCTGACCCTCGTCGGTCCGGCGGGAGTCGGGAAGACCAGGCTGGCCAAGGAGTTCACCGGTGGCCGTGCCGGAGTGGAATGGGTCGAGCTCGCCTCGGTCTCCAGCCAGGTGGCGCTGGCGTGCGCGACTGCTCTGGGCATCGGCGAGGTCACTCGCGAACCCGTGCTGAGCACCCTCGTGCACGCGCTGGCGAGCCGGACGATGGTGCTGGTGCTGGACAACTGCGAGCACGTCGCGGCGGAGTGCGCGGCGCTGCTGGAGCCGCTGCTGCTCGGCTGCCCCGGAATCCGGGTCGTCGCGACGAGCCGCGAACCGCTGCGGGTGCCGGGCGAGGTGCTGTTCCCGGTGCAGCCGTTGCAGATCACCTGCGCGGTGGAGCTGTTCGCCGACCGCGCGCGGGCCAGCCAGCTCGGCCTGCGGCTCGACGACCGGGCCGCGCTGACCACGTTGTGCGCGCGCCTGGACCGCCTGCCGCTCGCCATCGAGCTCGCCGCACGGCTCGTCACGGTGCTGCCGGTGCCGGAACTGCTGGCGCGTCTGGACGACCGGCTGGAGCTGCTCAACCGAGGCAACCGCACGGCCGCCGAACGCCACCAGAGCCTGCGCGCCGCGATCGAGTGGAGCTACGACCACCTCAGCGCCGAGGAGCAGCACGCGTTCCGCTGCCTCTCGCCGTTGCCGGGTGGCTTCGGGCTGGACGTCGCGGTGGCCGCGTGCGACCTGCCCGCGGACCGGGTGCTGGCGCTGCTGTCCGCGCTCGTGGCCAAGTCGCTGCTGACGTTCTCCGGTGCCGGCCGGTTCGAGCAGCTCGAGTCGGTCCGGTTGTACGGCAGGGAAAAGCTCGCGGACCCGGACGAGGTGATGGCGAGGGTCGCGCACTCGTTCGCGGGTCGCTGGCCCAGTTTCACCTCGACGGTCTTCAGCTCACCCGAGGTCGTCGACCCGCTGATCGTCGAGTGCGCCACCCTGGGGTGCGCCGTCGACTGGGCCGGCCGTGCCGGGGATCCGGAACACCTGCAGCTCGCCACGATGCTCGCCACCGCGTGGCGCGACCAGGGCCACGTCTCGCGGGGCCGGGCGTTGCTGGACGCGGCGGTGCGCGACTCGGTGGCAGACCCGGCGGTGCGCTGCCTCGCGTTGTGCCACCTCGCTTATCTCGCGGGCACCGAGCACAACGCCGGCGTGGCCTGGGCCGAGGAGGCGGTGACGCTCGGCCGCGAGCTGGGGGAGCCGGTGCTGCTCGCCCAGGCGCTCAACGCGCTGGCCGGCGAGTACGTTCGCGCCGAACGCAACGGCGAGGCCCGCAAGTACTACGAGGAGGCCATCGCGCTGCTCGCGCCTGCCGCGGACCCGCTGGACCTGGCGATCATCGAGCACAACCTGGCGTGGTCGGCACTCCGCGCGGGCGACGTGGAGTTCGCCGACGCGCTGATCGCCGACGTCCTGCCCGTGTACCGGCGGCTGGCCTCACCGCGCCGGCTGTCGGTCTTCCTGCACACCGTCGGCGTGCGCGCGTTGCAACGCGGCCGGGTCGACGAGGCCGCGGAGTCGTTCCTGGAGTCGCTGCGGTCGTGCCGGTCGGGGTTCTGGGTCGCGGACGTGCTGGAGGGCCTGGCCCTGATCGCGCATCGGCGTGGCGACCCGCGACGGGCCCTGCGGCTGGTCGGCGCGGCCTCGTGCCTGCGGGAGGGCGCGTTCGCGGACGACCTGGTGTGGCAGTCGGAGGTCATCGAAGTCGTGCGGGCGTCACGGGTCGCGTTGCGCGGCGTGGACACCTGCCTGGCCGAGGGCAGGGAGATGACCCGCGAGCAGGCCGTGGCCTACGCGCTGGCGGACCGGGCCGAGCCCCAGGAGCTCAGCGAACGCGAGCGGCAGGTCGTGGCGCTGGTGGCGGCGGGGCGCACCAACGCGGGCATCGGGGCGGAGTTGCGGATCTCGCAACGGATGGTCGAGACGCACCTGCAGCGGGTCCGGCAGAAGCTGGACCTCACGACACGCGCCCAGATCGCCGAGTGGGCCGAGAGCCGGGGCGCGGCGAACCGCTGACCACGCAGACCTGCGTTGCGGCGAGTCGCTGAACGCGCGGACCAGCTCTCCGGTGGATCGCCGACGGGGCGGAGTGGCCTGCGGTGAACCGCTGAACGCGCGGACCGGCGCTGCGGCGATCACTGAACGCGGACCGGCTCGGGGTCCGGGGTGGGGCGGGGAGTCACTGAACGCGCGGACCAGCGCTGCGGCGAATCACTGAACGCGCGGACCTGTTCGGGGTCCGGGGCGGGGCGGGAGTCAGGGGTGCGACAAATCGCTGGACGCGCGGCCAGCTCTTCGGCGGCTCGCTGAACGGGCGGACCAGCTCTCTGGCGGATCGCCGACGGGGCGGAGTGGCCTGCGGTGAACCGCTGAACGCGCGGACCGGTGCTGCGGCGAATCACTGAACGCGCGGACCGGCTCCGGGGGTCCGGGGGCGGAGCCCGCCGGCTGGGGGTGTGGGGGCTCGGCCCCCACAAGACACGACGAGATGACCAGGCGAGCGCCCTCCGCGAGCAGGGCTTACCCATCATCGAGTGAGGTCGGGGGGACTCGAACCCCCACTGGCTGGGACCTAAACCCAGTGCCTCTGCCAATTGGGCTACGACCCCTCACGTGGAAGCCTATAGCGCTTCCATGTACTCGCTCTCTCGGGTCGCTCAATCCTCCAGCACCGGCCGTCCACTACGGTTGGCGCCAGAACCGCTGCTAGGAGGACATGTGGCTCGCGATCCCGACACCATCCAGCGCGAGATCGAACAGGCTCGCACCGCGCTGGCCGCCACCCTGGACGAGCTCAGCGAGCGGGCGAACCCGCAGAAGCTCGTCGAGCAGGGCAAGTCGTCCGTGCTCGACGTGCTGAGCCAGCCCAAGGTCAAGTACACGCTGATCGCGGTCGGCGCCGTGGTCGGCTTCGCGCTGGTCCGCAAGCTGTTCCGCTAGGGCACCCGCACCAACGGTAAGAGGACCTGCTCGACGACCTTCTCCACGAACGGCTCGTCGAGCGGGTCGCCGGTGAGCATCAGCCGGTAGATCAGCGCGGCGCCCGCGATCTCGACCGCCATGCCGCGCGGGGCGTCCGCCTTGAGCTCGCCCCGTTCGGCGGCGCGGTCGAGGATTCCGCGCAGCACGTCGCGTTGCGAGATCAGGAACGTCTCCCGGAACGCCGACGCCAGCTCTGGCTCGTGCGGCAGTTCGCCGACGAGTGCCTGGGCTGCCTTGCCGATCGGTCCGGAGAGGAACGCGGCGAACGACGAGAGGAACTCGCGCAGGTCGCCGGCGAGTGAGCCGGTGTCCGGTGCCGCGAGGTTCTGCGTGGCGAGCTGGGTGCACGTGTCGATCACGAGATCGAGCTTCGACTCCCACCGCCGGTAGATCGTGGCCTTGCCCGCGCGGGCGCGTGCTGCCACGGCGTCCATGGTGAGGGCCCGGTACCCGACCTCGGCCATCACCTCGAGCGCTGCCTGACGTAATGCGTCGTCCCTGCTGGCGTCGCGAGGGCGGCCCCGCTGGGGGACCCTGCCCTCGTTGAACGCCGCTGTCGACACGGCCATGCCACCTCCTCGTACAAGGGCACGGCTCGTGCGTTTTCTCCCCGCCCCTTTGGCGGGACATCCTAGGCGTCTTACCCATGTTGCAGGGTGAGCAGCACCCGGTTGTTGCATCGTGTTGTGGTTAGTTGGCTCTTGCGCGATGTGCCCCAGAACTCCTACCTTTCCGTGTTGTCTGGACCAAGCTGCCCCGCCGCGCAGCGAGACGTCGATGTCGTCATGCGCGGGCGAGGAGCGGGAAATGGTCTTTGGCAGGCGGGGTTTCATCGGTGGTACCACGGCGGCGGCACTGCTCGTCCACACGGGTGTGGCAACCGGGAAAGAGACCGTGTCCTCGGATGTCTTCGAGTGCGACGGCATGTCAGAACGCGACTGGCGCGAGTTCATCGGCCGGCAGGATCTCGTTTGGCAGCGGCCTCCGACCCAGTACGGGCAGGCGCCGTTCCTCGGGGACGGGCGGCTGGGCAGCGTCGTGTACGCCGAGGGCAACACCGTGCGGTTCACCGTGCAGCACGCCGACGTGCAGGACCACCGCACCACCGGCGGCAGCCAGTTCGGGGTGTGCAGACTTCCTGTCGGAAACCTGAAGATGACCGCGGCTGGCACCGTCACGGCCGTCGACTGGCGCCTCGACCTCTGGAACGCGGAGCTGCGCGGAACCGTGACCACGTCGCTCGGCGTGATCTCCTTCGCCGCCTACATCCACACCGAACGCTCGGTGCTGTCGCTGACCGTCTCCGCGACCGGTACCGAGAAGCCGGTCCTGGAGTTCGTGCCGTCCAAGGCGATTCCGCCGCGCGCGGACTTCAACCCGCTGCCGGACGGCTACGTGCTCAACCCCGATCCCGTGACGAAAGCCGACGGCCGCGAGACGCTGGTGACGCAGGCGCTGAACGCGGGTGGTCAGACAGCGACCGCTTTCCGGGTCACGACAACGGGTGCGACACAACGGTTGCTGCTCTCGGTCGCGCACACCTACCCGGAGGCGACAGCCGACAAGATCGTGCTGAAGGCCGTGCGCGAGGCAGTGGTGCTCGGTGGGCGGCTGGTCAGGTCGCACCGCAGGTGGTGGAACGCCTTCTACCGGAAGAGCTTCCTGTCGTTCGGAGAGCAGCGGCTGCAGGCGTTCTACTGGATCCAGCTCTACAAGATCGCGTCCGGTTCACGCGCCGGCAGCCCCGTGATGGCGACGACCGGCCCGTGGCTCGAGAAGACGCCGTGGGCCGCCGCCTGGTGGAACCTCAACGTGCAGCTGGAGTACTGGCTGATCCACGGCTCCGGCCACCTGGAGCTGGACTCGATCACCAGCACGTTGAAGGACCACCAGGACCAGCTCGTCCGCAACGTCAAGGAGAAGTACCGGCACGACTCGGCCGGTGTCGGCCGCAGCACCGACCGGACGACGTCCAACGCGGGCACCCTGTACGAGCCGGGCACCGGCGGCACCGGGGTGAAGGAGCTCGGCAACCTGACGTGGGCGCTGCACAACGTCTGGCTGTCGTACCGGCACAGCATGGACACGCGGATCCTCGCCGACGTCGTCTTCCCGCTGCTGCGCCGGTCGATCAACTACTACCTGCACTTCCTCAAGAAGGGCAACGACGGCAAGCTCCATCTCGACGTCACCACCTCACCCGAGTACGGCGACGCCCCCGACTGCAACTACGACCTGCAGCTGATCCGGTGGGGCTGCCAGACGCTGGTCGACTCCGCGAAGCTGCTGAAGATCAACGACCCGCTGGAGCCGAGGTGGCACGAGGTCCTCCGCGACCTCACCCCGTACCCGGTCGACGCCAACGGTTTCATGATCGGTGCGGGGGTGCCGTTCGTGAACTCGCACCGGCACTTCTCGCACCTGCTCGCGACGTTCCCGCTGATGACGGTGAACTGGGAGCAACCGGAGAACCGCGAGCTCATCGAGAAGTCGTTGCGCCACTGGATGTCGCTGGAGCCCGCGCACCGCGGCTACAGCTACTCCGGCTCCGGCTCGATCGCCGCGCGCATGTTCCGCGGCGACGAGGCCTACGCGTACTTCGTGAAGATGTTCGACACGACCAAGCGCTACCCGGTCCTCGAGAACACCATGTACACCGAGGCGGGCCCGGTCGTGGAGACGCCGCTGTCCGGCGCGCAGACGATCCACGACTTCGTCTGCCAGAGCTGGGGCGGCATCGTGCGGGTCTTCCCCGCCGTGCCGTCCGCGTGGCCGGACGTCGTCATCGCCGACCACTCCTGCGAGGGTGGTTTCTCCGTCACCGCGAAGCGTTCCGGTGGCAGGACCCAGTTCGTGCTCGTCCGCAGCCGCGCGGGTGAGCCGTTGGTGCTGCGGCACGGCATCGCCGGGCCGGTGTCCGTGGTGACGCCGTCCGGCCGCCCTGTCCGGTACCACGACCGCGGCGACGGGACGCTGGAGATCCCGTTGCGCCGCGGGCAGGAAGTCCTGGTGCATCCCAGGGGCCGCCGCCCCGGCCTGACCGTGCAGCCGGTCGCCATCACGACCCCCGGCAAGCCCTGGGGTCTTCCCGCGTGATGTTCGGAAAGGAAAGCCCCATGCGCACACTCGCCCTGGCCGCACTGACCACGATGGTCGGTGCGGTCCTGGTCGCCCCTGCGGCCCAGGCGTTACCGGACGGTCTGGCGCTGACCCCGCCAATGGGCTTCAACAACTGGAACGCCACCCACTGTCGTGCCGACTTCAACGAGGCGATGGTCAAGGGCATCGCCGACATCTTCGTCTCCCGCGGTCTCAAGGACGCGGGTTACGAGTACGTCAACATCGACGACTGCTGGGCGGAGAAGTCCCGCGACGCCCAAGGCAAGCTCATCCCCAACAAGACGCGCTTCCCCAACGGCATCAAGGCCGTCGCGGACTACGTGCACTCCAAGGGTCTGAAGTTCGGCATCTACACGAGTGCCGGCACCAAGACCTGCAACAAGGACAACGGCTTCCCCGGCGGCCTGGGCCACGAGGAGCAGGACGCCAAGCTGTTCGCGTCGTGGGGCGTCGACTACCTGAAGTACGACAACTGCAACAACCAGGGCGTGGACGCGAAGCAGCGCTACCGCAAGATGCGTGACGCGTTGAAGAAGACCGGCCGGCCCATCGTCTTCTCGTTGTGCGAGTGGGGTCAGAACAAGCCGTGGGAGTGGGCGTCCGACACCGGCCACCTCTGGCGCACTACCGGCGACATCAACGACACCTGGCCGCGCACGATGGACATCTACGAGAAGAACGTCGTGCTTGATTCCTACGCCGGTCCTGGCCACTGGAACGACCCCGACATGCTGGAAGTCGGCAACGGCAAGATGAACGCCACGCAGTACCGCAGCCACTTCTCACTGTGGGCGATCATGGCCGCGCCGCTGCTCATCGGTTCGGATCTGCGCAAGGTCAACGCCGACACGTACACGATCCTGGGAAACAAGGACGTCATCGCGATCGACCAGGACAAGCTCGGCGTGCAGGGCAAGCGCATCCGCACGACCGGCAAGACCGGCGTCGACGTGATCGTGAAGCCGCTGGCGAACGGCGACAAGGCGGTGGCGCTGTTCAACAAGTCCGGCTCCACGCAGACGATCTCGACCTCGCTGTCCGAGATCGGCATGTCCGGTCCCGCTGTGCTGAAGGATCTCTGGACCAAGTCCACGCGCACCACGACCGGCGCGATCTCGGCCTCGGTCCCGTCGCACGCCACCGTGATCTACCGGGTGTCCAAGGGGGACGGCGGCCCGCGCCCGACCCCGCCGGCCGGTACCTCCGACCTCTCGGCGTTCGAGGCGACCTCGGCCACGAACGGCTGGGGCCCGGTGGAGATCGACAGGTCCGTCGGCGGCAACAAGGCCGGTGACGGCAAGACCCTGACGATCAACGGTGTGACGCACCAGAAGGGCTTCGGTGCGCACGCGGCCTCGACGATCGAGTTCTACCTCGGTCGCAAGTGCTCGTCGGTCACTGTGGACGTCGGTGTCGACGACGAGGTGGCCGCAGGCAGGGGCTCCGTGGTCTTCGAGATGTACGCGGATTCAACAAAGGTTGCGGATTCCGGTCGGATGACCGGAACCGATCCGGCGAAGAAGCTCACCGCGTCACTTTCCGAATCCGAGAATTTGCGCTTGGTCATCACAGACGCCGGTGACGGCATAAATTCCGACCACGGTGACTGGGCGTCTCCGCGCATCACCTGTTCGTAGCGTGTTTTTTGAAGCGGTCTGTGGGTAGCGATGTAACGCGGCTCACAGGCCGCTCTATATTCAAACTATGAATGCAACTCGGCTTCTCCCTGCCCTCGCCGCAGCCGCCGCGCTGGTGCTGGCCCCCGGACTGGGGCTCGCCGATCCCGGCAACGGCAAGGGGAACGGGGTGACGAACAACCCCCATGTCCCACCAGGACAGTCCACCCAGGACACTTCGGCGCCACAACCACCGTCCAATGCGGACTTCACCGGCAACGGTGCGAACACCCACGGTCCGTACGACTCGACCAGAGACGGCTCGCCGTCGCTGAACGGCAACGGTGGCGGTGAGGCGGTCGGCAAGCCGTGCGCGGGCTGCGTCGGCAAGGCGGACAACAAGAACCCGCCCGGCCAGCTGCCGGGTGGCTCGGACGCCAACAAGGGCTACGAGTGCGACGCCAACCACGGCATCGGCCGCACGAACCCGGCGCACACGGGCTGCAAGCCCGCCGAGACCCCGCCGACGACGCCTCCGGTGACCCCGCCGCCGCCTCCGACCAAGCACGAGGTCCCGCCGCCGCCACCGCCTGGTGGAGGCGCGCCGCAGGCGCCGGCACCTCAGGTCGCGACTGCCGCTGAGGCCGACGAGCTCGCGTTCACCGGCTTCGACGTCCTGCCGCTGGGCCTCGGTGGCCTCGCGCTCGTGGGCGCTGGCGGTGCGGCCGTGGTCATGGCCCGCCGGACGAAGCGCTCCTGACTCGCGCCACGGCGAGCTGGGTCAGGTACCGCTTGGTGACCCGGCCGCCGTAGCGGGTGTCGATC
Organism: Lentzea roselyniae; assembly: GCF_039537795.1. Lineage (NCBI taxonomy): Bacteria > Bacillati > Actinomycetota > Actinomycetes > Pseudonocardiales > Pseudonocardiaceae > Lentzea > Lentzea roselyniae. Next base: position 62,681 of record NZ_BAABBE010000028.1, read on the forward strand.
AGCTGCGCGATGTCCGCGATCAGCTGGTCGCGGGCAGGTAGCGCGATGTGGTTCGAATACGTGAGGAGCAGGTCGACGGACGCCTCGGTGTCGTAGGCCTGCTCCCACTCGTATCTGTCGAACTCGGGCTCCTCGAAGAGATCGCTGTCGTCGAACTCGCGGGGGATGTCCTCGGCCGGCGACAGCCGCAGGTTCGGCGGGGTGGCGGGATCCCAGCGCTCGTAGCACTCCTGAACGTCCACGAAGAACTGCCCGGTCCCGCCCGCGACGTGGTGCGTGGAGATCACGGCCAGCGCACCGCCCGGTTTCAGGGCGGCCGCGCACCGGGCCAACCTGGTCGACGGATCGAGCCAGTGGAACGCCGTCGCGGACACCACGAGGTCGAACGGCTCCGCCGGCAGCGGCCACTCGTCGAAGTTCGCGACCACCAGCCGTGCTTCCGGCGCGTGCTCGCGGGCGACCGCCGCCAGTTCCGGGCTCAGCTCGACCGCTGTCACGTCGCCGATCCGCGTCAACGGCAGCGTGGCCTGCCCGGAGCCCGGTCCTATCTCCAGGATGCGTGGACCTCTGAGCCGCGCGAACAGCTGCGGGGGATAGGTGGGGCGGGCCCGGTGGTAGCGGGCCGCGTCCTCTCCGAACGTGGTGCGCAAGCGCTCGCGGTCGGTCACTCGCCCAATTCAAGCGAGCGCGACGGCAGGGCGGCCATCCCGTTTCGGGCGAAGCCGGTCCACAAGCTCCGCACGGTCTTGGCCAGCACGGGATCCGGCTCCTGCCCGGCCAGCATGCCCGCATGCGACCACCCGGCCGGGTCGAACAGGAACGGCAGCTCCATGCAGTGGCACGCGCCCAGGGGAGCGTTCGCTGGCCGCCACCTGAAGTCGAAGGTCGCGGCCTGACCACCTGCCGTGGTCCAGTCCGCGGCGAGCTGACGGGCCGGACCGGCGAAGACGAGCTCGGTCGCGATCTCCCAGGCTTCCGGCTGGTCCGGCACGTACGGGCTGGCGTCGTCAGCGGTGTGCCCGACGAGCAGCTCGATCCGGGAAGCCGCCGGAGCGAGGTCGATCTCGCCCAGCACCGGGCCGAACGGCATGCCGCCGGACGGGCTGAAGCGCGCGCTCGCCATCGACAGGGCGTCCTTCTGGACGGCCAGCACGTCGTCCACCGACGTGGAGGCGTCGACGGAGACGAACTCGCGCAGGGCGGCCGTCATCTCCGCGCGCTCGGGGCCGCGGGCACCCAGCGGGGCGCTCTGCAGGATCGCGCGGTGGAACAGGGGTTCGTCGGAGACGAGCATCAGCGCGTACACGGAGTCCGCGCCCGCCGACTGCCCGAACGCGGTCACGTTCGAGGGATCGCCGCCGAACGCGGCGATGTTGTCCCGCACCCACCGCAGTGCGACGAGCTGGTCGAGCAGGCCCAGGTTGTCCCGCAGGTAACCGAAGATGCCGAGCCGGTAGCTGACGCTGACCACGACGACGCCTTCCAGAGCCAGCAGCGAGGCGTCGTACTTCGTGGACTCGCCGCTGCCCGTCACGTAGGCACCGCCGTGGAACCAGACCATCACCGGCAGGCCGGAGGCGCCGGCAGGGGCGGTCACGCTCAACACCTGGCAGTTCTCGTCGAACGTCAGCCCTTCGACGGAGCTGCCCACCACCGACGCCAGCGCCGACGGCGGCTGCGGGCAGGCGGGCCGCGTTCCTCGGTGATCACGCCGTCCCACGGGAGCGGCTCGGGCTCGGCGAACCGGGAAGCCGTCGCATAACGGACAGCGCGCGCTCGCACGAGACCTTCGGTGTTGATCAGCACGTCGTCGATCGTAAGCGCGCGTAACCAATTCCACAGCGTCTCGATTCGGCGCGGAAGCCGCGGCGGGAGCACGATGGGGCGGTTGGGCAACGAGGCAGAGGAGGCGCCCGGTGCGGGCTACGACGATCTACGGCACCCGTGACATCCGCGTTGAGGAGGTGCCGGACGCGGCCGTTCGGGAAGCCACCGACGTCGTCGTCCGGGTCGAGCTGGCCTGCATCTGCGGCAGTGACCTGTGGGCGTACCGCGGTGTCGCCAAGCGCGCGGAGGGACAGCGGATCGGGCACGAGTTCCTCGGCATCGTCGAGGAGGTCGGCAAGGACGTGAAGAGCGTCCAGGTCGGCGACCGCGTCATCGCGCCGTTCGTGTGGAGCGACGGCACCTGCGCGTACTGCCAGGCCGGGCTGCAGACCTCGTGCAGGTCAGGTGGCTTCTGGGGCAGCAAGGGCAGTGACGGCGGCCAGGGCGAGGCCGTGCGTGTGCCCCTCGCCGACGGCACCCTCGTCCGCGTGCCCGCCGACGCGTCACCGGAGCTGCTGCCCGCGTTCCTGAGCCTGTCCGACGTCATGGGCACCGGCCACCACGCGGCCATCGGCGCGGGTGTCGGGCCCGGCAGCACGGTCGCGGTCGTCGGTGACGGCGCGGTCGGCCTGTGCGGCGTGCTCGCCGCCAGGCGCCTCGGTGCCGAGCGGATCATCGCGATGGGCCGGCACGAGGACCGAGCGAAGATCGCCAAGCTCTTCGGTGCCACGGACCAGGTCACCGAGCGCGGTGAGGCCGCGGTCGAGCGCATCAAGGAGATGACCGGCGGCCTCGGTGCGTCGTGCGTCCTCGAATGCGTCGGCACCGAGCAGTCGTGGGAGACCGCGATGGGCATCGTGCGCGACGGCGGCACGATCGGGTACGTCGGCGTGCCGCACGGGATGCCAGGGCTGCCGCTCGGCAAGCTGTTCGGGCGCAACATCAACATCGGTGGCGGTGTCGCGCCGGTGCGGGCGTACCTGCCGGAGCTGCTGGCCGACGTGCTCGCCGGGCGGATCGACCCCGGTCCCGTGTTCGACCGGACGGTCTCGCTCGACGACGTCGCGCTGGGCTACCAGGCGATGGACGAGCGGACCGCCCTGAAGGTCATCGTGCGGCCGTAGATTTCTTGGCAGCGGTGAGCACGTAGTCCTCGGCGCGCACGCGCTTGGTCCGCATCCAGTACCGCCAGGTGAAGCCCGGCCACACGGTGCGGTTCACGCCCTGCGCGTCGAGGTACCAGCTCTTGCACCCGCCCTGGGTCCACACGCCCTTGGCGAGCTTGCCCTGGATCTCGCGGTTGAACTCCTGCTGGGCCTCCGGTCGCACGTCCAGCTCCGCTGCGCGGTGTTTGCCGAGGAGCTGGAGGCACTGCGAGATGTACCGGATCTGCGACTCGATCATGAACACGACCGAGTTGTGGCCGAGCCCGGTGTTGGGGCCCAGCAGGAAGAACAGGTTGGGGAAACCCGAGACCGTGATGCCGTAGTAGGTCTCGATCCCGTGCTCGCGCCACTGCTTCGCGAGGTCGACGCCGCCCTTGCCCTGGATGTCGAGGTAGTCGAACGAGTCGGTGACGTGGAAACCGGTGCCGTAGATTATGACGTCGACCTCGTGCTCGACTCCCGCACTGTCCACGATGGACGACTCGCGCACCTCGGAGATCTTGTCCGTCACCAGGTCGACGGTCGGGTACCCCAGCGCGGGGTAGTAGTCGTTGGAGATCAGCACGCGCTTGCAGCCCATGGTGTAGTCGGGCTCCAGCTTCTTGCGCAGCAACGGGTCCGGCACCTGCTTCTTCATGTGCCGCAACGCGATGCCCTGGGCGAGCCGCATGATCCGGGGGTTGATCGCGAACCCGAGGGCGCTGGACTCGCGGATCCAGTAGACGAGATCGCGGTAGAGCCGCTGAGTGAAGGGCAAGGCGCGGAACAGCTTCTGCTCCCAGCCGTTGATCTCGCGGTCCGCCTTGGGCATGATCCACGGCGGCGTGCGCTGGAAGATCTTCAGTGAGCCGGCCTGCTTGGCGATCTTCGGCACGAACTGGATCGCGGACGCGCCGGTGCCGACGACGGCGACGCGCTTGCCGGACAGGTCGTAGTCGTGGTCCCACTGCGCCGAGTGGAACGTCTTGCCGCCGAAGTTCTCGATGCCCGGCAGCTCCGGGATGTTCGGGATGTGCAACGCGCCGACGCCGGCCACCAGGGCGGACGCCGTGTACGTGTCGCCCTGCTCGGTCGTCACGTGCCAGCGCTTGGACTCCTCGTCCCACTGTGCGCCGGAGACCTTGGTGTTGAAGCGGAGGTGCGGCCGCAGCCGGTACTTGTCGGCGACGTGCCGCAGGTAGTCCCAGATCTCGCCCTGCTCGGCGAACATCCGCGACCACTTCGGGTTCAGCTCGAACGAGAACGAGTACATGTGCGACGGCACGTCACACGCGCAGCCGGGGTAGGAGTTGTCCCGCCAGGTGCCACCGAGGTCGCTCGCCTTCTCGAGCACCACGAAGTCGTGCTCACCGCGGCGCTTCAGTTCGACGGCCATGCCGAGGCCGGAGAAGCCGGTGCCGATGACGAGCACTTTCGTCTCTCGATGCATGGGGAACGTCCCTCCGCTCGCTGAGCCTACTTCTCAGTAGGTTACTCGAAGTAAGTTACGAGCGGTAGACTTCGTTCGTGACTGCTCCGCGGCGCCGCATGCCCAAGGCCCAGCGCATGGCGCAGATGCTCACCGTCGCCGAGGAGATCTTCGCCGAGCAGGGGTATCTGGCCACGTCGATGGACGAGATCGCCGAACGCGTCGGCGTCTCGAAGCCGATGCTCTACGAGTACTTCGGCTCGAAGGAGGGCCTGCTCATCGGCTGCATCCACCGTGCGCGCACGGAACTGCGCGAGAAGACGGCGGCGGCGATCGCGGGCGCGCGGAGCCCCGAGGAGTTCCTGCGGCTCGGACTGCTCGCGTTCTTCGAGTTCATCGACGAGCACCGCAGGTCGTGGGCGCTGCTGCGGCAGGAGGCGGCGGTGGCCGTGCCGTCAGCGCAGGAAGAGGTGGAAGGCATCCGTCAGCAGCAGACGGACATGATCGGGGCCGTGCTGGCGTCGTTCACGCCGGACATCGACCCGCTGGAGGCCGAGGCGTTCGCCGAGATCGTCGTCGGCGCGACCGAACGCCTCGCGGTGTGGACCGAGCGCAGGCCCGCGGTGGGACCTGCGCTCGCGACCGAGTACGTGATGGCCGTGATCTGGCCAGGTGTCGCGGAGAAGCTTATGAAGCTGCCCGCACCCGCTCCGCCCGCATAGCGGTCACGGCCGGGAGGTCCAGCGGCGCGACCTTCGTGCCGGTCGCCCACTCGATCAGCAGGTCGGCGAGCTGCGGGTTGCGCGGCAGCACCGGGCCGTGCAGGTAGGTGCAGACGATCCGGCCCTGCACGGCACCCTCGACGCTGCCGTCGTTGCCGGTGCCCACTTTGACGTGCGCGAGCGGCCGGGCGGACGGGCCCAGCACGGTGCGGCCCTGGTGGTTCTCGAACCCGGTCAGCACGCCTTCGAAGAGGCCGTTCGCGGGCTCGGCGATGACCTCGCCGATCGCGCGGCTGCCACCCGCGTGCGAGGTCGAGTCGATCAGGCCCATGCCGGGGTGGGTGACGTTGTCGGCACGGGTGAAGCTCTCGCCGAAGATCTGGATGCCGGCGCACACGCCCAGCACCACGGCGTTCTTCGTGACGGCGCGCTGCAGGCCGGGGTGCTCACGCAGGTGCTTCACGGCCAGCGTCTGCGCCGTGTCCTCACCGCCGCCGACGACGTAGATGTCGCACGAGTCCGGCACCGGCTGGCCGTAGTTGATCGGCACGATCTCGGCCTTGATACCGCGCCACGTCATGCGCTTCTCGAGGACCACGGCGTTGCCGAAGTCGCCGTACGTGCCGAGGAGATCCGGCAGCACGAGCGCGATCTGGATTGTCGACTCACTCATCAGCGGCAGCCCTGGCATTCAAGTCGCGGAACGCGGTGTAGTTGGCGATGACCTCGACCGCGCCCGGCGGCATCTGGTCGATGGCCTTCAGCGGGTCGGGCACGATCGTGTGCTCGACCTCGGCGTAGGTCAGGCGGACGGCGAGGTCGGTCGCGCGCTCGCCGGACGCGATGACCGTGCGGCCCTGCATCCGCTCGAACGGCACGTCCCACAGCCAGCTCAGGTCGCGGCCGTCGGCCTCCTGGGCGTTGATCACCAGGACGGCCGGGTGGTTGGCCTCCTTGACGACCGTGAGGGTCTCGCTCCAGCCGGCGGGGTTCTTCGACAGCAGAAGGCGCGCGCTGCGGCCGTTGCGCTGGATCGTGCGGTAGCGGCCGCTCACGTTGGAGACGCCGCGCAGCCGGCGCACCGCCTCTTCCGTGGGCACGCCCAGCGCGTACGCGGCCGCCGACGCCATGACGGCGTTGGCCTGGTTGAACTTGCCCGGCAGCGTCAGGCGGAGCTCCACCTTGTGGTGCTCGGGGGTGATCATCGCCTCGTCGGTGGTGATCCAGTTCGGGTGCGGGCGGGCCAGGTCGCAGCCCGTGCAGTGCCAGTGCTCGCCCTGCCACTGGATCGGGTTGCCGCACCGCGGGCAGCTCGCGGAGTCGTGGCGCCAGCCGGTGCCGGTGGCGACCCAGACGACCTTCTGCGCGTTCCAGGCGGCGCTCGTCACCATCACGTCGTCGCAGTTGGCGACGACCGTGCAGTCTTTCAGCGCGGTGACGGTGTCGCGCAGCGAGCGCTCGATGGTGCGCACCTCGCCGACGCGGTCCAGCTGGTCGCGGGACAGGTTGAGGATCACCGCGACGGCCGGGTTGCTCGCACCGGCGACGGCGGGGAAGTAACCCTCGTCGCACTCCAGCACGGCGTACGGGGCGTCCGGCTGCTTCGACAGCGCCGTGACGTGGCCGTCGGGCATGTTGGCGCCGCTGTGGTTCGTGGCGACCTCACCGAGCGCGGAGACGGCCCTCGCCAGCATCATCGTGCTGGTGGTCTTGCCGTTCGTGCCTGTCACCACGGCGACCCTGCGGCCCTGCGTCAAGCGGTTCAGCGCCTGCGGGTCGAGCTTCAGCGCCACCCGGCCGCCGATCATGCCGCCTGCGCCGAGACCCATCTTCTGGGACAGCGTGGAGCTCAGGTTGCCCAGTTTCACTGCGGCCGCGGTGCGCAGAGGGAGGCGGGCGGGGGAATCGTTCACCCACGCGATGCTACCGGCGGTGGTGGTTGAACCTTTTCGGGCGGTCGTTGCGTTGGTGTGAACGGGGTTCGGTACAACTAGTGGCTCAGCCCGCGCAGGACGCGGATGAGCTCGACGGTCGGGAGTTGGCAGAGCTGCGCCATGTTCTCCAGCGCGGGCAGGTCGAGGTGCACCTCCGGGGACGCTCCCGGCGGCAGCACGTGCAGGCGTCCGGCGGCCCAGCGCTTGAGCGGCACCAGACGGGGGTTGTCGGTCGCGGCGACCACGGCGAGGTTCAGCGTCAGGTGCCCGGCGGGGGTGTCGCCGAAGAAGCGTTCGTGCACACGAGCGAGGACTTCGTGTGCCGGAACGTCGAGGGCGTGGCAGATCTCCACCAGGCGCACGACCGAGCACTGGCGGGTGCCGAGCTCGTAGGTGGCCAGCGTCTGCAGCGAGATCTCGGTCTGCAGTCGCTTGTTCAGCTCCTTGCGGGTCCAGCCGCGCTGCTTGCGAAGGCTGCGGATCTCATCACCGAGCACGCGCTGGTACGCCGCCGTGTCGATTCGGCCGTTCGCGGTTTGCACCTGGTCCCTCCACCCCGTGAGCGGGTCTCACGGTGATGGAAGGCGCCAGTTCTTCGTCGCTTACGCAACTTCCTGGCAGATTCCCCCGAACGGGCGATACTTCTCTACTCTGAGTATCAGTTCACGCAGCGCACGCCGTCCGCGGTGATGGGTTTGGGAGCGTTCGGGTCGGGCGCCGGCTGCTGCCGCGCACCGTCCAAGTTGAGCACTCCGGAGCCCGTGAAGCCCTGGGTGCCGGGACCCGAGTAGTCGGAGCCGATGAAGACGCGGACCCGGCCGGCCGGGATGTTCACGTCCTCTTCGATCTTCATGCCGCCGAGGGCCTTCTGGACCGCGTTGGCGCCGTCCTCTCCGCCCTTGCCGTAGCGGACGACCGACTTGGCCATCGCCTCGGCGTTGCCCGTCTGACCCGCCACGAAGCCCTTCGCGACGAGCGACTGCTGCACCTTGCTCGCGAGGCCGGCGACGCCGGAGGCGTTGCGGACGTCGACGGTCACCGAGGCGTTGTTGAACTTCGGGTCCGGCGCGGCCGAGGACGCGGGGGCCTTGCCGAGGTTCTTCACGAACGTCCTGACCTCGGCCTCGTCGACCTCGACCGCGGAGCCGTCCTCGGGGGTCTGCAGGTCCGGGTTGCCGGTCGGGATCGTCTGGAACGTCATGTTGCCGCCCGTCAGATCCTTCATCTGCAGGGCGAACTTCGTGATGTCCCAGCCGTCGTCGAGCACGATCGCGCCGCTGACGGCCTTGATCATCTCGCTGCGCTTGGTGCCGTCGGTGAGCACGCCGGCCGAGAGCATCTTCTTGGCGAGACCGGCCATGAAGACCTGCTGGCGGACGACGCGGTCCAGGTCGCCCATGGGCAGGCCGTGGCGCTGCCGGACGAACGCCAGCGCGTTCTTGCCCTCGATGGTCTGCGGGCCCGCCTTGAAGTTCGCGCCGGAGAAGCTGTCGCGGACGTTGTTGTTGAGGCAGACGTCGATGCCGCCGATGGCCTTGGTGATCTCGTAGAAGCCGACCAGGTTGACCTCGGCGTAGTGGTCGATCGTGGCGCCGGTCAGGTTCTGGATGGTCTCGATCAGGTTGTTCGCGCCCGCCTTGCGGGTCTCCATCTCGATCTCCTGCGGGCTCTTGCCACTGCCCTGCAGCTTTTCGGCGGCTTGACCCTTGGCGTAACCGTAGGCAGAGTTGATCTTGTGACGCCCGAAGCCGCCGGCGATCTTCACGTAGGAGTCGCGGGGGAACGACACCGCGAACGCCTTGCCGCTGTCGTTCGGGATGTGCAGCAGGATCAGCGTGTCGGTGTTGAACCCGCCGTCGTCGCTGCCGCCCGCCTGCAGTTCGTTGAGGATGTTCTGCGGCAGCGGGTTGCCCTTGGAGTCGGTGCGGCTGTCCATGCCGACGAGCAGGATGTCGATCGCGCCGTCGGCGGGCTTCTCCCCGGCGTCGGCGAGGTTGAGGTCCTGTTTGGTCAGGTTCTCGGTCAGCGAGTTCAGGTTCTGCCACGCGACGCCGGTGACCAGCAGGATCGTCGCGGAGATCATGCTGATGAAGATCTTGGCGCCGGTGGACGCACCGCGCTTGGCCGCGCTCGGTCGGCGAGCGGAGGGCCTGGGCCGGGGACGGGCCGCGGGGGCAGCCGACTTCGCCTTGGCCGGAGTCGTGCGGACCGTCGGACGGTCGGCCACGGGGCGCGGGCGCGGGGCCGACGACGTGGCGCGGGCCGGCTCGCGGCCGCGCGGCGACTCGCTGCGGCTCGCGGACGCGCGGCGCGGGGGTTCCTTGCGCGGTGGTTCCTTGCGCGGTGGTTCGGAGCGCTTCGGGGGCTCCCGCCGCGGCGGTTCGGCCCGGTTCGACTGCCGGCGCGGGGGCTCTGAGCTGCGCGGCGGTACCTGGGGACGGCGGGGCTGACCCGCCGGGGGACGCGGGGTGGCGGAGGGTCGCCTGGGAGTTCCGTTCGGTTCTCCTGGCCGCGGCGGCCGGTTGTCCACACCCACTCCTCTCAGCACATTCGGGTACCCCAAGTAGACGTGCGGGAACTCCACTCGGTTGTGCAAAGCGTGACACAGTGGCGAACGCCACCGGATTCAGGCCCCTTGACCAGCGGTTTTGTCCGTTTCGTAGACTCGTCGCCGTGTTGACGATGCAGGACGCGCTGCTCGCGCTGACCAAGTACTGGACCGATCGGGGCTGCATCGTGGTGCAGCCCTTCAACACCGAGGTCGGAGCGGGCACGCTGAACCCCGCCACCGTCCTGCGGGTGCTCGGTCCCGAGCCGTGGCGCGTCGCGTACGTGGAGCCCTCGGTGCGGCCCGACGACGCCCGTTACGGCGAGAACCCGAACCGGCTGCAGACCCACACCCAGTTCCAGGTGATCCTGAAGCCGGATCCGGGCGACCCGCAGGAGCTCTACCTCGGTTCGCTGGAGGCGCTGGGCATCGACGTGCGCGCGCACGACGTCCGGTTCGTCGAGGACAACTGGGCCTCTCCCGCGCTCGGTGCGTGGGGCCTCGGCTGGGAGGTCTGGCTCGACGGCCTGGAGATCACCCAGTTCACCTACTTCCAGCAGGCCGGCGGCATGACGCTCGACCCGGTGTCGGTGGAGATCACCTACGGCATCGAGCGGATCATGATGGCGCTGCAGGGCGTCGACCACTTCAAGAAGATCGCGTACGCGCCGGGCATCTCCTACGGCGAGGCGTTCGGCCAGGCCGAGTACGAGATGTCGCGGTACTACCTCGACGACGCGGACGTGGAGGCGAACAAGCGCCTCTTCGAGGAGTTCGCGGCCGAGGCGCGCAAGATGCTCGACGCCCGCCTGCCCGTTCCGGCGCACAGCTTCGTGCTGAAGTGCTCGCACATCTTCAACGTGCTGGACGCGCGGGGCTCGATCTCCACGACCGAGCGCGCGCGTGCGTTCGGCCGGATGCGTGGCCTGGCACGGGAAGTCGCCGGGCTGTGGGCCGAGCGACGTGCCGAGCTCGGGCATCCGCTCGGTGTCGCAGAGGTTCCCGCTGTCGCGGAGAAGCCCTCGTCGTTCGAGGACGTCGTCGCTCCCGCGACGCTGCTGTTCGAGATCGGCACCGAGGAGCTGCCGCCGCACGAGGTGCTGCGGACCGTCGACGCGGTGCGTGAGGCGGTCACGTCGAAGCTCGGCGCGACCAGGCTGACGCACGGCGAGGTGACCGTGCACGGGACGCCGCGCCGGATCGTCGTGCTGGTGCCCGCGGTGGCGCCGCGCGAGCCGGACGCCGAGCGCACCGTGCGCGGCCCGCGTGTTTCCGCCGCCTTCGACGCCGACGGCAACCCGACGAAGGCCGTGCAGGGCTTCGCGCGTGGTCAGGGCGTCGAGGTTTCGGCGTTGGGGCGGGTTGAGGAGAACGGCGTCGAGTTCGTCGCGCTGACCAGGACCGACGCCGGTCGTGGCGCCGTCGAGGTGCTGAGCGGGCTGCTGGCCGAGGTCGTCGCGGACCTGCGCGCCGAGAAGAACATGAAGTGGAACGACCCGAAGCTGTCGTTCACCAGGCCGATCCGCTGGCTGGTGGCGCTGCTCGGCTCCACGCCGGTTCCGGTCGCGGTGTCGTCGCTGGTGTCCGGCACCGTCACGCGGGTGCACCGGACCGCCTCGTCGCCGGTCGTCGAGGTGTCCACCGCGGACGGTTACCTGGAGTTCCTCGCCGGGCACGGCATTCAGGCCGACGCCTCGGTTCGTGCCGCTTCGATCGTGGAGGCCGCACAGGAGCTCGCGGCGTCCGTCGGCGGTGTCGTCGAGGTCGACGGGCTGCTGGACGAGGTGACGAACCTGGTCGAGTGGCCGACGCCGATCCTCGGCTCGTTCGAGGAGCGGTACCTGGAGCTGCCGGGCCAGATCCTCACCACCGTGATGCGCAAGCACCAGCGCTACCTGCCGGTCCGCTCCGCCGACGGCTCCCTGCTGCCGCACTTCGTGGCGGTGGCGAACGGTTCCGTCGACGCGGACCTGGTGCGGGCGGGCAACGAGGCCGTGCTGCGGGCGCGGTACGAGGACGCGGCGTTCTTCTGGCGGGCGGACCTCAAGACGCCGCTGGAGGAGATGAAGTCGGGCCTCGCGAAGCTGACGTTCGCGGACAAGCTGGGCTCGATGGCCGACCGCGCTTCCCGGATCGCCGCGCTGGCCGGGCGTTTCGCCTCGGTGGTCGACGCCGACCGCGAGACGCTGGACCGCGCCGGAGCCCTGGCCAAGTTCGACCTCGGCTCGCAGATGGTGATCGAGCTGTCGTCGCTCGCCGGCGTGATGGCCCGCGAGTACGCCTCGCGCGCGGGGGAGACCCCGGAGGTCGCGCAGGCGTTGTGGGAGATGGAACTCCCGCGTTCGGCCGGCGACGCGCTGCCGACGTCGGTGCCGGGTGCGCTGCTGTCCTTGGCGGACCGCTTCGACCTGCTGGCGGGCCTGTTCGGCATCGGCGCGCAGCCGACCGGTTCGTCCGACCCGTTCGGCCTGCGTCGCGCGGCTCTGGGCGCGGTGTCGGTGTTGCGGGCGTTCCCGGACCTGCGGGCGATCACGGTTCCGCTGGCGCTTTCGCTTGCCGCGGAGGGCCTTGACGTGTCGGCCGAGGCGCTGGAGACCGCGCGTGAGTTCGCGGTGCGGCGCTACGAGCAGGCGCTGCTCGACGCGGGCCACGAGCACCGGTTCGTCCAGGCGGTGCTGCCGCTGGCCGACTCGCCGGTGCTGGCCGACGAGACGCTGGCGCAGCTGGAGTCGTTGGCGGGCAACGAGTCCTTCGACGCGCTCGTGGCGGCCCTGCAGCGCGTCCGGCGGATCGTGCCGGCCGGCGTCTCCGCTTCCTACGACGCCTCGGTGCTGTCTGAGCCCGCGGAAGTGGCGCTGCACAAGGCGTTCGACGGTGTCTCGCGGGATGTCACAGGCCTGGCGGCGTTCGTCGCCGCGGCCGAGGGACTGACCGCGCCGATCAACACCTTCTTCGACGAGGTGCTGGTCATGGCAGAGGATCCGGCGGTGAAGGCCGCGCGGCTCGGGCTGCTGGCGTCGATCCGCGACTTCGCGGCGCCTGTGCTGGACTGGACCCAGCTGTAGTCACGGGAAGAGGGGCGCTCCAATCGGAGCGCCCCTCTTCGTCCGTGCCGGCGAGGTTACTTGATCTCGTAGCTGTCGCCGTAGACCTTCCACCTGAGCGGCGTCTTCAGATCGAGGTTGCCGTTCTTGAGGAACACGCGCTGCGCCGTGTCGACGCGGCTGGTGTCCTCGTGCTCGGGCTCCTGCTTCATCGCCCACACTCGAGCGTCGAGGAAGGCGTTGAGCCAGGTGGTCTCGTTGCCGCCCTGCGACGGCGGCTTCGCCTTGCCCAGCGCGCGCTTGCGGATGCTGCTGAAGCTCAGCCTGTCGCCACCGTTGCCGTGCATGACGATCGCGTCGTAGTAGGCGAACTGGCCGAGTGCGCGCACGCCGTCCGACTTGGCCTGCTTCACGGCCGGGTTGAAGTACACCCGGTCGCGCTCGGACTCCTGCGCCGCCCTGAACGCCGAGTCCTTGGCCGCGGTCTTCCAGTCCTTGGTGTAGTTGGGGTCGAGACCCGCGTGTGAGGGCGTGCCGTTCACCTTGCGCAGTGCGGGCAGGTACTTCTCCAGGACGTTCCCCGGCTTGCGTTTCTTGTACAGCTCCACCAGGTCGAGCATGTCGCCGGTGCCGCTGCAGAAGCCGATGATGCCCGCTGTGTAGCCGCGGCCGTCCCAGATGTCCTCGATGTACCCGAACTGGGCGCGCCAGTCCAAAGAGGAGTTCTCCGCGCTGGACACCAGCTGCATGGCGATGTCCTTGAGCCGCGGGTCGTTCAGGTCCGCGGCGTGCGCCGTGGCCGGGGTGATGAGGGCGGTGGCGCAGACGAGCGTGGCAGCCAGCCTTGCAAACGTCTTCATGTCGGTCCGTTCCGGTGAGGGATCGGCGGCGACAGGCGCACCGTAGCGTGAGAGCGCTCGCACAACAAGGCCGGTTGCCTGCTGAAAAGCAAAGGCTCCCGGCCGTGACCGGGAGCCTTTGCGGTTCAAGCGAGAACTACAGGAACTGACCGCCGCGGGTCACCGCGCCGTAGGCGTCCACGATGCCGTGACCGTAGAAGCCGTTGAACTTCGCGTCACCCTCGCAGAGCGCGTCGAACTCGGGCGAACGTCCGACCGGGACGTACGAGACGAGCCTCGGGTTCGGGCACGCCCGCTGGATCGCGGTCTTGTACAGCACCTTCTCGACCTTGTCCGGGGACAGGGTCAGGCCGGGACGGCCCTTGTCCTTCTTGCCGTACTGGCTGACGATCAGCGCGGCCACACCCGAGGCGTGCGGGGCGGCCATCGAGGTGCCCTGCAGGAACTGGTAGTAGCCGACCTTGTCGCCCTGCACGGCCTTCTTCACGCCCGCGGCCTGGCCGGCCGGGGTGATGTTGCCGGCCTCGTCGATCGCGCCCTCGACGAGAGCGACGTTGCGCGGGTAGGTCGAGAGGATCATGTTCTCGTTGGTGCGGTACCACGGCGTGCCGAGGCCGTCGCGGAAGTAGCCGCCGGGAGCCGAGATCGCGGTCTGCTCGAGGCCGTAGTTCGAGTAGTCGGCCTTGGCGGTCGACGGGCCGAGAGACGACACCGAGATGACGTGGTTGCCCTCGGTCGGCAGGTTGAGGCAGGTGGCGTTGTCGATCGGCCGCGGCCGGTTGTGGCCCGGCGGGTAGTTCGGGCTGATCGTGTCGGTGCGCGGCTTGCCGAGGTCCTCGTGGTTGTTGCCACCGGCGCCGATCAGCGTGACGCCCTTGCGGTGCGCGTAGTTCAGCGCGCGCTGCACGGACGCGATGATGGTGCGCTGCTCCAGCTGCTCCTCCGGCGTGGCCGTGGAGTCGTTGATGCAGTTCATGTACCACGGGTCGACGTAGAACGACATGTTGATCACGTCGAGGCCGATGTCGGCGCCGTAGGTCAGGGCGTCGACCACCGGCTGCAGGAAGAACGAGCCGGCGTCCTGGCCACCGCGGATGTTCACCAGCGACACGTTCGGCGCGACACCGGAGATGCCGAAGCCGTTGGCAGCGGCGCCGATGGTGCCGGCGACGTGCGTGCCGTGGCCGCCGTCGTCCCAGTTCGCCGGGTCGACGCACCCGCGGAACTCGCACGGGCCGTCGAAGACGCCGCCGTCGGAGTCGTTGGGCATGTCGACGGTGAAGTTGCGCGACAGCTCGTTGTTGAAGTTGGGCGCGATGTCCGGGTGCGAACCGTCCACGCCCGTGTCCAGAATGCCGACGTACACGCGCTTGTCACCGGCCTGCTTGGCCCGCGCGATGTTGGAGCGGACGAGGTTCAGGCCCCACAGGTCGCCGTCCAGGGGGTCCATGCCGGCGGTCGACTTCGACTCGGCAGGCGCCTTGTTCGGCTGCTCGGCCTTGTTCTCCTTCTCGACGTTGTCGCGCTTGGCCTTCTCGGCCTTCGCCGCAGGAGCGTGCCCGATCGGCTTGGTCCGTGCGGCGCCGACGATGTCGCTCGAAGCGGAAACCTTCTCCACGAACCCGTTCGCGGGAGCCTTCACGGTCAGCAGACCGACGGCCTTGTTGTCCCGCACGACCTCGCCGCCCGCCGCCCGCACGGCGTCGATCGCGAAGTCGCGGTTTCCGGGGTCCTCCAAGAGGACCGTGTACTCGGTGTCCTGCTGGCCAGCGGTAGAGGCCGGCGCTGCCCCCGCCGCCGAAGTACCCGCGGCGATCAGCGACACCGTTGCCGCCACCGCCATCACGGTTCTGCGCGTTCTCACCTAGCTGTCTCCTCACACCCGGTCAGGGCTGGATCCAACAACACGGCGCGGCCCCCGATTGCCGCCCAAGTCCGACACACTGGCACGAAAATTCGCCACGCATCAGCGCCTTTCGTACGGAATCGAACTGTAGCCGATCGGAAGCGGAGCGTGATGGTGTGAAACAAATCTTGACTTAACAACATTCAAGCGATGCAATCCGCGATTATGCGAAGACGGGTAATGGCAACGTCGGCGTGCCTGCTCTTTCTGCTCTCTGCCTGCGGTGACGCTGGTCAGGGTGCTCCGACGCTGCCCGCGCGTGGTCCCAAACCAATCGTCGGGGTAATCCTTCCCGACCGAACGACATCCACGCGCTGGGAAGAGCAAGATCGCCCACTGCTCACCCAGGCGTTCAACTACGCGGACATCGAACCGTTCATGGAGAACGCCGAGGGCGACGAGGCGAAGTTCGCGCAGATCGCTGACGAGATGATCCGTCGCAAGGTGAAGGTCCTGATGATCACGCCGTTGTCCGCGGCGGGTGGTCTCGCGGTGCAGAAGAAGGCGAAAGCCGCCGGCATCCCGGTGATCGACTACGACCGCGTGACGCTCGGTGGCCAGGCGGAGTACCACGTCGGCTTCGACAGCGTGAACGTCGGCCAGCTCCAGGCGGACGGCCTGCTCGCGTGCCTCGGTGACAAGCCGGGCGCGCAGATCATCGAGATCGAGGGTGCGCCGACCGACCACAACGCCACGCTCTTCACCCAGGGTCAGAAGTCGCGACTGTCCACGAAGTACGACAGCGGCGCGCTCAAGCTCGTGAAGTCGCAGCCGGTCGCCGACTGGAACAACGACCTCGGCGGTCAGCTGTTCGAGCAGATCCTGAACGAGAACGGCGGCAGGGTCGACGGCGTGGTCGCGGCCAACGACGGCCTGGCCGGCGCGGTCATCGGTGTGCTCAAGAAGAAGAACCTGGCGGGCAAGGTCCCGGTCACCGGGCAGGACGCCACTGTGGACGGCCTGCGGGCCGTGCTGAGAGGCGACCAGTGCATCACCGTCTACAAGCCCGTGCGGGACGAGGCGGAGGCCGCCGCCCGGCTGGCCATCGCGATCGCTCGCGGCGACCTGGAGGGTGCCGATGACCTCGCCACCGGCAACCTGCGGGATCCCGTCGCGCGGCGCGACATCAAGTCGGTGCTGCTGGGCGCGACGCTGATCAAGAAGGACAGCGTGCGGACGCTGGTGACCGAGGGCATCGTCAAGCCGCAGGAACTGTGCGCCGGCGACCTCGCTCAGGTGTGCGCGCAGCAGGACATCCTCGGAGGGTAGCGAAAGGCCTCGTCACGGCCTGTCGTGATCCGGCAGGTCGTGACGCCCCGAGATGAACTCCTGGACGGCGATCTTGGCGCGGATGATGGGCTGCCGGATCCGCGCCTCCCGGCGGTACGCCCGCGCGAGCTTGCGCGAGCCCTCCGGATAACGCCAGCGCGCCCACGGCGACCCCGGCCTCGCCAGCCGCACGGCGCCCACGGCGGGCACCACGGGCACGAGCAGGCCGAGCAGCCCCGTCCAGATCTTGCCCTTCAGCAGCGCCACGATCGCGAAGCACAGGTTCACGCCGATGGTCAGCAGCCTCAGCGTGAACGTGTCGCTCGGTGTCGTCTCCGGGTTGAGCTGCAGCACCTCGTCGTAGCCGAGCGGGCGCGCGCCGAGCAGGAACGTGCCTGTCAGGCCGATGGCGAGGAACACCGCGTCGACGGACAGCCGGCCGGCCTTGGTCCAGTACACGTCCCGCAGGTGCAGGATCAGCGCGAACTCGTCCAGCACCAGCGCCGCGCCCACCCCGAGGCCCGCCGCGGCCGCCAGCCGGGCGCCGTGCAGGTCGTCGGGAATGACCAGGCTCGTGACGCTCGACAGGAGCAGCAGCACGGTGCCGAACACGACGTGGTGCACGTGCGTGTCGCCGTGCACGATGTTGCGCGGCCACCAGCGCACCTTCGCCCGGATCATGCGCACGCTGATGCGGATGAACACGAACGTGGTCACCAAGCCGATGAAGAAGAAGAGCAGTCGTTCGCTGCCGGTCAAGCACGGCCCCCTGGGTCAACGACCCTCCAGGTTACCGGTCCCCGTAGTTGGTGACGTTTCCCTCTACGTTCCCGATCTGGAACAGGGTGCCGCGGACGGTGCCTTCGGACCTGTTGATGATGGGCGTACGGGCCTTGCGTTCGGCCTTCGGAGGCTTCTGGGCGGCGACGCCGGTCAGAAGCTGCCGCACGAGCAAGGTGAGGCCACCAGCCACTTGCGGCGCGATCCTGACGCTGATCGACATCGTCGGCTGCTCGGGCACGAGTACCTCCGCGTGGTCGTTCGGGCTCTCACGTTAGCAGTGAGATCGATGGCTCGACTGGGAGCGGGGAGCCGTGGTTGACTGTCCATGGTCGTACGTTTTCGTGTTCGTCCAGCCACGGTCACGAAAAACGGGGTGTGTTCGTGTGGTCTCTCCAGCTTCGGGAGGGAGCGCCGTTCCTGCTTGACCCGGTGGTCGCGAGTGCGATCCGGCACCTGTTAGAGGAGAAGTAGCAAGATGGCAGTACAGGGCACCGTCAAGTGGTTCAACGCGGAGAAGGGCTTCGGCTTCATCTCCCCCGATAACGGTGGCGCCGACGTGTTCGTCCACTACTCGGAGATCCAGATGAACGGCTACAAGGCTCTCGAGGAGAACCAGCGGGTCGAGTTCGAGATCGGTCAGGGCCAGAAGGGCCCGCAGGCCCAGGGCGTTCGCGCCGTCTGAGTCTGACCGACTCCAACAGCCTGCAAGCTGTGGCGGAGCCCCTTGTCCGGTATCGGACAAGGGGCTTTGTTGTGTCTTGTGCCTGGTTGATCGCGATCAGTAGCGTCGCGGCATGGGGAGACTGTTCGTAGCAGCGCTGTTGCTCTTCGTGGCCGGGTGCTCCGGCGGTGAGAACGCGGTACCCGGCGCGGGTGGCGGCAAGTTCGGCGCTCTGCTCGCCAAGGCACCCGTTTACACAGGTCAGGTGACTCCTGGCTCGGCCGTCGACCGCATCAAGAAGCGCGGCAAGCTGCTCATCGGCGGTTCCCAGGACGCGCCCCTGCTGTCGCAGCTCGACCCCATCAGCGGCGAGCTCACCGGCTTCGACGCCTACCTAGGCAAGCTCCTCGCGCACTACATCGTCGGCAAGCCGGAGACCGAGCTGCTCAGCGCGACCTCGGAGACCCGCGAACCGTTGCTGGCCAACGGCACCGTCGACGTGATCATCCAGACGTACACGATCACGCCCGCACGGGCGGAACGCGTGGCGTTCGCAGGCCCGTACTACCAGTCGGGGCAGTCGATCGCGGTGCGCAAGGGCACCTCCGGCATCACCAAGCCCGCGGATCTGGCCGGCAAGACCGTGATCGTCGGCGCGAACACACCCGGCGTGAAGGCGGTGAAGGACGCCGCGCCCACCGCGAAGATCGTCGAGTTCGGCTCCGATCCCGAGTGCCTCACGGCGTTGAAACAGGGTCGTGGCGACGCCTACGTGCAGGACCAGGCGATCCTGGTCGCCGACGCGTCGAAGGACAGCGAGCTCCAGCTGGTCGGCGAGCCGTTCACCGAGGACCCGTACGGCATCGGCATCAAGCACGGCGACGCGGAGTTCGAGAAGTTCGTCGACGACTGGCTGCGTGAGATCGGCAAGTCAGGGCTGTGGCGGGACGTCTGGAAGCAGACGATCGGCACCGTGGTCACCGGCGACGCGCCGTCGCCACCCGCGATCGCCTCATGAGCCTGGTCGTCGAAGGCTTTCTGAACACCGTCGCCCTGACCCTGCTGTCGTTCGCGGGCGCCCTCGCCGTGGGCCTCGTGGTCGCGGTGCTGCGGATCGTGCCGGTGCCGCTGCTGCGGGGCGTCGGTGCGGTCTACGTCGAGGTGTGGCGGAACATCCCGTTGCTCGCGTGGCTGGTGCTGTTCGTGTTCGGGTTGCCCGAGGTGGGTGTCAAGATGCCGTTGTTCTGGACGGCTTTCACGGCGATCGCCCTGTACGAGGCCGCGTTCGTGGCGGAGGCGCTGCGGTCGGGCGTGAGCTCGGTGGCTGCAGGACAGGGTGAGGCGGCACGGGCGCTGGGGCTGTCGTTCCGGCAGTCGTTGCGGCACGTGATCCTTCCTCAGGCCGGACGGCGGGTGGTGCAGCCGTTGGCGAACATCGCGATCGCGCTGACGATGGCCACCGCACTGGCCGGTGTCGTCGGCGTGGTGGACATGACCCGTGCGGCGCAACGGATCAACCTCGAGCTCGCCCAGCCGTTGCTGGTCTTCACCGGTGCCGGGCTGTGCTACCTGGTGATGGCCGCGGGGATCGGGTTCGGCGCGCGGGTGCTGGAACGGCGGCTGGCCTGATGTTCGACGCTCCTGGACCACGTTTCCGTCGCCGGGTCTTCTGGGTCTCGGTGGTGTCGGCGCTCGTGCTCGCCGGGCTGGTGGCGCTGGGGCTGCGGCAGTTCGCGTCCGGCGGGCAGCTGGACCCGGTTCGGTGGAGGCCGTATCTGACCTGGCCCGTGTGGCGTTATCTGCTCGGAGGCCTGTGGTCGACGGTGGTGGCGGCGTGCGCGACGGGGGTGCTGGCGATGGTGGGTGGGCTGCTGCTCGCGTTGCGGCCCAACCGGTTCACCCGCGCCTACGCCGAGGTCATGCGCACGGTTCCGGTGCTGCTGCTGGTGTACGTGATGTTGTTCGTGCTGCCGTCGTTCGGCGTGAACCTGCCGCTGTTCTGGAAGCTCGTGGTGCCGCTGGCGTTGTCGCACGCGGCCTCCTACGCGGTGATCTTCCGGGCGGGCGTGGACTCCGTCGATCCCGGGCAGCGCGAGGCGGGGCTGTCGCTGGGCATGCCGGACGGCGCGGTGACGCGGTTCGTCGTGCTGCCACAGGCCGTCCGGCACATGACGCCGTTGCTCGTGACCCAAGCTGTCAGCCTGTTGAAGGACACCTCGCTGGGATATGTCGTGTCCTACACGGAGTTGTTGTTCAACGGGCGGGTGCTCGCGAACTACAACGGTCTGCTGATCCAGACGTTCATCGTCGTGGCGTTCATCTACCTGGTGGTCAACCTGGCGCTGTCCCGGCTGGCTCACCGCCTGGAGGCTGGTCGTGCCCGCACTGCTCGCTGAGGTCACCCGGTCCGGTTTCGTGGAGAGCCTGCACCACGGGAGCGTGGTGGGGCTGCTGCCGTCAGGGGAGACCGGGGTTTCCGTTGGGGCCGTTGAGGATCCGGCGCTGCCGCGGTCGTGCATGAAGCCGTTCCAGGCGCTGGCCTGCCTGTCCGCGGGAGCGCCGCTCGCCGGGCCCGCCCTGGCGATCGCCGCCGGGTCGCACACGGGGGAGAACCGGCACGTCGAGCTGGTGATGCAGGTGCTCGGCGGGTTGCCGGTGGGATTGCTGCGCTGCCCTCCGTCGTGGCCGGAGGACGAGGAGACGCGGCGACGGCTGACGGAGCCGTCTCGGGTGCGGATGAACTGTTCCGGCAAGCACGCGGCGATGCTGGCGGCGTGCGTGGCGGCGCGGTGGCCGACCCAGACCTACCTGGAGCCGACGCATCCGTTGCAGCAGGTGGTGTTGCGGACGATGGAGGAACTTTCCGGCGAAGCAGTTGCGCACACGGCGGTCGACGGATGTGGTGCGCCCGTGTATGCGTTGTCGTTGCACGGATTGGCGCGCGCGATGCAAGGGCTGGTGCGCACGCCGGTCGCCGACGCGATGCGCAGACATCCCGAGTACGTGGGGGGAACCGGGCATGTGAACACCGTCGTCATGCAGTTGCTGCCGGGTGTGGTGGCCAAGGGCGGCGCAGAAGGTGTGCTGGTGCTGGCGACGGCGGCCGGGCACGCGGTGGCGGTGAAGGTGCTCGACGGGAATCCCCGTGCCACCACGGCGATCGGGCTCACGGCGTTGGCGGCGCTGGGTTACGACGTGTCGCCGGCCAAGGAACACCTGTCCGTGCCGGTGCTCGGCGGCGGCCAGGTCGTCGGCGAAGTGCGAGTGGCGTTCTAGAACGCCCCAGGGAGGTTCAGCATGCCGAGCTGGTTCATCACGGTCGCGCTGTCGCCGTACACCCGCTCGCAGACCAGCACGTCCTTGTCGAACAGGAAGAAACCGACCATCCTCACCTTGAACGACCGGCCGGTGACCTCCTCGCCGGTGAGGCTGCCGAGGTGAGTGCCCTGCAGCTCGAACTCGACGATCACCGCGTCGTCGGCGTGGTGCACCTCGATGACCTTGTTGCGCTGGTCGGGGAACGCCGCGCGGGTGCGCTGCCAGTACGCGCGGACCTCGTCCACGCCCTGGAGCACCTGGCCGGACGCCATGATCTCGTACCGGGGGTGGGGAAACGTGTGCAGGGAGGTGTTGAAGTCGTGGTCGTTCTGCGACTCCATGTGCTCAAGGACGATCGCCTCGCGCAGCGCTCTGAGCGCCTTGGATTCGGTCATGCCGGCCGACCCTCCTACGTACGCCGTACGTCGCAGGGAAGCTACTCCACGTCGTATGGTCTGCGCCAGTGGCCTCATCACGTGAACCGTTGACCCGCGCCCGCATCGTGGATGCGGCGGTGCGGCTGATCGAACGTGAGGGCGTCGAAGCGGTCTCGATGAGACGCCTCGCCGCCGAGCTCGGCGCGGGCACGATGTCTTTGTACAACCACGTTCCCAGCAAGGCTTTGCTGGTGGACCTGGCCGCAGAGCGGATCATGGCGGAGGCGCGGCCGTGCCACGTCGCCGGCGACGACTGGCGCGATCACATCAGGGCGCACGCGCACGCGGTGAGAGCGTTGGCACGGCAGCATCCCAGGGCGTTCGTCATGCTGGCGACGCGGCGGCTCAGCACCGAGGCCGGGTTCAGGACCATCGAGGCCGCGTTGAGGAACCTCGCCAAAGCGGGCTTTCGGGGCAAGGTCGCCGTGGGGATGATGCGCGCCATGGTGTCCTACCTGCTGGGCACGCTGATGAGGGAGGTCGCGACGTCGCCGGAGCTCGGCGGGATCGCGCTCTCACCGTACGAAGGCGTTGACGCGTCGGCGTTTCCGCTGTCCGCGGAGGTGCTCGACGAGCTGGGGACCTACGACCACGATCACGAGTTCGAGTTCGGGCTCGAACTCATGATCGCGGCCTTGGAGCGCTACCAGGAGCCGGACTAGCAGCTGATCCTCACGTCGCCCCAGTCGGCGTGGTCGTAGGACTTGCCGTTGCCGCCGTCCCGGACGATCAGGCGCACGACGGTCGCGTTGGAGACGTTGGCCTCCAACGACTTCGCGGCGTCGGCGCCGGAGACCGGCCCGCTGTCGTAGACCTTGGTGTTGTCGGCCCACACCTCGTAACCGACGAGGCTGAGCGGGTTGACCTTCTTGTCGTCGATGCCGATCGTCGCGGTCACCTTCGAACAGCTGCCGCCCGTGTAGTACTCGATGTGCGCGGGGGCGTGCGTGCCGAGCCCCTTGGCGAACACCTTGCCGCGGATGGTGATCGGGCCGCCGTCACCCTGTTTGGCCTCGCCGTTGGTGGTGTCGACCTCGACCGGGCCGTGGCCGTTGGCCGCGCGCAACCACTTGAGATCGCTGATGAACAGCTCGCCCTTCGGCGGTGCGCCGGGAACCAGTGCCTCGGTCGAGTACTGCCTGGTGACAGGGTTGTTCTCGTGCGGGCTGTGGAAGGTGAAGCTCGCGCTGATCGGGAAGCGGCCTGGCGCGGCGGTGGCCGGCACGGTCACCTGCCAGTTGGTCCTGAACGTCTTCTCGCCGGACAGGATCGGCTTGAAGCTGCTGGAGGTCGCCTTCGCGGTCCAGCCGCGGGGGACGGTCAGCGTGGCCTGGACCGCGGCGATCGGCAGGCGGCCGGTGTTGCTCACCGACGTCGTGTAGGTGATGGCCTTGCCGGGCTGCACGATCGGCAGCGCGCCGGGATAGAGGACCTCGCCGTCGGCGGCCGTGGTGATGGCGGGCGGGTAGTTGTACCAGTCCTTCGCCGCGCTGACGCGGAACATCGCCGAGCCGTGCGGGGGCAGTGCGGCGCTGATCGAGCCCGCGGTGTGGCTCGTGGTCTTGGCCCACAGGTCGCGGACCTTGTAGCCGCTTGCCTTCGTGAGGCCGAGCTCCTGCGCCGTCACGGAGATGTTGGCGGCGCTGTCGTTCTCGTTGAACAGCAGGATCGCCTTGTCGCCGTTGCTGAGCGGCTTGACGAGGACGTGGTTGCCGCCCTGGTTGCGGATCACCCTGCCCTGCACGCCGAGCTTGTCCTGGTTGACGGCGATGACCTCGCGGTTCTGCAGGATCTCGAACGTCTCCGGCGTGACCTTGCGCAGGTCGGCGCCGATCAGCAGGGGCGCGGCCATGATCGACCAAAGGCTGAAGTGGCTGCGGTACTCGAGATCCGTCATGCCGCCGTTGCCGACCTCGAGCATGTCCGGGTCGTTCCAGTGGCCGGGTCCCGCGTGGTCGGCGAGTTCCATGTTGCGCTTGGCGATCGACACCATGGAGTTCCAGTTGTCGCTGATGTCGCCGGTCGTGCGCCACAGGTGGCCGACGTCCTTCGCCCACTCCCACGGCTTGTTCTGACCCCACTCGCAGATCGAGAACACGATCTTGCGGCCGGTGGCTTCGAGGGCGTCGCGCATCTTGGTGTAGCGCTGCTTCGCGTCGACGCCCTGGTTGTTGCAGTTGTCGTACTTCAGGTAGTCGACGCCCCACGACGCGAACAGCTTGGCGTCCTGCTCCTCGTGGCCGAGGCCGCCAGGAAAGCCGCCCTGCTTGTTGCAGGTCTTGGTGCCCGCTGAGGTGTAGATGCCGAACTTGAGACCCTTGGCGTGCACGTAGTCGGCGACGTGCTTGATGCCGTTGGGGAAGCGCACCGGGTGGGCGACGAGGTCGCCGTTGGCGTCGCGTTCGGGGAGGGCCCAGCAGTCGTCGATGTTGACGTACTCGTAGCCGGCGTCCTTCAGGCCCTTGCTCACGAAGATGTCGGCGATGCCCTTGACCATCTCTTCGTTGAAGTCGTCGCGGCAGTGCGTGGTGTTCCAGTTGTTGAAGCCCATCGGCGGCGTCAGAGCGAGGCCGTCGTCCTTGGCCACTGCCTGAGGTGCGATGAGGGTGCCGGCGGCGATGAGGGCTGCCAGTGCGGCTGTGTGCCATCTGCGGTTCACGTGCACGCGCTCCTGTCTTCGGAGAGCGGCGGCGTCTCATGAAAACGTTTGTGGAACACGCGCGTCAAGGGGGCGAAGCTGTCGCTTCGCCCCCTTTGCCTGGCTACGGGCGCATCTCGTACCGGCCGGACAGCGCGGCGACCTGCTCCCACACGGCGTCGAAGCGGGCCTGGTCGACGTGCGGCTTGCGGATCTGGCCGACGGCCCACTGCTGCTGGGCCTCGGTGCTGCTGGCCTTGCCGTGCAGCGCGGTCGCGTACCCGGCGAAGTCGCGGACCAGGACGTCGAAGATCTGGTCGAGGACGGCCGCGTCGGTGCCGGTGATCTTCGCCTGCTCGAGCACCAGCTGGCCGTAGACGACCAGGGTGAAGAGGTGGCCGAGGTTCAGCAGGAAGTCGAGGTCCTGCTGCTGCTTCTCGTCCGGCGCGGCGGTGGTGAGCAGGGTCTTGATGGCCTTGGCCTGCTCGTGGAAGAGGGCGACGTTCGGCAGGTGTGCGTGCTCGGTGTAGATCGGCTCCCAGTCGTGGAACTGGATCTTGCCGAGGCCGCGCGCGGGGCCCTGGTGCCAGAAGAAGTCGTCGTCCGTCGCGTCGTGGCGGGTGGGGACCTCGTCGTAGGCCTTGGGGTTGAAGAGGTAGTTCGGCATGAACTTCAGCACCAGCGCCAGGTTGACATGCACGGTGCCCTCAAGCTTGGGCAGCGCGCGGATGTCGGCCGTGGCGCGGGTGAAGTAGGTGTCCTTCTCGAAGCCCTTGGCGGCGATGACGTCCCAGAGCAGGTCGATGACGTGCTCGCCCTCGCTCGTGACCTTCATCTTGGTGATGGGGTTGAAGAGGAGGTAGCGGCGGTCGTTCTCGTTGGCGCTTCGGAAGTAGTCGACGCTGCGGTCCGCGAAGAGCTTCATCGCGGTGAGGCGCGCGTACGCGTCGACGAA
The DNA here is from genome assembly GCF_039537795.1 of Lentzea roselyniae. NCBI lineage: Bacteria > Bacillati > Actinomycetota > Actinomycetes > Pseudonocardiales > Pseudonocardiaceae > Lentzea > Lentzea roselyniae. The sequence goes on from NZ_BAABBE010000028.1 coordinate 88,157, forward strand.
GTTCTGGCGCACGTGCGGGAAGTTCGTGACCGGGTTGCCGTAGAGGATCCGGTTGTGGGCGTGGGTGATCGCCTCGTAGAAGGAGTGCTCGCAGATGCCGATGCTGGCGGTGCAGAGGTTGAACTTGCCGACGTTGACGGTGTTCAGCGCCGCGGAGAAGGCGTCGGGGCCGCGGTGCAGGATGTCGGCGTCGGTGAGCGGGTAGTCCTCGAGGCGGAACTCGCTCACGAACATCTGGCTGTCGACGACGTTCTTGATCAGCTTGAAGTTCTCGTGCTGGCTGTCGACGGCGAAGAAGACGTACTCGTCGCTGTCGCCGAGCTTGCCGAAGACGCTGACCATGCCGGCGACGTTGCCGTTGCCGATGTAGTACTTGCTGCCGTTGGCTTTGTAGCCGGTCTCCGTCTTCGTGACGATCATGTCGGTGCTGTAGACGTCGGCGCCGTGCTCCTTCTCGGAGAGGCCGAACGCGAAGACCGCGCCGCTGTCGAGGAGGGCGGCCGCCTTCTGCTTGGCCTCCTCGTTGCCGCTCATCCAGATCGGGCCGAGGCCGAGGACGGTGACCTGCCAGGCGTACCAGTACTGCAGGCCGTAGAACCCGAGCACCTCGCTGAACGCGGCGTTGCGGGCGGCGTCCCAGCGCTTGGTGCCGTCGACGCTCGCGGGCGTGCAGAAGGTGGCGAAGAGCTTCTCCCGCTTCACGAAGTCCAGGAACTCGGTGTACCAGACCTTGTCCTGCGCGTCGGCGATCAGCTGCCGCTTGCCGCGGGCCTCGAACCAGTCGACGGTCGCCCTGAGCAGGCGTCGGGTCTCGTCGTCGAGTTGGGCGGGGTCGTAGTGGTTCGGGTCGAGCAGCACTGGCGCCTCCTTCGTCTCCGTTCGGACGCTACCAGTGAGTAACTTGTGGGTCTACGTGGGGTTTCCCGCACGCCCAGAAATTGTCAGACCCCCGGCGTAACGTGCTCCGCATCACATCTTTCACCAGGAGGTCGTGTTGAGATGACGGTGGTCGTGGCGATCGGTACGCGCAAGGGACTGTGGCTCGCCCGCAGCGAGGATCGGGTCACCTGGCAGGTCGACGGACCGCACCACGCGATGCAGGAGGTGTACGCGGTCGCCTTCGACACCCGCTCCGGCCTGCGCCTGCTGACGGGCGTGTCCTCACCGCACTTCGGGCCGGGTGTGTCCATTTCGGACGATCTGGGGGTCACCTGGGAGGAGCCCGCCGAGCCGCCGATCGCGTTCCCGGTGGACGACGCGGCTCTGGAACGCGTGTGGCAGCTCCAGCCGGCGCCGGCGTCGCAGCCGGGCGTCGTGTGGGCGGGCACCCAGCCGTCCGCCCTGTTCAAGTCGACGGACGGCGGCCGTTCGTTCGAGTTCGTCGAGGGCCTGTGGAACCACCCGCACCGCCCTGAGTGGGACGCGGGCTTCGGCGGCCAGGCGGTCCACACGATCGTGCCGGACCCGGTCGATCCCGACCGCGTCCTGGTGGCGATGTCGACCGGCGGCGTCTACCGGACGACCGACGGTGGCAAGTCCTGGGAGGCCCGCAACAAGGGCATCAAGGCGTACTTCTTCCCCGACCCGTGGCCGGAGTTCGGCCAGTGCGTCCACAAGGTCGCCCAGCACCCGTCGGAGCCCTCGCGCTTCTACGCCCAGAACCACCACGGCGTCTACCGCAGCGACGACGGCGGCGACTCCTGGCAGTCCATCGCCGACGGCCTGCCCACCGACTTCGGCTTCGCGATGGTCGTCCACCCGCACGACCCCCAGACCATCTTCACCTTCCCGATCGAGGCGGACGGCCGCCGCTTCCCACCGGAGGGCAGGTGCCGCGTCTTCCGCTCGCGCGACGCCGGTGCTTCGTGGGAGGCCCTGGGCAACGGCCTGCCGGACAGCTTCTGGACAGCCGTGATGCGCGACGCCATGTGCACCGACAACGCCGAGGTCGCCGGCGTCTACTTCGGCTCCCGCTCGGGCGAGGTCTACGCGAGCCCGGACGAGGGCGAGACCTGGCACCTGGTGGCCGCCCACCTGCCGGACGTGATGTCGGTACGGGCAGCGGTGATCCCGACGTGAAGGTGACGGTCCTGATCCCAGGCGTCCTCCGCACCGCGACGAACGGCGCCTCCCACCTCGACGTGGACGTGCCAGAGCCCGCCACCCTGGGCGCCGCCCTGGACGTCCTGGCCGACACCTACCCGGGCCTGGACCGCCGCTTGCGCGACGAACGCGCAGCTCTGCGCCGCTACGTGAACTTCTACGTCAACGGAGAGGAGTGCCGCCGCCTCTCCGGCCCAGCCACCCCGCTCCCAGCCGGCGCCGAGATCCAGATCCTGCCCTCGGTGGCAGGCGGCTGACGCCCAGGCCGGGTTGCGCCGCACCGGGGATGGCGGCGCAACCCGGCCCCGCCCGCGATCGCGTCCAGAGGCCACGCGTGGCCACCCAGCCACGGCCGATCCCGCGCTGCGCTGCATCACCACGCTGGTCCGGTGGGAACAGCGGGGCGGTCTGCCGCGCTGGGTTGCGTCGCCTCGCTGCTCCGCCTGCGATCGCGTCCCTGGGCCACGTGTTTTGGCTGCCCAGTCACGGTTGGTCCCGCGCTGGGCTGCTCCACCACGCTGGTCCGGTGGGAACAGCGGGGCGGTCTGCCGCGCTGGGTTGCGTCGCCTCGCTGCTCCGCCTGCGATCGCGTCCCTGGGCCACGTGTTTTGGCTGCCCAGTCACGGTTGGTCCCGCGCT
>NZ_BAABBE010000028.1:90993-116679 GCF_039537795.1 Lentzea roselyniae
GCGCTGGGCTGCTCCACCACGCTGGTCCGGTGGGAACAGCGGGGCGGTCTGCCGCGCTGGGCTGCACCGCCACACTGCTCCGGCAGAAACAACCGGGCGGTCTGCCGCGCTGGGCTGCACCGCCACCACACTGCTCCAGCGGGAACAACCGGGCGGCCTGCCGCGCCGCGGTGGGAGAGGGCAGGGCGTCGGCTTCGTCGGTCCGCGGGAACTCCGGCGTGTCCGGATCAGCCAGGTTTCACTGGCGTGCGGTGACTTCGCCTCGTGCGAACCGCCCAGGGTTTCCCGGTTGTGCGGCCACCCCGGCTCGTGCAGCTTGGTCCACCAGCGTGCGGCACTTCCTGCACGTGCGGCTCGGCCAACCAGCGGGCGGCAGCTCCAGCCCGGCCAGCGTCACCGGCGTGCGCCAACCCTCGTGTCCAGCGCGGCCAGCTCCACCAGCAACCAGCACAGTCCAGCCGCGCCAGTTCCTTCACCGACCGGCAGTCAGTCGGCCAGGAAGTCCGCCACCGCGTCCCGGAAGAACGCCGGGTCGTCGAGCCACGGATAGTGCGCGGCGCCGGGCTGCACCACCACGCTGCTGCGCGGGAACAACCGAGCTGCCTTCTCCGCCGCCGCAGGTGAAGGCAGCGCGTCGACACCGCCGGCCAGCAGCAACACCGGCACGTCCAGCCCGGACAGCTCCTCCGGCGTTGCGACCGGAGCATCGGCCGCGTAGTAGTCGGCGGCCGCGTTGGGCAGTCGCATGGCGTCGCATGCGCGGGCGTGTTCCTGTGCCGCGTCGTCCCAACGCGCGTAGAAGAAAGGAGTCACCGCAGCCCAATCGCTTCCCGCGGCACTGCCGGCGAGCACGGCCTCGATCGCGTCCTTGACCGCCGGGTACCAGGGTTCGTCCGACCGGGACTCCGCGCTGGCCCGCAGTTGCGCCAGGTCCGGTCCGAAGCCGAGCGAGCGCAGGCTGGGCGTCACGAGCACCAGGCGCCGCACGTGCGACGGGTACCGCAGGGCGTAGCGGATGGCGATGGCCGCGCCCGCCGAGTGCGCCAGCAGGTCCACCGGGTCGAGGCCGGCCTGCGCTCGGTAGGCCTCGATGTCGTCGACGTGCAGGTCGAAGCGCAGCTCTGCCGGGTCGGCTGGGCCGGACCTGCCGGTGCCGCGCAGGTGCAGCAGATGCAGGCGCGCGGGGAGGCCGCCGAGGTCGCCCAGGTACGACGGGGCGAGCAACGGGCCTCCCGGCACGACGAGCAGAGGCGCGCCGGAGCCGAGTTCATCGTGTGCAAGACCCATGCAGAAGATCATCACATCGTGTGGAGGTGCCCGAGGCCGCTTTGCCCACACAACTGAAGAAGGCGCTCAGCTGGCGGCGAAGTCGTCGAGCAGGGCCGAGGCGACCTCCACGTCCGGGCTCAGCTGGCGGTCGGACATGTCCGGGTTGAGCTTCGCCTCGGCTGCCTCGAAAGCGGCGCGCAACGCCGGGGTGTCCGGGGTGATGCCGCGCAGCCGCAGGGCGCGCACGGCTGCGACGATCTCGCAGGCCAGCACCAGGCGGAACGCTCCCAGCGAGCGCAGGGCCTGGGACGCGGACTGGAAGGCGAAGCTGGAGTTCTCCTCCTGGCCGCGCGACACCACGGCGTTGCCGATGCTCGCGGGCTCCGCGAGGGTCCTGACCTCCGCCAGCGCGGAGTTGGCGCTGTACTCCAGGATCATCACGCCCGAGCTGCCGGGTACGCCCTCGGCCAGGAACGGGCGCAGGCCCGTGAAGTTCGGCTCGACCAGGGTGGCGAGGCGGGCCGTCGACAGGTGGCCGGTGTGCAGCATCGACAACCGCAGGCGGTCCAGGGCCTGGCCGAGGTACGCGCTGTGGAAGGCGCCGTGGTGGTACGCGGCGTCGTCGGCGGGTCCGAAGTGGTCGGCGACGATCAGCGGGTTCTCGGCGGCGGCGTTGAACTCGACGTCGAGGACCCGGCCGAGGTCGGTGGCGGCGTCGACGGCCGGGCCGTGGATCTGCGGGAAGCAGCGGTAGCCGAACGGGTCCTGGATGCGCGCGGCCGGGCGGGACGGGGTGCCGAGCAGGCGGCGCATCTCGGCGGCCACCGCCACCTGGCCGGGGTGGGGGCGGCCGAGGTGGACGCGTTCGTCGTAGGCCTCGACGGCTCCGTCCACGGCGAGGAACGACAGCGCCGCGACGACGTGGGTGGCCTTGAGCAGCTGGTGGGCGTCCTGCCAGGCGAGGCCGGCCATGCCGATGGTGAGGGCGTTGCTGCTGATCAACGCGAGTGCGTCGCCTGAGTCGAGCTCGATCGGGTCTGGGGTCTGCGTGGAGCCGAGCCAGTAGCGCTCGCCGAGCAGGGTCAGGCCGGTTTCGGCCAGCGCGGTGAGGTCGCCGGTGCCGATGGCGCCGTACTCGTGCACGCCGGGGTAGCAGCTGCTGTTCAGGGCGGCCTGCAGGGCGTCGGCCACGGATCTGCGCACGCCGGCGCCGCCCGCGAGGAGCTGGTTGAGGCGCACGACCATCATGGCGCGCACCTGTTCCTCGGGGAGCATGCCGCCGAGGCCGCCAGCGTGGCTGCGCAGCAGGCGCAGGCCGTGTTCGGCCCAGCCCTCGGTGCTGACGATCTGGTCGCGGTTCGCGCCGACGCCGGTGGTGCGGCCGTAGACCTGTCGTCGCACCACGAGGCGCTGGCTGGCGCGCCACGATGCTTCGAGGCGGTCGAGTCCGTCGGCGTGCAGGGCCACCGGGGCGTGGTACCTCGCGACGCGCACCACGTCGTCGGCGCCGAGGGACTGACCGTCCAGCACGACAGGGGAGTCATCGACCATGGCCCCAATGTGAGCACATAGGGTTCAACGGTGCTCGTACTGCATGGCCTGTGTACGACCGACGGCGTCCTGGCGCTGTGGGCCGAGGACTCCGGGCTGCCCGCGCGCAGTGAGAGCACGCGGCGGGACGCGCCGCATCCGTTCGCGGCGACGGCCGAGTCGCTGGCCGCCGCGCTCGGGCAGGAAGTGCTCAAGACGACCACGCGGGGATTGTTGCTGCCGTCGTTCTCGTCGGGTCCGATGGCGTCGCCGGAGCTGGTGCGCGACCCGCTGGCGACGGGACGCGCGCAGCGCGGCAAGGTCCAGCTGCGGCAGTGGGGCGTGCCGACGATCCGCCTGACGGCCAAGCCCGAGGTCGGCGCCGAGATGCGGCTGAGCGACTCCGCGCGGTTCGTGTTCGACGTGGCGGGGTTCGCCGCCGATCTGGTCGACCGCGGTCGCGTGCTGCCGGCGGTCGCTCCTGACCAGGCCGTCGCGCGGTGGGTGCCGGTGCTGTCGGGCACGGACTCGGCGCGGTTCGCGGCGCTGCAGACCGCGATGCCGCCCGCGTGCCGGTGCGAGGAGGTCGTCAGCGACCCGGCCGAGCTGGTGCGCGCGGCGCTCACGACCGCGGTCGACGAGCAGGTCAGAAGCCGCTTGCACGGCATGGTCCTGGCACCAGCTCATCGCGGCCGGGTGACGACCGCGGAGGCTTGGCTCGCCGCGCTCACCGGGGAGCCTGCGTTCGACGCGGACCCGGTCGAGCTCTACGAACTGCGCGAGCAGCTGGACCGGTGGCGGCAGAGCGCGGGGAACGAGAGCCCGGTGCGCACGTGCTTCCGGCTGCGTTCGCCCGAGCAGCGCGACGAGGACGAGTGGGCGATCGAGTTCCTGCTGCAGGCCGTCGACGAGCCGAGCGTGCTGGTGCCCGCGCACCAGGTGTGGTTCGCGGACGACGGCGTGCTGCGGCGCTGGATCCCGGCACCGCAGGAGCACCTGCTGGCCGACCTCGGGCGGGCGAGCAGGCTGCACCCCGACCTCGACGAGGCGTTGCGCGGGTCGCACCCGGCCGAGATGGAGGTCGACGCGGACGGCGCGTACCGGTTCCTGACGGCGGCACCGGTGCTGGCGCAGGCAGGGTTCGGCGTGCTGCTGCCGTCGTGGTGGCAGCAGCGGGTGAGGCTGGGCCTCAAGCTCGCGACGAAGAGCCGTGGCACTGCCGGAACCGTCGCCAAGGAGAGCGAGATCGGCTTGAAGTCCATTGTGGACTACAAGTGGGAGCTCGCACTCGGCGAGGACGCGCTCACCGACGCCGAACTGGCCGAGCTCGCCAAGGCCAAGGTGCCGCTGGTGAAGGTGCGCGGGCAGTGGGTGCAGGTCGACCAGAAGCGCCTCGCGGCGGGGCTCGCGTTCCTCAAGCGCGGTGGCGGCCAGATGACCGCGGCCGAGGTGATGCTCCACAGTGGACTGACCGAGGAGGACGAAAGCCTGCCGCTGCCGCTGACCTCCGTCGACGCCGACGGCTGGCTCGGGGACCTGTTGTCGGGCAAGGCGGACGAACAGCTCGAACCCGTTGAGCCACCGCCGAACTTCGGTGCACAGCTGCGCCCGTACCAGCAGCGCGGCCTCGCGTGGCTCGCGTTCCTCGACAAGATCGGCCTGGGTGCCTGCCTGGCGGACGACATGGGCCTCGGCAAAACCGTTCAACTGCTGGCACTGGAAGCGCTGAACCGCGCCCACGGCAAGCGGCCGCCTACGTTGCTGATCTGCCCGATGTCGGTGGTCGGCAACTGGCAGCGCGAGGCGGCCAGGTTCACCCCGGACCTCTCGGTGCACGTCCACCACGGCGCGGACCGCCTGGACGGCGACGCGTTGCGCGAAGCCGTGGAGAGCCACGACCTCGTGCTCACCACGTACGCGCTGGCCGCCCGCGACGCCGAGGCGCTCGGCGACCTCACCTGGGACCGGGTGGTGCTCGACGAGGCGCAGAACATCAAGAACAGCGCGACCCGCCAGTCCCAGGCGGTGCGCGGGCTCAAGGCACGCCACCGCGTCGCGCTCACCGGCACCCCGGTGGAGAACCGGCTGGCCGAGCTGTGGTCGATCATGGACTTCGCCAACCCCGGCGTGCTCGGCACGATCAACACGTTCCGAGCCCGCTTCGCCGTCCCGGTGGAGCGCCACAACGACCATGACGCCGCCGCCCGCCTGCGCAAGATCACGAACCCCTTCGTGTTGCGCCGCGTGAAGACCGACCCGCGCATCATCAGCGACCTGCCGGACAAGGTGGAGATGCGCCAGCTGTGCAACCTCACCACCGAACAGGCCTCGCTCTACCAGGCCGTCGTCAACGACATGCTGGAGAAGATCGAGGAAGCCGAAGGCATCGGCCGCAAGGGCCTGGTGCTCGCGACGATGTCGAAGCTCAAGCAGGTCTGCAACCACCCGGCGCACTTCCTCGGCGACGGCTCGCGCGTCGCCGGCCGCTCGGGCAAGCTCGCGCGCCTCGAAGAAGTGCTGGAGGAAGTGCTCGCCGAGGGCGACAAGGCGTTGTGCTTCACGCAGTTCACCGAGTTCGGCAGCATGCTCGTGCCCTACCTGGCCGCACGCTTCGACACCGAGGTGATGTTCCTGCACGGCGGCACGAACAAGGCCGCGCGCGACCGCATGGTCGAGCGCTTCCAGGACGAGCGCGGCCCGTCCCTCTTCCTGTTGTCGCTGAAGGCAGGCGGCACCGGCCTCAACCTCACGGCCGCCAACCACGTGATCCACCTGGACCGCTGGTGGAACCCCGCGGTCGAGGACCAGGCGACCGACCGAGCGTTCCGCATCGGCCAGCGCCGCAACGTCCAGGTCCGCAAGTTCGTCTGCATCGGCACCCTCGAAGAACGCATCGACACCATGATCGAGGAGAAGCGCGCACTGGCCCAGCTCGTCGTGGGCGCCGGCGAGAACTGGCTCACCGAGCTGTCGACCGCTCAGCTCCGCGATCTGCTGACGCTTTCCGGGGAGGCCATCGGTGAGTGAGCACTGGTCCGGCGAAGGCCCCCGCTACGGCAAGACCATCAAGGTGGACAACGGCCTCAAGGCCAAGAGCAAGCGCGGTGACATCGGCGCCACCTGGTGGTCGCGCCGCTTCATCGAGGTGCTCGAGTCGTTCGGCATGGGCGGCCGCCTGACCCGAGGCCGCAACTACGCGCGCCAGGGCCAGGTCCTCTCACTCTCGCTGTCCACGAGCATGGTCATCGCCCTGGTGCAGGGCTCACGCCCCACCCCGTACAAGGTGCGCATCGCCATCAAGGCGTTCACCACCCCGGAATGGCAACGCATCGAACACGCTCTGGCCAGCAAGGCCCTGTACGCGGCCAAGCTGCTGGCCGGCGAGATGCCGCCGGACATCGAGACCCTGTTCGCAGATCTGGGCCTTCAGCTCTTCCCGTCCTCCTCCCGCGAGCTGACGATGGACTGCACCTGCCCGGACTGGGAGGTGCCCTGCAAACACCTCGCCGCCACCTGTTACCTGCTCGCCGAGTCGTTCGACAGCGACCCGTTCGAGATCTTCGCCTGGCGCGGACGCAGCCGTGACGACCTGCTCGAACGCCTCCGCATGCTGCGCGGCGCCAGCTCGCGGGCCGTCGCCGCCCGCGAGGAGGCGCCGCCGCTGACGAAGTGCCTCGACACGTTCTGGCAGAAGCAGACCGCGACGAGCCTCAACCTCGGCGACCCCACGGCGGTGGTGCGCGTGGACGCCGTTCTCGACCAGCTCGACGCCGTCCCGATCACGGTCCGCCGTTCGAACCTCGTCGATCTGCTGCGCCCTGCCTACCTCGCGTTGCAGCCAGGCGACTAGAGCAGCTCGCTCACCGACCGCCAGGTGAACGGTGCGGCCCAGCCCCCGTCGCGCCGCAGCCACGCGGTGAAGGCCGCGTGGACCTTGTCCGCCGACACCGTCATCGTCTGGAAGTGCTCGACGGGTGAACCGGCGCGGTGCTCGAGCTGGTGCAGACCGCCGGGGCGCTGCCACACCTGGACGTGGTCGTCGTCGGCCTCGGACAGGACCACGACGTTCTCGCGAGCCATGCCGAGGACTGCCGCCTCGATCCGGCCGGCGGTCGGGTTCCGGACGCGGCGGATCCGGGTTCCTTCCAGGACGGCACGGCGGCGTTCGGTCATGCCACATGTGGCACCGAGTGCTGCCTGGGTCACGGGCGGGATCCGTTGGTAGCGCTGCGACCCTGCCTCGGTGAGGGTCGGCGACCCGTTGTTGGCCGCGCGGTCCGCGCGCGTGGAGCGGCGGAAGGCGAGGCGGCTGGAGGCCTTGCCGCAGTCCTGGGATCTGTTGGTGGTGCTGTGGTTCTGACAGGTTGGCTGCGGTGGACCGCGTGGCACGGGCGACGAGCGGCGGTTGGCTGCCCGTGCGGTGCGGCTTGTGGGAGTGGAGGGCTGGGGACCCGTTGTTCGCCTTGCGGTCCGCGCGCGTTTGAGCGGCGGAGGGCTGGGCGGCTCGGGTCGGCCGGCCTGGTGAGTGGACGGGCGGCGCGGGGCCGCCCTTGCCCGGTCAGCGGGGGAGTTTGGGCCTGGAGCGGTTGGCCAGGAGGGTCACGCCCGCACCGGCCAGGCCCACCTGGAGCGCCAGCTCGATCCAGTCGATGCCCGAGGTGTGGGCCACGCCCAGCACCGTGGCCGCCGCGGTGCCCAGCAGGACTGCGACGATGCCTACCAGGATGGTCACCAGCAGTGAGACCTGCTGCCTGCCGGGGACCACCAGGCGGCCCAGGCCGCCGATGACGGCTCCGACGAGCAGCGCTGTGAACAAGCCGCCGATTTCCACTGTTACCCCCTGAGACTCTGGTGCCTGCTGCTCCAGCGTCCGCCGGGCTCGGGTGTGGGGAATCAGGTCTTTCCCTGAGTGGTCCCTGACATCGACCCCAGCAGGGTGGCGGCCGCGGCTGAGAGTTCGCGGCCGGGGATGTCCGGGTCGCAGCCGACCCGCGCCAGGCGGGCGCGGATGGCGGTGGGGGAGCGTTGCATGTCGTCGGCGATGGACCTGATCAGTGTCGGCGCCGGGTCGTCGGTCGGGGTGAGCCAGGCGGTGCGCAGTTCGGTGTCGAGGGAGTCGGTCCAGGGCTGGTTGGCGTTGACATAGCGGGACGGGCGGCCGCGCAGGCGTGTGTGGGCGCCCAGGACGCGCGACAGGAGTTTGCCGATCGTGGCGCCGCCCTCGACCGGCAGTCGAAGGCGGCCGTCCGCGATCACCTCTCCCGAGTCGAGCGCTCCCAGCAGTTCCAGCGTCAGGGACTCCGCGGAGTCCGTCGTCGCGCTCAGCCGGTAGTTGACCTCGCCGAGCTTGATCTCGTTGTGGTAGGTGGATGTCATGGGGTTGACGTTAGGGAGGGGGTCTGACTCTTTTTGCCGGGGAGGCCTTTCAGATGCGGTTGTGCAGGAGGAGTTCACTCGAAGGGGTGGGGGTCAGGTTCGTCGCCTTCGAGGAGAACACCACGGAGCGGCCGTCGGCACTGATCGTCGGCGCCAGTGAGAAGTTGTTGCCCTGCTTGCCGAATCGCTCGCTCAGGCGCGTCACCGCCCCCGAAGCCATGTCCTTCAGGAACACGTCGTCCACGTTGTTGGTGTCCCGGCGCACCAGATTCGACGCCAACGACGAGAACACGACGAAACGGCCGTCCGCGCTCACCGACGGCTGGTACGGCTGAGCGTCCGACACCGTCCCGTCAGCGCGCGTGTTCACACGCGTGATCGCCTTGGTGCGCAGGTCTTTCATGAAGATGTCCGGAGTGTCCTTGGTGTCACCGGGCACCAAAGTGTCGCCCCACGCCACAAACAACACGCGCGAGCCATCGGGCGTGATAGCGGGCATCAGCGTGTAGGAAGACGTTTGCACGCCATCAGCAGACACGTTGACCCGTTCCACCGCACCGGAAACGACGTCCTTCACGAACATGTCGACACTGCCGTTCGTGTCATCAGGCACCAGGTTCGTTGCGGCGGAGGGGAAGACGACGAGCCGGCCGTCAGCGCTCATCGCGAGGCCGTGGTGCACCAGCTTGTCGCCCTGCGCACCCGACGCCGACGTGCTGATCCGCGTCACCTTCCCCGACGCCCGATCCGTCAGGAACACGTCCGCCACGCCGTTGGTGTCGTCCTCCACCAACGTCGACGCCTCGGACCGGAACGCCACATAACGCCCATCAGCACTGATGGCCGGGCTACCGAACGCAGGGCCGTTGCCACCGCTCACGCGCTCAACGCGCCCCGAAACCATGTCGGTCACGAACACGTCGTCAACGCCGTTGGTGTCACCGGCCACCAGGTTCGCCGCGGACGACACGAACGCCACGAACCGCCCGTCCGCGCTCAGCGCGGGCGGATCGAACGAAGGCCCATCGCCACCACGCGACGCCGACCGCACGGCACCGGTGCGCAGATCCTTCACGAAGACGTCGGACACACCGTTGCGGTCTCCGCGCACGAGGTTCGACGCGAGAGAGGGAAAAGCGACATAGCGCCCATCAGCGCTGATGACCGGTGTAGTGGAGTCACCGTTGCCCCGCGTCAGTGGTCTGAGCAGCGAGAACGACGCGGAAGCTGACGACGAGAAGGTCACCGCGAGCACCGCGGCAACAGCAAGAGACTTCCCGAACAAAGACGTGCACCACCCTAGGTCGCGGGGCGGCGCCGTCAGCTTAACCGGAAGTCACGGAACTTCGACCGGTACCGATGTCGGCGATGTCCGCCGCGGCGAGACCCGCACCCCATCCGGCCGCCGACCGCACCGTCACGCGCGAGGTCCGCGTCCGCGTGAACATCTCGTCGAACATCGTGTCCACGGCCTTCTTGCGGTCGGCCAGCACCGGCAGCAACCGCTCGTCCGAGACCGCGGGCGCCTCGGTCAGCCGCTCACCGATCCGCGTCGCGTAGGCCACCAGGAACGACTTCCGGAACGGCCGCGAGCGCGCCTCACTGCCCTTCCCGGCCTGCCCGCCGACCGCCACCATCGCCCGCGTCGCCTGCACCAGCAGCGACGTCGACAGCAGCTCCACGCTCTCCAGGTCCACCTCGTCGCCCACCAGCGCGACGAACCCGAACCCGTCATAAGCGACCGCGCGGGACCTGAAAGCCGACGCCACCACCTGCACGAGCTGCGACTTCTCCTTGAAGTAGCTCTTGTCGAGCCACATCCGTCGCGACGTCGCCAGCGCCGGCAGGTCCGCGTCGAGCATCGCCCGTTCCAGTGCGTGCCGGTTCATCAGCTCCTGCGCCTTGCCCGACAATGCCTCCGCTTCCTCCGGGAACGAGGTCGACTCGGCCTTCGCGAGCAGCGCGCGCACCCGGTTGAGCACCTTCTGGTCCACACCCGCGCGCACGGCCGACACGAGCCCAGCGCCCGGCAACGGCAGGATGCGCGGCAACGTCGGGAACCGCATGAGGAACCGCAACAGCTCCGCCGCCGTATGAGACGCATACGCCAGTGTCTCGATGTGGCGTGTGGCCCACGCCTCCAGCAGCGAACCTTCCCACCACACAGAGGCACCGATCTCGTCCAGCTGACGTCGCCAACGCGGGTGCACGGTCGCCTCGACATGAGGCGAACAGGACAAAGCGATCACGTCGACCACGAGAGAGGTGGCCGACTCATCGAGTGAACGCGACACCATCTCGCGAACGTCGTACGGCAGCCAGCCCCGCTGCCAGAGTGCGTCGACCGCTTTCACCAGTTCCACGCGAGGCAGTATGAGACCTCCGCCATGTGCCAAGGCCGGGGACCACCTGGTAGACACGGGATGTGATCGAGCTCCAGTTCCGCGGCCGGACCGTCGTCCGCGACCGCGCGCTGGTGATGGCGATCATCAACCGCACCCCGGACTCCTTCTACGACAAGGGCGCCAACTACGCCGAGAACGTGGCGATGGAGGCCGTGCACCGCGTCGTGGAGGAGGGCGCGGACATCGTCGACATCGGTGGCGTGAAGGCGGGCCCCGGCGACGTCGTCGACTCCGGCGAGGAAGTGCGCCGCGTCGTGCCGTTCATCGCCCGTGTGCGCGAGGCCTATCCGGACCTGGTCATCAGCAGCGACACGTGGCGGGCGGACGTCGGCAGGCTCGCCTGCGAGGCCGGTGCCGACCTGCTCAACGACACGTGGGCGGGCGCGGACCCCGGGCTGGCCGAGGTCGCCGCGGAGTACGGCGCCGGGTACGTGTGCTCGCACACGGGCGGTGTGAAGCCCAGGACGCGCCCGCATAGGGTGAGCTATCCGGACCTCGTGGCGGACGTCATCGCGGAGACGACCGCGCACGCTGAGCGAGTGGTCGCGCTCGGTGTGCCGCGCAAGAGCGTGCTGATCGACCCCACACACGACTTCGGCAAGAACACATGGCACAGCCTGGCGCTGGTGCGGCACACGGACGAGCTGGTGGCGACCGGGTGGCCGGTGCTGATGGCGTTGTCCAACAAGGACTTCGTCGGGGAGACCCTCGGCGTGGAACTGCACGAGCGCGTCGAGGGCACCCTCGTCGCGACGGCGATCGCGGCGGTGGCGGGCGCCGCGGTGTTCCGCGCGCACGAAGTGGCGCGCACAAGACGAGTACTCGAGTCCGTCGCTCGACTTGAGCTGGAGGTATGAGGTGGACGACGTCTTCGCCCGGTTTTCGGAGAACCGGTGGGACGACTTCCTCGACGAACTCGACAAGATCCGCGTGAGCGTGGTCGATCCCGCGGAGCGGCCGCAGATGAAGGCGACCGCACGGCGTGACGCGCGGGAGGCCGGCTCTCAGCCGTTGCTCGTGCGGATGGCCATCGCGGACCACTACCTGAACCTGCTCGCCATCGGCGTGTGGGCGGGCGACGAGAGCTGGCGCGCGGATCTGCGTGACCTGGTGGCCACTCTCGTGCCCGACGGCGACGAGTCACGTGACGACGGCCTGTTGAGCTCTGTCATCGCCGTGGTGCTCGCACAGCTGTTGCAGGACGCACGGCTGCGCGGTGGTTCCGAGGCGGACGTCATCGCACGTGCGGCGTGGGAGAAGGCCCAGGAGTGGGCGGCCTACGCGGAGGACCGGCACGTCGAACGCCTCCTGCACGCCTCCACGGAGGCCGGTGCACGCGTCGTGACGGCCTCCGAGGTGCAGGAGGTGGTCGAACTGGCCACGGCCGCCGCGGACGACCAGCACGCCGAGACCCTCGCCGCGCTGGAGGCGGAAGGTCTCAACGCCGAGGTCATGAACGGCGTGTGGGTGGTGGACGGCGACTTCCGCAACCCCGTCCGGGCGGCCGCACGCGCGATCACCCTCACGGGCTACGGGTGCGTGCTCGCGCGCAACGAACGCCAATCCGCCGTGATGCTGTGGCACGAGAACACGCTCGCCATGGCGGACTCGAAGGTGCCGCGCTGGCGCGTCTACCCGATCCTCGCGCCGGTAACCCCGCAATCGAAGTTTTCCGGAGGTGAAGGCTTGCCGGCCACCCGTGACACCCACCCGCTGGCACCCGCTCCGGAAGTCGTGCGCCGGTTGGCGGACGCCGTTGGTGTCAACCTGTCCCATCTGCTGGCGGCATTGCGGTGAAAGGGTGATCTTTGACTTTCCGCAACCTTCACTCGTTATCTTGGAGGCATGCCCAGATTTGCCGAGTTCGATGTGGAAGGCCTGCGTAAATCCAGCGCCGTCGCGGACTTTCCCTGGTCAGAGACGTGGGTCACGTTGATCCGCGTCGATGCCAAGGGAGTTGTCCGGCAAGCCAAGTCGTTGACCGAGAAAGTTTCTTTGCTGACTGTTGCGTCAGAAAAGGATCTCGTCATCGCCTCCTGTCCGGAGATTTACGCGGTCGACGACCTGTCGGCTGCCAGAGCAGCCGTCAGGGCTTCGGTCGCACGCGAAATGACGCCAAGCCTCGGATGAATGCCTCCCGCCACTCGGGCTCAGCGGCGAGCGCGAGTTCCGGGAAACGCCGCAGAAGTGTTCCGAACGCGATCTCGCCCTCGATGCGAGCCAGCTGCGCTCCCACGCAGTAGTGGATCCCGTGCCCGAACGAGACGTGTGGGTCTCGGCCCAGCTGCAACGCGTCCGGATCCGGGTACCGGGTCCGATCCCGGTTCGCCGCCCCAAGTGAGACGGTGACCTGCGAAGACTGCGGAATCGTGACCCCTCCGATGACCACGTCGGACGTGGCGATCCGAGACACCCCCAGCGCCAGCGGGCCGTCGTAGCGCAGAAGCTCGTCGACGGCGTCCGGAATGAGGATCGGGTCGTCGATCAACCTCTGCTTCATGACGGGATCGCGCAGCAGCGCGAGCAGACCGTTGCCGATGAGCTGCACCGTCGTCTCGTGCCCGGCTGTGATGAGCAACACGAGGTTCTGCACGAGGTTCGGTTCGTCGCGGAGCTCGGTGATGACGTCGTCACCGGGCTCCTTGGTCTCCAGGAGGCGTTGCAGGTACAGCGCGAACTTGCCGTAGGCCTCGACCATGGTGTCCGGGGCCATCAGCCCGGAGGTGAGCGTGCGGACCTCGCTTCTGTCACTTTCGGGCACACCCATCAGTTCACAGATGACCGTGATCGGCAGCGGATACGCGAAGGTGTCGATCACGTCGACCTCTTCTTCGGTCTCCCACGCGTCGAGCAGGTCGTTGGTGATCCGCTCGATGCGCGGCCGTAGCGCCTCCATGCGCCGTGTGGAGAACGCGCGCGCGATGGGCTTGCGCAGCTGCGAGTGCTCCGGCGGGTCGGTGTGGTTCAGCATGCCGCCAGGAACGATGGCGCTGCTGAGGCCGGGGTGGCTCAGCGCCTGCACGACGTCGTCGTAGCGGCTGATCATCCACGTCTTCTGGCCGTCCGGGGAATCGATCAGCGCGGGCCCCTGCTCGCGCCACTGGTCGAAGTACGGGGTCGGGTCTGCGAAGAAGCTCATGGCGTTCATGGTGGTGTTTGCGCTGGTCGAAGGCCTGAGTAGGCGATCACCCATCTTCACCGCCCCGATCCCCTAGCCTGACGGCATGGGGTGACCGTTCGTGGGGAGGGACGCCGAGCTCGCCGCGGTCCGGCGGGCGGTGCGGGGCGCCGGGATGATCGTGGCTGGACCTGCCGGTGTGGGCAAGACGCCGCTGTTGGACGAGGTGGCGTGCGACGTCCGGTTGCGCGCGACGTCCGCGATGTCGGCGATTCCGCTTGGCGTCATGGCACCCTTCTTGGCGTCGGTGGACCCCTCGCCGTTGGCGATGCTGACCGCCGCACGGACGGCTTTTGCCGGTCGCGTCGTCGTGGTCGATGACGTGCATCTGCTCGATGACGCATCAGCAGGCCTGCTGCACATGCTCGTGCAGCATCGCGAGGCCGTGGTGGTGGCGACACTGCGTGCGGGCGAGCTTGCGCCGGATCCCGTTGTGGCGCTGTGGAAGGACGAACTGCTGCCGCGCATCGAGCTCGAACCGCTCGGGCGAAGTGCAGTGGTCGAAGTGCTGGAGACCGTGCTCGGTGGTCCGGTCGACAGCGCTACGGCCGACCGGTTGTGGACCGCGTCGGCCGGCAACATGTTGCTGCTGCGGGAGATGCACTTCGCGGCGCAGTGGACGTCGCACGGCGGTGTCTGGTCGTTGGACGGGCCGTTGCCGCTGTCGCCGCGGCTGGTGGAGCTGATCGAGGCGCACCTCGCCGCGGTGCCCGCCGACGAACGCCGGGTGCTGGAGCTGCTCGCGTTCGGTGAGCCGCTGGACCTGGCGGCTTCCGAGGCGTTGGACGGGCTTGTCACCGTTTCTGATGACGGTTTGAGGCTCGCGCATCCGTTGTACGGCGAGGTGTTGCGCGCGCAGTGCCCTCCTCTGCGCAAGCGCAACCATCAGCGCTATCTGGCTTCGGTGCTGGACGATCCGTTGCGCGTAGCCGTGTTGCGGCTGGACAGCGGTACGGCGGATGACCCGGCGGAGCTGCTGAGGGCCGGGCGTTTGGCCACTGCGACGGGTGGTGTGGCACTGGCGGAACGACTCGCACGCGCCGCATGGGCCGTCGGTGGTGGTGTGGAGGCCGGACGGTTGCTGGCCGAGGTGCTGATCTTCACCGATCGTGGTGAGCAGGCAGAAGAGGTCTTCGCGATGGTCGCGACCGATGACGACCCGATCGAGGTGCGCACGATGCGTGCCCTGAACCTCGGCTGGGGCCTCGGACGCAGCGAGGAAGCTGCGCCGCTGCTCGAGGACCACGTCGCACAGTCGGTGCTGCTGTTCGACGCGGGTAAGTACGACGAGGTCCGTGCGCTGTTGTCGTACGACTCACCGGACGAGGCCGCGATCCTCGCGTTGGCCGACGCGGTGCAGGGCCGCTACGTGGGGCCGTTCCCGGTCATTTCGCTCGATCCCAGCGTCGGGCTGGGGTTCGAGACGACGGTGTTCGCCGAAGTGTTCGTGTACTCCATGCACGGCGATCTGGCCAATGCGGAACGTCTTGCCGTACAAGCGCATCGGGAGAAGGCCGAGTGGGATTCCATGCGGACCCTCTGGACGGTGTCGCTGGCCGGCCTGGCACGCGCAGGTGGACGGCTCTTGGAGGCTCGGCGGTTGCTGCGCGAGGCACGGCCTGTCCGGCCGTTCGTGCAGTTGTGCGAACTCGCACACGTGGAGGCGTTGCTGGGCAACGACGCGCGCTCTGTGTTGGCCGAGGCGGAGAAGCTGGTGCCGAAGGGACAGCGGCCCTACCAGTTCGGGCTGTGGCTCGCTCGCATCTGGGCGGGTGGCGCGTCACCGTTCGAGGCGGCGGCGGACGCTCGTGCGCACGGTGAGTTCGCTGTTGAGGCGCTGTTGTTGCACGAGGCTGTACGGCTGGGGCACGCGGCTGATGCTGTGGAACGGTTGGGGTAGCTTGCTTCTTCGAACACCGGCTTGCTCGAGCCGGTTTTCTTCGCGCACGCGGATGCGTTGGTGCGCAACGACTCCGACGCGTTGATGGAGGTCGCCGCGCGGTTCGAGGAGGGCGGCTACATGCTGCTCGCGGCGGAAGCGGCCGCGGAGTCGGGCAATCGCGCGTTGTTCGGGCGTCTGATGGGCTACTGCGAAGGCGCGCGCACTCCGGCGTTGGCTCTGATGACGGCGACACCGCTCACTCGTCGCGAGCGCGAAATCGCCGTGCTGGCCGCACGGGGACTGACGAACAAGGAGATCGCCTCGTCGCTGGTGATCTCCGCGCGCACCGTGGACAACCACCTGTCGAACGCCTACGCGAAGCTCGGCATCGCCACCCGCGGCGAGCTCGCGTTAATCCTTTCGGATGACAACAGATAACAGAAAGCACGGGTCCGAACGACACCCCCGGCATGAGCAACGGCTATGCGGTCGTCGACGTGGAAACCACCGGACTCTCACCGGGCCACCACCATCGGGTGATCGAGGTCGCCGTGGTCCACGTGGACGGGTCCGGCCGCCGCACCGACGAGTGGTGCACGCTGGTCAACCCGCGACGCGACCTGGGCGCCCAGCACGTGCACGCCATCAGCGCCGCGGAAGCCCGTCGCGCCCCCGACTTCGCGGGCATCGCCGGTGAGCTCGCCGCACGGCTCGACAGCCGGACGGAGCGCCGCGGCACCACGTCCACCCCGAGCAGCGACGCGACCAGCCGCAGATCGGCCTCCTCGTCGGCCGTCACCACCCCGTCCTCCCGAGCGGCCTCGCCCAGCGCGGTGAGGTACTCGCGGTGCAGGCCCAGAACCTCCAGCAGCCCCAGGCCGAGCGCGCGAGCAACGTCGAGCAGCTCCTCCTGCTCCTCCACGGAGAGATGCCGATCGACCAACGCCCGGTCCAGCACGTCGAGGTACTCGTCGCCCCTCAGTGTCTCGACGCGAGGCAGCAGCCGCACCAGCTTCGCCAGGAAGTGCTGCTCGCACGGGGCTGTGCACGATGGAGCTCGCCGGCCGGTACCTCGGCGCTTCGTCCCGTTCGCTCGCCGCGTGCTGCTCGCCGGCCGGCGAGCCGATGGGTACCGCCCACTCCGCACTGCACGGCTGGGGGATCTCGTGGTCTTGACCGGTGAGATGCGTGAGCCGCGCGAGGTGTGGGAGAGCCGGGCGTTGTCCGCCGGTCTGTCGGTGAAGGGCGGGGTCACCAAGAAGACGGCGCTGGTGATCGCGGCGGACCCGGATTCCTTGTCGGGCAAGGCGGACAAGGCTCGCAGCTACGGCATTCCGATCGTCTCCGAGGACATGTTCGCGGGGCTGCTCGGTGAGCTCACGGGAGGGCGCGCGTGAGTGAAGTGGCACGAGTGGCCGAGCTGATCCGGGAGCGCAACCGCATCGACGACGCGCTGTCGGCGTGCATCCGGCGCCCCGCGCTCCCCGGCCACCTCGGCGACTGGATCGCGGCCCGGATCTTCGGGATCGAGCTGGAGCAGCAGACCACGGCCAAGGGCGTGGACGGCCGATTCGCGGACGGCCGGACCGTGAACATCAGGTGGTACCTGAAGCGGGACAACCTGCTGGACCTGCGCGAGGACGGGCCGGACTGTTACCTCGTGCTGACCGGTCCGAAGGCGCCGGCGGAGAGCTCACCCGGCGCGGTGCGGCCGTTGGCCATCGACGCCGTGTACCTGTTCGACGCCGCGACCGTCGTGGCCGATCTTCGGGCGCGTGGACGCAAGATCGGTGTGGCGTCCAGCGTGCGCGGGCACGTGTGGGAGGCCGCGGAGGTCTATCCGCGGCACAACCCGGCGTTCGTCCTCACCCTGGAGCAGCGGGAGCTCCTGGCGTTGTTCAGTCATCGGCCTTGAGGCTGTGGCCGTCCCACGTGAAGCGGACCGTCGTCACCGCGTCGTCGCCATCGGTGCCCGTGGTGAGCTGGTGGATCGCGATGCCGGTCAACTCCCGGTAGTCGCACCACTCGTGGTCCGACGTGAGCACGAGGTCGAGATCGAACGCGACCAGCAGCTCCAGCAACTGGCCGCGGTTCGTGGCGTCGACACCGACGAAGACCTCGTCCAGCAGGATCAGGCGGGGTGCGGTGGGCGTCGCCTGGTAGTGCGCGGCCGCAGCGGCGAACAACGGCAGGTGCAGCACGATGGCCTTCTCACCGCCGGACAACGCGCCGTGGACGCGTTTCGTGACAGGGACCCAGCCGTCGCCGCGGTCCACCTTCACGACGAACTGGTGCCACGTCGTGTAGTCCAGGACCTGGGCGAGTTGTTGTTCCCAGCCCGTTGCGGTGTCGTGTGCGCGGGCCTCTTCCACTCGCTCGCGGAAGAACTGGTGCAGCACAGCGCGTTCCTCGGCGTCGAGGTCTGAGCGCAGCAGCAGGTCGCGGGCCTCGCGGGTGCCGGGCGGCAGTTGGGGATCCACCTGCCAGACGAGCTGCACGCGGATGCCGGACGCGGTTTGGACGCGCTCCAAGCGTTGGTTCATCGTGTCGACGAGTTCGGCGGCGCCCTGGATGCGCTGGGCGATGTGCCTTCGGGTGTCGCCGGTGAGGGTTTGGTCGAAGAGGTCGCGTTCGGCGTCGGTGATGTGTGTGCGCATGCGGTCGCGTTCGGCCTGCAACGCAACCAGCAGCGCGTGTGCGCCCATGCGCGCACCATCGAGGGTTGCGCTCAGGACAGCGACATCGTCGTCGGGTTCCAGTGACAGGTCGATGCGGCCCGCCAGTTGTTGTTGGGCCTGGTGCACGGCAAGACCCAGGCGGGTCTCGGCGTCGCGGATCAGCCGCGCGTCCACCGGGCCCTCTGGCACGTCGCCGGCGTCGGCCGGCAGGTGGCCGCTGGTGAGGTGTCGGTAGCGGGCCTCGGACGCGTCCCGCACGGCCGCGGCTTCTGTGGCACGCGAGGTGTCGACCTTGCGCTTCTCCTCCAACGTACCGAGGGTTCGTGCTAGAGAGGTCTGCTTGTCTTGCAACGTTTCGCGCTGCTCCGCCAGTTCGAGGGCCTTGGCGCGCAACGTGATGAGCTGCTGGTCGAGGGCGTGGAACTCGGAGCCCGCGGAACGTTCGACGGTCTCCAGGGTGATGGCGACGTCGGCTGCCTCCTGCTGGCGGGCGGAGGCGGCTTCCTCGGCTTCGTCGGCCAGGGCGTTGCTCACCGACGACCGGTTCATCGCTTCGGCAGCAGCGGCTTCCGCGGCGAAGGCGTCGTGACGGTCGTCCAGCCAGCGGTGGCCCGCGGTGCGGAATGCGGCGACAGCGTGCGGGTTCACGGAGACCTCGCCGTTGACCATCCGCAGCGTCTCTGCCACGGCGGTCTCGGCCTCGGACACCTGGCGCGTTGCGGAAGCGACGGCGTCTTTCCTTGCCGCGCAACGCAACTGCGCCTTGGTGCGTTGTTCCTCCGCGATCTCGACCGGGTCGGTCGACGGCTGCCTGGCGAGCTCGCCGGCCAGGGTCGCGCGGCGGACGGCGATCTGCGACAGCGCCGCGTCGGCACCGGCCAGGTCGGTGGCGAGCTGCTCGATCAGGCCGGTGAGCTCGGCGATCCGGCCCGCCCGAGCGCGTCGGCGGGAGTCGGCGCCGATGTAGGTGGGGAAGGGCTTGGTCCAGCTGCCGTGGACGTTGGCCAGGCGCCAGGTCCCGTCCGCGCCGATGGCCGCCGTGTGGCCCGTGGCGGTTTCACCGAACGCGATGCCTTCCAAGAACCGATGGGCGCGGTCGTCGTCGGTGACCAGTACTTCGAGCAGTGTGGTGCCGGGAGCGGGTGCCGCCAGCAGTGGTTCGGCGAAGCGGTCCTGGTCGGAGAGCCCGAACGAGTTGCCCGGCGTGAGCCACGCGTCCAGCAGTCCCGAGGCTTCCAGGGCGGCTTCGACGGCGGCGCACACGTCGGGTGGCGTGCCGGGACGGAAGTTCACCAGGCGCCACAGAGGAGCACCCACGGCAGAAGAGCGGTACGCGGCGTCGCGGGTGTACGGCGCGGGCGGTGGTACGTCGACCTGATTGGCGAGCTTCTCGCGGATGGAGTTGTACTGCGCGAGTTGGCCGTTCAACGCCGTGCGCGTTTCGTGCAGCCGTGCCTCGATCGCGCTGAACTCCTCGCGCGCGAGGGCAGCGGCTTCGGAGACCTCGCCGTGCTCGGAAACGCGCAGCTCGGAGCAGCCGTGCGCCCACGTCTCGAAGTCGGCCCCGAACTTCGCAAACGCTTGCTCGAACGCCTGCTGCGCCGCCGCTTCGGCATCCGTGGCCAGTTCGAGCTCTTCGTGCGTTTCGTCGAGCCGTTGGCGTGCGGCGTCCCGTGCGTCGATGGCCCTCTCGTGAACGGCAACGGCACGCATGATCGCGCTGATCTCGGCGGAACGGGCGTCCACGGCGTCGCTGAGCAGCTGCCGGCTCGCCCGCGCGCCTGTTTTTGTGTCTACGGTAGTCGCGTCGATCTCCTCGAACACCGACGACATACCCGCGCGCTCGGCGGCTTCCCGGGCTTCGAGAGCCGAATGCCGCACGTCGTCAGCGCGTGCCGCCGCGTCCGACTTGGCCTGAGCGGCGTGTTCCTCGTCCGCAACGGCACGCGCACGCAGTTTCGCGGCGTGTGCAGCCGCTTCGGCGGCACGTTGGACCGCGGCGGAATGCTGTTGCCGCAACAGGTCGAGCTGCTTGCCCTCCTGGTAGGCGGGCAGGTCGGAGATGCCGGCGATCTCCGCGTCGACCGCGCTCGCCTCACGCCCCAACGCCGCCAGTTGCTCGAAGGCCTCGTCGGCCAGGGTGACCTGCCGCTGATAACGCCGTTCGCTCATCCGCGCGGCGCGTGTCAGGTCTTCGAGTCGCTCAGAAGAAGACGACAACGCGTGTGCTGCCGCGCCCAGCACGCGTTGCGCGTAGGTGCGCTGGATCTCCGCGAGACGCTCGGCGGTGATGATCTCCTCGTTGAGCCTGCGCAGCTCCTCGCGCTGGCGGTCGAGCCGTTCGAAACCCTCGGCGATCTCGGTGAGATCCGACTGGTCCAGCGGCGGAAGTGCCCTGGACAGCAATGAGGACAGCACGCTCGGGTCGAGCCGCTCGGACAGCTTCGGTGTCCGCAGCTGCAGCAGCGCGGTGATCAGCGAGTCGTACCGTTGCTCGGTGACGCCGGGGAACAACGTCGTCCGCACCGTGTGCCGGTAGTCGGCCGGTGAGGCGTGCACAACGCCGTGCTCGCCAATCGCCGCAACGAGATCCGTCTTGGTCAACGGCCGCCCGGCCTCGTTCACCAGCGCCAGGTCGCCGACGCGCAAGGACGTCGTGAAGTACGTGGCGATGACGTTGGACGTGTTCGTGGTCGCCTGCAACCGCGCGCCGCACGTGAACCACTCGTCGCCGTGCTGGAACTCCAGCCACACGTAGCCGACGCGGGTGCTGCCCTGATTGCCCTCGCCCATGAGGTTCCAGTGCATGGTGCGGTCCGCGCTGCCGAACGTCGACAGCCGGTGCGGGCGCAGGTTCGCGTCGAAGAGGTACGGCAGCAGCAGCTCGAGCGCCTTCGACTTGCCCGTGCCGTTGGGCCCCCTGAGCAGCAGTCTGCCCTGGTGGAAGGTGAAGATCTCGTCGTAGTAGCGCCAGACGTTGATGATCCCGGCGCGACTGGGTTGCCACCGGTCAGTCATGCAGCTCCTCCACCGCGTACCTGGCCGCCGCGGGCAGCCGCCGAACGGTGCCGTTCTCGTTGTGCGCCAGCCCGAACGCCTCCAGCAGCGCGACCCCGTCCGCCGCGAGCCTGCCCGCGCCACCGTCCGACTGGTAGGCCTTGGCCCAGTTGCGGAACTTCGTGAGCAGCTCGCGTGCTTCTTCGACCAGGTCGTCGAACCGTGCGGGACCTCGTGCCAACCGGTCGAGCAACAACAACGCGGCGACCTTCGCGTGGCTGTCGTCGTCCGGAAACCTCGTGTCCGTGGCGACCGCGTCGGCGTCAACCACGAGAAAACCCTCGGCGCGTTCCTCCAACGTGCACCCGGCGAGCCCGATACCCGTCTGGACGATCTTGCGCCCGGTGGGTGAGCTGAGGAACGCGAGCTGACCTGCGGTCAGATCTTCCTTGTACACCACGGGATCGTCGATCAGCCTGCGCATGGTGGAGTGCCTCTGCCACAGACTGCGATGAGCGTTTTCGTACCGGTTCTCGTGCGTGAGGTCCTCGACGCTGTCCACAATGGACGGCGAGACCGGCGCCGCGAGCAGCCGCGTGATGATCACCGGATCCGCGCGGAGGTGCGTCTCGTTGATCTCGACGGCCCCGAGTTGCCCGAGGAAGTCCAGCACGTCGTCGAACGCGGACCGATCGGCGCGCCTGTCCGGGTCGAACGACGGCAGCTCTTCGAGCTTGACGGCTTGTTTCACCTTGTCTGCCAACGCTTCGGTCGTCGTGGTGGGTGCGCTCAGCAGCTCCGCGCACGTCAGGCAAAGGAGCATGTACCGCCGCCGGTCGAAGTTCGGCGCAGGACGCGTGCGATCGGGCCGCTGCGTCGTCTTGAACAGCCGCGCATAGCCAGCGCGTGGCTCAACGTGCACACGCCAGCCGCAGTAGTAGTCGAACCACTTCACGATCGGCTCGCGGCGCCTTCTGATGAGGTCGAACCCGTCCGGATCCTGCACGGCGGCCAGCAACGGACGAGCGAGCAGCAGCCGGACACCGCGCGCCACCTCCTCGCTCTCCAGCCGGGCGAGCTGGTTCCCCGTCCTGCTCATCGGCTCTGCACGTCGATCACGTAGTCGGGCCCGCTCAACGTGCCCTTCTGGGTGGTGATCGTGGCCCAGCCACGAGCGTTGCGCAGGTTGATCTGCATCCGCCCGTCGGTGGTCCCGGCCGTCCGCGTGCCGGTGCTGTCCGGATCACTGCCGAGCGCCCGTCCGACCAGGTCGATCAGCCGGTGGAAGGTGTCGTGGTCGAGGTTCGTGAGCGTGGAGATCCGGATCGGTCCGTCGGTCTGGATCTGCCGCCACGCGTGCTCGAGCTCAGCGCGTTCCTTCTCGGCTTGCCGGCGGCGGTTGCGGCGGACCTCGTCGACGTTGCGAATCTTGCCGGTGCTGCCGATGTGCTCCTGCTTGCCGGTCGTCCGCAGCTGCGGCGACAGCTTCACCGGAGGCGTGTTGTGCCACGGCTCGGCGCTCGGGATCAGCTCCCCGTCGGCGTGCGCGAGGTGGGCGTGCCGCGCGGACCACAGCCCGAACGCGGCGTTGAACAGCTCGTGCGCCTCATCCTCGGTGGTGGTTCTGGCGAACCACCTGGCCAGCGCCTTGAAGTCGGCCGCGGTGTTGGTCGGGCGCTTCCGCTGCTCACTGATCCGGTCGAGGACGCGGAGGAGCTGCACGATCGCCTTCCGCGCCACGTCCTGCAGCTCGTCGGCCTTCGAAGGTGTGTGGTGGAACCAGGCTTTGAGGCTGTCCCAGGCTTTCGCCCGGTTCTGCAGCCAGTTGTCGTCCTGGTACAGGTCGGCGCCGTTTCGCGCGTTTTCGTGCAGTTTGACGGGATCGAGGTTGTCGATCTTCTCGCGGATCTGCTGCTTGCGCGCGTCCAGGTCGGCGATGAATTCGCGCAGGTAGGTGATCGTGGTGCGCTTGACGTCCTGGAACGTGGCGAGGTCGTGGTCGTCCTTCAAGAGCCGCTGCAGCTCGCTGTTGAACCTCGTGGTGCCCGTCTGCAGCGCTTTCACGTGGCCTTCTAGTTCCTGCAGCGCCGTGAAGGTGCGGCGGTCGTCCATCGGCTTGCTCAGCTCGTCGAGCCGGTCCGCGATCGCGTCGAGCACGGCGGTCTGCAGCGCGCCGCTGCTGGTCAGGGTCTCGAGGGCGTGCTGGATGCCGGCGTACGCGGCTTCGCCGTGTTTCGTCAGCCCGTACCGGTGCTGAGCGGTTTCGATCAGGCCCCACTGCCGGAGAGCTGTGAGGGACTTGGTCAGGTCGTCGTCCGTCACCTGCTCGGACCAGCCGACGTCCCTCAGTCGTAGCTGCACGCCGTCGAGGGTCAGCGATGTTTCCAGGCGCTCGTTCGCCGCGCCGAATGCGCGCAGTACTGCGGTGTGCAGCTCCGCGTGCTCGGCTGTGGTGAAGCGGAACAGGTCCGCGGGCACCCGTGGAAACGTGGTCACCTGGCCCACCGTACTTCCTTCGGGTGACACGGTGAGCGGCCATCAGGCCGACCGAGAGTTGTCGGCGTTGTCCGTGCCTTGCTTCCGACCGGCTGTTCGGGCGACAAGGTCGGCTGGGGTGTGGATTCCTCTGGTCCGTACGGTCGAGCGCGAGGCGGAATGCAGGTGAAGACGCCCGAAGAGTGGATGCGGGACTTCCAGGCGAAGATCGCGAGCTTCGTCGACTCGCTGACGTCGGAGTCCGAAGGTGAAGGCCTCGACGTCATCGACGTCGCGCTCGGCGCCGCCCACGGTCGCCGGACCGCGACAGCGAGCAATCGCAAGGCCGCTCACAGCGGCATCAGGCCCGCGCATGGGGTTGCGGCGGCGACGTCACCAAGCGTGATCAGTCGATTACCGCAATTGCGCACTTCTTGCGGCATGCCGCTATGGTCGGCCATGTCACATGGGTTCTAACGGAAACCTGGGGGAGGAGGCATTTGTGCCGCTTGACCACATCGAGCTGGCCGATCTGAATGTTCCCGACGACCCTCAAACGAGAGCTCGCTTCGCCGAGTTCACCCGTCCTGGTGGTGCTGAACTTCAGCCGTCTGAGACGTATGAGGCCAGTGATCCCGTTGGGCTCATCACGGTCACCGTGAACAGGTCCCAAATGGTGACAAACATTCGAATTCGTCCGCGATTGTTCGAGCAGCTCAGCCCGGAGGCATTCCCGGCTGCGCTCTACAACACGTACATCACCGCGGTTCAGCGTGCGCTCGCCGTGGAGTCCGCCCACTGGCTCCAGAGCCAGGAGAGCCCTTCGAGTCTGTCCGAGCCAGGCGAGTCCTCTGTGGATCCCGCAGACCTGTCGCTCGAGGAGTTCCTGGCGAGGAACAGGTCCCGGCTCGACGCCATCGACGCCGAGTACGACGCGATTCGCCGGCAGAAGCAGGCTCCACGGACCGACACGACTGAGATTCGCAGTCCACTTGGGTACCTCACGATGCAGGTGCGCGACGGCGGCCCCGTCGCGATCCACGGCAACCCTCAGGCGCTGGACAACCCCTCCGAAACCGTGCTGGCTGAGGAAGCCCTGCACCTGTTCGCCCGTGCGGGCTTCGGGGTCGATCCCGATGAGCGACCACGTCCGGCAGCGCGCTCGGAGCGGCCGCGAAGCAGCGGCGATGACGCGGACGACGAGTACTTCGACGGCTTCAAGGTACTGGGCAGGGGGGATGGGAATGGCTGACTTCAAGGCCGTCACCTCAGAGCTGCGCAAAGAAGCCAAGCTTTGGCAGGAGAAGCCGGACAGTACCGAACCGATCGTGCGTGCGGTGCAGGACGCCTACCTGTCAGCTCCCGCGTTCTTCGTCGGCGACCTCACGACTCTCGCCGCTGGAATCGTCAACGCCGAGCTCGAGGCAGGTCAGTACGAGGAGTTCCGCGTTTTCATGGAGAAGGTCCTCCAAGGTGCGGTCACCGAGTTCGGCCAGATCGATGTCGCGCTGCGCAGGATCGCCGACGAGTACGACCGTACCGAAAGCGTCAACGAGATCAACCTCGCCAAGTTCTACAGTGTGTAGGAGTTGATGGCCCGGATGACTGGTTCAGATGAAATGAAAGGCCAGTTCGACCGAGGGTTCGAGGGGCTGGAGGGCAAAGCTCGGGAGTGCGGCGACAAGTTCAACGCCGCCGTCCACCACATCAACGACTGGCGGTTCGTACTCGGTCCGGCGATGATCGCGATCCGTCCCGCGCTCGACAAGGACGTGATCTCAACGAGTTTCAGGTGAGCCGTCCGTGTTCGAAATGGGTGAGTACGAGTGCGGCTTTGACGATGTGGCCGATCTTGCGTGGGCTGGTGGTGAAGTGCCGCAGGGCGCGCCAGCGCCC
>NZ_BAABBE010000029.1:0-113024 GCF_039537795.1 Lentzea roselyniae
CTACGCCTAGCCGGTCACACACGCATCGCCACCGGCCTGCGTCACACCAGCCGAGACTTCACCCGACCACTCACCCTGCTCGGAATCCACCCCTGACCAGCACCAACACGACTTTGCCGGAACCCTGAGGCCCCCCGGCACGTCAGAGCGCCTGCACGAGCGTTCCCCCGAACATCCTCAGGCCTTCAGTGCTGGAATCTCCGCTGTTGAGATCACCTCACTGCCGACAGGGCTGATTGCATCAGTTCCCATCCGCAAGCGCGACGACACGGAAACTGCCGCAGAAAAAAGTTGCGACGAAGAGAGATCAGCACGGCTCCTCTGCAGATTTTGCAGGTTATCGACGACTAACACTCTGCGGTCGACGGGCCAGGCAGCAGGGCAACTGCAACCGTTAGTAAGTTTCAACACGGACACGATTGAAAAGGCTAACGGAGGTTCCATCAACCGATCCGACGGTGCGTTGGGCCTTCGTACACTACGCTGAAAGACCGTCGCTTGTGCGAGGTCAGTTGCATGCGGCGGCGTGTGGTGTCGTAACAGAGTCGTCGGAACTCTCGACTTAAAGTGGCAGGCTGTCGGCGAGGAGGTCATGCGTGCAGCTTGACGAGGTCAAGCCTGGGTTGCGACTGGAGGGGCTCATCCCTGCCGAGGTCGTCACCGTCCTCGCGGTACAGCACCACGGTGCCGACGCGCTGGAACTGACCTACAAGACCGCTGCTGGTGGGCTCGGGCAGCAGGTGGTGTTCCGGAAAGACGTGGGCGCGCTCTCGATCGCCCAGACCGGGAGCCGTAGCTTCAACGCTCCGGCGAGCGACTTCAAGCTCGTTGCCGAGGCCCAGCGCATCACGCTCGCCGGCTTGTTCGATCCCATGCTTGCGGTGGCGACCAGTGATGTCCGGCCGCTGCCGCACCAGATCCGAGCGGTCTACGGTGAACTACTCCCGCGCACGCCGCTGCGGTTCCTCCTGGCAGATGATCCAGGCGCCGGGAAGACGATTATGGCTGGGCTCTACATCAAGGAGCTCATGCTTCGCGATGACGTGCAGCGATGCCTCATCGTCGCCCCAGGCGGCCTCGTCGAGCAGTGGCAGGACGAGTTGTTCTTCAAGTTCGGGCTTCGCTTCGATCTGCTGACCAACCAGCTCATCGATGCGAACGTCAATCTCAACGTCTTCGAAGCCAACCCGCTGCTGATCGCGCGAATGGACCAGCTCGCCCGCAACGAAGAGCTACAGGGGCGGTTGAGCGAGACCGAGTGGGACCTGATCATCGTCGACGAAGCGCACCGTATGGGAGCGCATTTTTTCGGCGGCAAGCTGCAGAAGACGAAGCGCTTCCAACTCGGTGAGCTACTCGGCGAGTTGACTCGTCATTTGTTGCTGATGACGGCCACTCCCCATTCAGGCAAAGAGGAGGACTTCCAGCTCTTTCTCACCCTGCTGGACCGTGATCGGTTCGAGGGCAAGCACAGGACCACCGCCGATACCAGCGGTGTGATGCGCCGGATGGTCAAAGAGGATCTGCTTACCTTCGAGGGCAAGAAGCTGTTTCCCGAACGGGTCGCTGAGACCGTTCCCTACGAACTCACCGCCTCTGAGCAGCACCTGTATGAGGCGGTCACGGAGTACGTCCGCACCGGGATGAACCGGGCGGAGAAGCTCGATGGCAAGCGCAGGAACACCGTCGGCTTCGCGCTCACGGTCTTGCAGCGCCGTCTTGCCTCCAGCCCTGAGGCGATCTACCGCAGCCTGGTTCGTCGCTCACGACGCTTGGAGCGCAAGAAGCAGGAGATCCTTAGCGGCACGTATCGAGAGACTGAGCCAACTATTGACCTCGACGGCCTCGACGCGGACGACTACAACGCCGAGGAGATCGAGACTCTTGAGGAGGAGTTGCTCGACGCCGCCACCGCCGCGCGTACGGCGAAGGAGCTCGACGTCGAGCTGGCCGAGTTGGCCGAGCTGACAGCGCTGGCAAAGAGGGTGCGCGACCTCGGAACTGACCGCAAGTGGACCGAGCTTTCCGCAATCTTGCAGGACAACGCGCTCACCACCGACAAAGGCGGCTGGCCGCGGAAGTTCATCATCTTCACCGAACACCGTGACACCCTCGACTACCTCCAGGGCCGCATCAGTTCGCTCCTGGGCCGTCCAGATGCCGTTCGAGCCATCCACGGTGGCGTCCGCCGCGGCGAGCGCCGGCAGATCACCGAGGAGTTCACCAAGAACCGCGACTGCCAGATTCTCATTGCCACTGACGCGGCAGGTGAGGGGCTGAACCTCCAGGCTGCTCACTTGATGGTCAACTACGACCTCCCGTGGAACCCGAACCGGATCGAACAGCGGTTTGGCCGGATCCACCGCATCGGCCAAGAAGAGGTCTGTCGCCTCTGGAATCTTGTGGCCTCCAACACCCGCGAGGGCGAGGTCTTCAGCCGCTTGCTGTTGAAGATCGAAGAGATGCGCAAGGCCTACGGCGGGAAGGTCTTCGACGTGCTCGGTGAAGCCTTCATGGAGACACCGCTCCGTGACCTGCTGATGGAGGCGATCCAGTACGGCGAGCGTCCAGATGTCCGGGCGAAGATGCACAAGGTCATCGACGCCAGCGTCGGCGACGGAATCAAGGAACTGCTGGAGGAGAGAGCACTCGCCGCAGACCACTTGGCGGAAGCCGACCTTGCGGCGCTGCGCGCAGCGATGGATGAAGCTCGCGCTCGACGCCTGCAGCCGCACTACATCGAGCTGGCGTTCAAGGCGGCGTTCACTCGGCTTGGCGGGCGGATCGCCAAGCGCGAACGCGGTCGCTATGAGATCGCGAACGTGCCGGCGCTCCTCCGGGCCGGTAAGCACGGACCTGTTGCGACTCGTTATGACCGCGTCACCTTCGACCTGGCCCAGGTCGCTCCTGCGAATGATCTGGTCCGCGCCGATCTCCTTGCTCCAGGCCATCCGTTGCACGACGCGGTCATGGACGAGGCGATCAAGCAGTTCGGCGGCATCCTCAACTCGGGCACGGTGTTGGTGTCCTCGCAGCTTGAGGAACCGCACTTGCTCGTGGGTGTCATCGAAGAGGTCGCGGACGCGACCGGCACCAGCGTTGCGCGTCGCTTCGGCTACGCGTTCGTCGACCGCTTCGGCACCGTGACCGCGGCCGGTCCTGCTCCCTACCTCGACTGTGTCGCCGCACCGGAAACGCCTGCCGTCGCGGCGGCACGTGCCTTGCGCTGGCTAGCTGAGGCGGAGGACAAGGCCACGAGTTGGATCATCGCTAATCGGTTGCCAGAGCACCTCGCCGAGGTTCAGCCCCGGCGCCGGGCCGAGCTGACGAAGATCCGGAACCTGGTCACCAAGCGGCTCTCGTCCGAAAGCGAACGTCTACTCCTGGAAGCCGCGGTCGCCTCTGAGCAGGAGCAGAAGGGCGAGAAGCCTAGGGAGTCTTCAGACAGCCTGAATCGCAAGGCTGTGGAGCTCGACGTACGACTGCGCCGCCGACTCGAGCTACTCGACCAGCAAACCCTGATGTCGACGAAGCCGCCTCTCATCGTCACGGCTGCCCTCGTCTTGCCGATCGCTCTGCTCGAAGATGACCTACCGGTTAGCGCCCCGATCCACGCCAAGGAGACCAAGGAAGTCGAACGCCGTGGCGTTGACCTGGTGATGGCGTGTGAGCGGAAGCTTGGCCGCGAACCGATCGAGCAGGCCTTCAACAACCCCGGTTTCGACATCCTGTCCACGGCGTCGACCGGCGAGACGTACCGGATCGAGGTCAAGGCTCGCATCGACGGCGCCAAGGATTTCTTCGTCACCCACAACGAGGTCATGACCGGAAAGAATGCCGTGCCCCGCTACCGTCTCGCCCTGGTGAGAGTCGATCCACGCGGACCACAGCACGATGAGGTCCGCTACCTCGATAACCCGTTCGCTACCACCAACCTCGGCGATTTCGAGGCCACGGGTATCCGGGGTGATTGGGCCAAGTCGTGGGCCAAGGGAACGGCGCCCTTCTGATGGTGACGACCGCTCAAAGGACCCTTGTCGCGATCCTCACCAACCCTCCGCTCACCGATGGCCAGAGAACCCTGCGTCGGGTGGCGTTGGCGGCTGAACTACTTGGCTTCGACGACGTTGCGGTGGCGAACCTCTTCTCAGTGCCATCGCACGCGACCGGTGCCATCGCCGAACTCGGAATCTCGGAGGACGGCTGGCTGAAGGCAAGACCCCCACTCGAAGCCTCTCTTGGCGTGGCCGACGGCGTTCTGCTCGCATACGGAGCGACCTCACCGACTGGAGAGGCACGTCTTCAGTTCCACAACCAGGTCGCCTGGCTCCATGACCGCATCGCCGCCAGGACCCTGCCGACCTGGCACGTCGGTGATGGACCGAGACATCCCTCCCGGTGGCAACGGTGGACCTGCCGAGCGCACCCCGAAGTACCGTTCCCAGAAGCGTTGCGTAACAGTTTCGTCCCGGTGCACGTCGATTGTGTAGAGGTCCCGCCAGGTTCGGGACAAGCAATTCGCGGTAGTGAAACACCGCTTGGTCGAGCCCGCAGGGGCTCAGAGGGTCGAGGAAGTCCTTGCAGAAGCGCAAGCTGATCGAGGTGGCGCTGCCCCTGGAGGCGATCAACCGCGAGTCAGCGCGGGAGAAGTCGATCCGCCACGGTCATCCGTCGACGCTTCATCTGTGGTGGGCCCGACGGCCGCTCGCGGCGGCTAGGGCGGTGCTGTTCGCCCAGCTCGTCGACGACCCGTCGTCACGGCCTGACGAGTTCCCGACCGAGGAGCTGCAGCGCAAGGAACGCGAACGACTGCATAACCTGATCGAGCGGCTCGTCGTTTGGGAAAACTCTCGCGACGAGAAACTGCTTGCCGAGGCGCACGCCGAGATCCTCAAGTCGACCGACGGCAACCCTCCGGCGATCCTCGACCCCTTTGCCGGTGGTGGCACCATCCCCCTCGAAGCGCAACGCCTCGGCCTGGAGGCACACGCCTCCGACCTCAATCCCGTCGCGGTGCTCATCAACAAGGCGCTTATCGAGATCCCGCCGAAGTTCCGCGATCAGCCGCCGGTCTTCCCTGGACTGGCCGACTCCCAGATCCGGCCGTGGAAGGGTGCCGAGGGCCTAGCCGCCGACATTCGCGCTTATGGGGCGTGGATGCGAGAGGAGGCTGAGAAGCGAATCGGTCACCTCTATCCCAAGGCAACCCTCTCCGACGGCACCAAGGGCACCGTCATCGCTTGGATCTGGGCACGCACGGTCACCTGCCCCAACCCCGCTTGCGGTATCGAATTGCCGCTGGCCCGGTCATGGTGGCTCGGCAAGAAGAAGGGCAAAGAGACTTTCGTGGTTCCCTCGATTGTCTCAGACCCCACCCACCCTTCGGGGCAACGAGTAAAATTCGAGATTGGCCACGGCAAGGCCGATGCGCCGACGGCAAACACAGATGGAACAGTGACAAGGACTGGCGCGAGGTGTCTCGCGTGCAAGACCGCCACGGACCTCAAGTATGTGCGAGCTGAAGGCAGAGCCCGTCGACTTGGCTCGCAGCTGATGGCGGTAGTTGCAGAAGGAAACCGTCAGCGCATTTATCTTGAACCCACTGACGAACATGCAGCCGCTGCCACGATAGATCGCCCTTCAGATGTGCAGGAATCAGCGCTTCCGGAAGAAGCACTCGGCTTCCGCGTGCAGGCCTACGGCATGACAAAATGGGTAGACCTATTCACGAACCGTCAACTGGTCGCTCTGACAACCTTTAGCGATCTGGTCTCCGAGGCTCATAAGCGCGTCCTTGCGGACGGCGGCTCCGACGCCTACGCCAATGCTGTTGCAACCCTACTTGGGTTCGGCGTATCAAAAGCGACGGACTACCACAACGCGCTGTGCGCGTGGCGTTCCGACGTCAAGAACGAAGGCGTTGGACACCTATTCTCTCGACAGACGATCCCGATGATCTGGGACTTCTGCGAAGCAAACCCAATGTCGCAATCGTCGGGCAACATGCGCGACCAGTGGACTTGGGTAAGCAAGGTGCTCGAACGCCTTACTCCAGTCGTATCAGGCCGTGCGATACAGGCAGATGCCGCATCGCGTAGCTATGACGGGTTTTTGATCGCAACAGATCCGCCATACTACGACAATATCGGCTACGCAGATCTCTCCGATTTCTTTTACATGTGGCTACGCAGGTCGTTGCGGTCGATCTATCCAGACCTACTCTCAACAATGATGGTACCCAAGTCAGAGGAACTCGTCGCTAATCCTTATCGTCACGCCGGCAAAGACGGCGCACGATGGTTCTTCGAGGAGGGTTTTCGTCGCGTCTTCGCGCGTGCACGCGAATCTGCGCGCGAGAACCTGCCAATCACGGTGTGGTATGCATTCAAGCAAAGTGAGACCGACGAGTCAGGTGAAGCATCCACTGGCTGGGAAACGTTGCTCGATGGCATGGTTCGCTCTGGCTGGATGATCACGGCTACTTGGCCAAGTCACAGCGAACTAGGTAACCGACTGCGCAGCATCGACTCTAACGCTCTCGCATCATCGATCGTGCTCTCGCTCCGCCCGCGATCTGAGGACGCACCTACAATTGACAAGCGCGGGTTTATCACGGCACTGGAGGACGAGCTGCCTGATGCGTTGCGCAAGCTGCAGCAGGGCCGCGTTGCGCCGGTAGACCTGCCACAGGCGGCGATCGGTCCAGGGATGGCAGTGTTCAGCCGTTACAGCGGCGTCATCGAGAATGACGGTTCAAGGATGACCGTCCGCTCGGCACTCGCGCGGATCAATGAGATCCTTGACCAAGTCTTGGCTGAACAGGAAGGCGACTTCGACGCTACGACGCGATTCGCAATCGCGTGGTATAGGCAGCACGGTTATGGCGTAGGGACCTTCGGTGATGCAGACAATCTTGCTCGGGCGCGGAACACCAGCGTGGTCGCGATGGAACGGGATGCGATCCTGACGAGTCGGGCAAATAGGGTCCAACTCATCAAGCCAGCAGATCTACCAGGCGGTTACGACGTTTTCAACGATAGTCGCACCAGCAACTGGGAGACACTCCACCATCTGATCAAGATTGTGGAGGGCGATGGCATCGTTCGTGCTGGAGAGTTCCTTCAGGCCGCGTTGAGCCGTCCAGACGGCGTCGTTGACGCTGACCTTGTCAAAGAGCTCGCCCATTTGCTGTTCCGCATCGCAGAGGGCAACGGCTGGACCAAGGACGCATTGAGCTTCAACAACCTCGTCACGAGCTCGCCCGAGATTCTCGAAGTAGCGCGGGCAGCGAAGAAGCCCATCCAGGTGCAGGAGGCGTTCGATTTCTCTGAGGGGGATGACTGACATGGCAGTGAGTAACCGGGACCGCATTGGCCAGATGTTCGACTTGCTGGCGCCCAAGCTGGATGCCTTCCTGTCCTTGATCCTCGACCCGCAACTTGAGGCCGGACGCACGTGGGTCGACATCGTCACCACGGTCGACAACAACAATGCCAGAGACGTTCACCGCGGCGACCCGTCGATCCAGCTCAAGGTGGTCACCCAGGACTACACGCACCGATACCGGCGCAACTGGCGTCCGCTGGCCGCCCACCTCAACCGCACCCACCAGGCCTACGCCGCCGAACTACTGCAGGTACGGCACACCTGGGCACACATGAGGTCGTTCACCGACGACGATGCCTACCGAGCCCTCGACACGGCCCAGCGGTTCGCGGTCGCCATCGGCGCCGTCGACACGGGCGAGGAGATCGCACGGATCCGACTCAACTTGCGCCGCGTCACCGCAGACAAGGACGACAAGAAACTCCTCAAGTCGGCGGTCGACAATCCCGAAGCGGCTGGACTCAAGCCGTGGCGTGAGGTGCTTCAGCCGCACGATGACGTGGCAACAGGCAACTTCCACGCCTCAGAGTTCGCCGCTGACCTGTACAAAGTCGCTACGGGTGGCGAGGCGGACTCGGATTATGCCGATCCGGTGGAGTTCTTCAAGCGCACCTATCTAACTGAAGGCCTGCGCGATCTCATCGGTCGTGCAGTGCGCAGGCTGTCCGGTGATGACAATGCCTCGCCGGTGATCAACCTGCAGACCAACTTCGGTGGCGGGAAGACCCACTCGATGCTGTCCCTGTGGCACATCGCAGCTGGACTACCGGTCAGTGATTTCCCGCAGGAAACCCAGGAACTGCTGAACGCCAACGGTTACACCAGCGCACGAGTCAACCGCGTCGCGATCGTGGGCAACCACCTCAGTCCCTCCGGTGCCACAAAGGAAGACGGAACCCAGGTCAACACCATCTGGGGTGAGCTGGCGTGGCAACTCGGTGGCGCGGAGGCTTTTGCGATCGTCGCCACCGCTGACAGCAACCGGACCCATCCGGGCAAGGCGTTGCACGAGCTACTCGCGAAGTACGCCCCGGCGGTGATCCTGATCGATGAATGGGTTGCCTATGCTCGCTCACTCGTGGGTCGTGACGACCTCGCCGGCGGCACCTTCGATGACCAGTTCACCTTTGCCCAGTCACTCACCGAGGCTGCGAAAGGCACCTCCGGTGTTCTCCTCGCGATCTCCATCCCAGCCTCCGAGAGCAGCGACGGCGCAGAGATCGTCGCCGGCAACGCCGAGGAGGTGGGCGGCGCCAATGGCCTTGACGCGCTGAAGCGGCTGCAGAATGTCGTACGCCGGGTGGCTGAACAGTGGCGACCAGCATCCTCGGACGAGGCCTACCACATCGTGAAGCAGCGTCTGTTCAAACAGCCTGACGCTGCCGCGCTCGCCGCGATCGGTGCAACCGCGCGCGCCTACGTGGAGATGTACCGCAAGTACATCGACGACTTCCCCCGCGAGGCTCGGGATTCGGCGTACGAGAACCGGATCAAGCGGACCTACCCGATCCACCCCGAGCTGTTCGACACCCTCTACGAGGAATGGTCTTCGCTCGAGCGCTTCCAGCGCACCCGCGGCGTGCTGCGGTTGATGAGCACGGTGATTCACGCTCTCTGGACCGGCGAGGACGCCGCGCCGTTGATCATGCCAGCATCGATCCCGTTGGCCACGGCGAACGTGAACGCCGAGCTGACCCAGTACCTGCAGGACTCCTGGAAGACGATCATCGACGCGGACGTCGACGGCGCCAACTCGGAGCCGGTCCGGATTGACAAGGAGAAGCCTCTCTACGGCCAGCGAGCGCTGACCAAGCGGCTCGCTCGTGCGGTGTTCTTCGGTGCCGCGCCGACCATCGCACCAGGCTCAACCCACAAGGGCATTAGCACCCAACGGGTCTTTCTCGGCACCGCCGTGCCCGGCGACGTGCCGGGCAACTTCCACTCCGCGCTCACCCAACTCGGCGACCGGGCGACCTACTTCTACTCCGGCTCTGGGAAGCACTGGTACGACCTCCAGCCCAACATCACCCGCACCGCGAAGGATCAGGCCGAGCGCCTGCACAAGGAAGACGTCTGGGCCGAGATCGCCCGCCGGCTCAAAGGCCAGGCTCAAACCCGCGGCGACTTCACGGGCGTGCACGTGTGCCCAGAGAGTCACGCCGATATCCCCGATACTGACGAGGCGCGGCTCGTCATCCTCCACCCCAAGGTCGCGCACAAGCGCGGCACCGAGTCACCTGCGAAGGAGTTCGCTCAGAAGGCCACCGAGCAGCGCGGCAGCGCCAACCGGACCCACCGGAACATGTTGGTCCACCTCGCCGCGGACGAAGCTCGACTGGAAGAACTCAGCACGGCGACTCGCGACTACCTCGGCTGGAGCCATGTGCTCGCCAACGAGGCGGACCTCGATCTAACCCAGAACCAGCGGAACCAAGCCGCGCAGCGCCGCGGGCAGGCCGATCAGACGGTGACCTCTCGCCTGCTCCAAACCTTTGTCTGGGCGTTGGTTCCGGCCCAGCCCGACCCTGGTGCACCGTTTGTTCTTCGTGAGACCAAGGTCGAAGGTCAGTCCGACTCGCTGGCTGATCGAGTCTCGCGACGCCTTGGCAATGACGGAGACTTGTCCACTCGGCAGGCTGCCGCGACGATCCGCTTGGCCATTGGCAAGGTGCCGCCGATTTGGAAGGACGGCCACGTCTCCCTCGGCACGCTTTGGGGGCTCTACAGCCAGTACCCCTACCTGCCGCGCCTGCGCGACCGCCGCGTCCTCGACGAGGGCATCATCGATCTGCCGATGATCTGGCAGACCGACGCCTTCGCCCTCGCCACAGGCTACGACGAGGCAGCTGGCCGCTACATCGGCCTCTGGACTCCGGACGACAAACGAGTTGCTCCCGCGGCGACGGACTCGCTCTTGCTCGTCCGCCCCGACGTCGCCGTCAGGCAGCGTGATGCCGAAGTGCCTGACACAGCGAGTAGCCCCACCGCGTCCACAGAGGGAGACGCCGCTAAGTCCTTCGAGCCTGACCCCGATCACCCCGGTGTCTACCACCGGAAGTTCAAGACCCGCTTCTATGGTGTCAAGACACTGAACACCGATAAGACCGCGATGGACTTCAAGAATATCGCCGAGGAAGTCATCGCTCACTTCCGTACCGAGGCGAGCACCAATCTCACCGTACGGATCGAGATCGAAGCAACCGATCCCTCCGGCTTCGATGAGAGCAAGGTGCGGACGGTCTCGGAGAACGCCCGCACTCTCAAGTTTGATCAGTCCGGTTTTGAGGAAAGCTGAGCGGCCAGGCGAAGATCATAAGTCCAGGAGCTTGTCGTAGCCCGGCAGAGGCAGTGATGACAACAGCTTCCTGTCACTCACCACGCGGCACCGCATGGAGTGTTCCGTGCTTAGGCGAAACCTGCTACTTCAGGCCGCGCTCACCCTTCAGGGAGTGAGTGCGGCCTGGTCGCAGCTCGTCATGCTTCTGACGGCTCCGCGGATAGCCAACCGTCCCGCGACCTACTTCGGTGCACCGGCCAACTCTCGACAGGCTCGCCATCGAAGAGGCTGCCCGATCACAAGTCCCCGCAGGCGCCGATCAGCCTCCTCCAGCCAGCTTCAAGATCGCAAGTTATCCACAGGGTGTCGCTGCTGACCAGAACGCTAGTTGCAGACCAAGTAGCCTTGTCACGGGCAAGCCAGCCTGATCGAGAGGTTCTAATGGTCGATCCCGTAACACCCCGGTGCTCGCTCTTGCAAGCGGCTGCGTATGCCGTTTTTGAATGCGGGAGGGCATTCCGTGGCTGCAGTTGAAGTGTCCTCAAAGCTGAATGATCACTTTGCTGCGAGTTCTTGGAGTTCACGATGTTCGTTTCAACCTCAGCCCTCCTGATCACCACCCGTGCCGAGCTGCGTGAAGCCGTAGCCCTGAACACCGCCGGCTTCAAGGTCACAGTCCGTGCACCCGACCGCCTTGCCCTACAAGTCTGGTCACGTGCGCCAGCGGTTCTGATCGACAACTACGTCGCCCAAGCCGTGACCGAACTCGGGTTGCCACGCCGTTCAAGTCTCCACCTGCTCGTAGACAATGGCGCCCAACGTCACGTTTGGGTGAATGCAGTGAAGCTCAACGTCGAACGCGTGATGGTGTTGCCTGACGCGTTCCCCGCTCTGAAGGAGACGGTACGGGCGGCAGGTCGCGATGCTCCGGCCGTGACGGTCATCGCCGCACCACTGGACGGCCGCGGTCACCGCGAAGCTGAAGGGCTGCGACGACTTCGTGGAGCGGGAGCGTGAGCCCTGCACAACGTACGGCTGCGCTGGACACCAGAGGAACGCGGCTTACCTGGTCTTTCCGCTAACGTCGGCTCGCCTTGAATTCCTGAGCCAGCCATGCGCATTCGGATCTCTTCCACCGACTCACTGCTGCCCTGCTAGTGACGTCACCGTATTGGCGGGCGCATCTTCCGCCTGCTGCCATGTGGCCTGACGGCGAGCATTGGGACGAAGTACTGGATGGACGGCCCGAGGCCCACCATCCAGTACCTGCCGCTACTGCGGATAGCTTGTTCCGCCCTTGAGGTCGTCAAGGAAGCTGCAGAATGCCGTGCGCTGGAACCGCAGCGGTTCCGCGTCCGGGTTCTTGGAGTCGCGGATACCGACGTCGATGGTGCTGACGGCGAGTTCCACGCACTCGTTTCCGCCTCCTCCCGAGTAGCTGCTCTTGCGCCACATGGAGTTGCTGCTCATTGTCTGCCGAGCGCCCCTATCTGTCGGCCGATGCGCGCTGCCGTCTCGGTGGGCGACAACGCAACGAGGCTCACGTCGTCGAACATGGTGGTGAAGCGGACTACGTCAGCTTCATTGTCCACCCATGCGCCTCCGGCCGGGTATTCCAGGTAGACGCCCGGCGGATCGGTCGGACTCGGGAAGCTGATGATCGTGCACGGCCCGGACATGCTGCCGTAAGCGCCAGCGGTCTTGGGGATGATCTGCAAGGTGACGTTTGCTCGTGCGCCCACGGTCAGCAAGTGGTGAAGCTGCTCCTCCATCACGTCTGGACCGCCCACCTCGCGCTCGATGACGGCTTCGTCGATCAGCGCGTGAAGCTGCAGTTCGCCGTTCTCCAGCCGTTTCTGCCGGTTAAGGCGCGTGTTGACGTGGCTGTCGAGCCGTACATCCTGCTTGTAGAACCGGTGAGCGGCCGCCTCAATGGCGCGAGCGTAGGACTTCACCTGGATCAGGCCGGGCACGACCAACGACTGAACGGTGCGCACCTTGTCGGCTTCGAGTTCGGCGCGGATGAACGTGCGGAAAGCCTTCGTCGAGCCCGCAGGCAGGCGTACGCGCGGCGGTTCATCGCTTGCGTTCTCCCACAGTTGGGCCGCGGTGTCGCGGTCCTGCTCGCTGGCGACGTAGAACGCACACAAGGCGGTAACGCTCGCCCAGTTCGGCAGCACATGGCCCGACTCGTACCTGCTGATGGTGCTGTCGGAGGTCTTGAGCTCCTTCGCTGCGTGCAGCAGTGACTTGCCGGCCGCATCGCGAAGGTTCGCGAGGTGCTGGCCGAGGCGCTTCTTGGCTCGAGTTGGTGCGGCTGCCATGCAATGAGCGTAGCGCGCGACCAAGTCGTGCAGTTGCACGAGTTAGACCCTATTGGGCTATGTCTATCGTGCGCCTGCACGTTATACCTTGCATGTGTCGGCGGGACTGCTAGCCCCTTGCACGAGGCTTGGGCCGTCGCGTGGTGGTGAAGCGCCCGCGCAGTCCCGTCGGCCCAAGCAGAAGTGCCCAGTAAGGGCACCCAGGGCTGGGCGGAAGGGGTGTGGGGTGATGGACGTGGTGTTCGACGAACTGCACCGCAGGGTGACGAGTTATCTGGCGACCGTGAAGAACGTGGCCGCGGACGGCGGCGACGATGCCGCGCTGGTCATCGCTCGCAGTGAACTGCCGCTGATCGTTGACGCCTTCGACGCGCTGTTCGGCGGGCACACCCCGGACGAGAACGGACTTTGCCGCCAATGTCGCCGCGCAGGCAGGTGGTGGCGACGACGCCGGGTGCCGTGCCGGGTGTTCCTCCAAGCCCAGATCGCCCTGTTTCATCCCGCCGGCCACGGCCGCCACGCCCTGACGAGGGCCGAGCTGTGAACGCCTGTGCTCTTGATGTGGTCACACAGATGCGGCGCCTGCGGCATCTGCACCAGGTGAGGGGCTGGTCCTTCGATCCGGTCCGGTCGCCCGATCCGCCGTATGAGCTGGTGGAGCTGATCTATTCGTTCTGCCACGGCCAGTGGCTCGACGTGCTGCGCGTCAGATCGGACACCGACGCCCAGGCCGGGCGGTTCCTTACCGAGTCGATGGTCGGCGGCGGCCGTCCGCGGGCGTGCTGGCTGGCGACGGGCACGCTCACCGACGTGCTGGACGGCCTGGACGAGCTGCCGCCGCCGATATCGCGGCTGGCTCCCCGTCTTCTCCTACCGGCGATCGTGAGGTGACCATGTCCTTCGCCCGCAACGCCATTCGACTCGGCATCGGCACCCAAGAGGGACCGCAAACAGAGTACGAGACCGCCGCACAGTCCT
The DNA here is from genome assembly GCF_039537795.1 of Lentzea roselyniae. NCBI lineage: Bacteria > Bacillati > Actinomycetota > Actinomycetes > Pseudonocardiales > Pseudonocardiaceae > Lentzea > Lentzea roselyniae. The sequence goes on from NZ_BAABBE010000029.1 coordinate 13,966, forward strand.
ATCAGGACGACCACGGCTGGACGGTCGGTGTGTACCGCACCGGTGTGTGGCTGGTGTCCGGCCGCGGGATCGACGCGCTGGACATGCCCAGCAAGCTCGGCGAGCGCGTCCGCACCGCACTGGGGGACTCGGTACCGCTGTTCGAGTCGCCTGACGACCACGGCGTGCGCTGGGTGTTCCTCGTCGTGTCGCACGCCGGTCCTACTCTGCTGGAGCTGACCGAACTGGGCGTCGATCACGTACGGGCCGGGCGGTGCGTCGATCTGCCGACCAGCCGGTTCGGACCGCACCGGTTGCGGTGGATCACCGAGCCAGGTGCGCCGGTTCCTGACTTCGCGGCCGTGGTGCACGCGGTCCTCCAGGCGAGGTGATCACATGTGCTCTCTACCGGAAACGACACCGCCGGAACGCAAAGTCGTTGCGGTGAGCGGTCTTACGTCGCCCCGCCCCTTCCGCTGGCTGCCGTACCTCGGAGCGCGACACGCGATTCCGCGGACGCTGGCGGTTCCTGGTGCATGCGGAGAGGTGTTGTGCGGCGCTGAGGTGGTGGTTCCAGAGAAGCCGTCGCCGAAGTACCCGGACGGGTTGTGGCGCGAGTGCCTGCACTGCGATTGGCAGTGGCGTCAGCAGACAGGTCTGACGCAACGCCCCCGGCGGCCCAACACCACCAGACGTGAACCGGAAGTACGAATCAAGAACGGGTTGATGGCACATGGCGCTGGATCTGGTCGCCGGGAGAGCAAGCCTGGAAGTCCGGGCGTTGAGCCGGACCGTGCTGGGCTGGCGAACGAAACGTGGTTGGTCGCTGGCGGAACTGGGTGAGCTGGTCGGCTTCTCAGCGGCCAAGCTGTCGCAACTCTGCAGAGCCGTTCTGCGCATGTCGCCTCTCGAAGTCGTGGCGATCGGTGCCGCGTGCGGCGCGTCCGACGAGGAAGTCGAACTCTGCGTTCGCGTGGCACAACGCGCTGTCGACCCAGCCATGTGGGACCGGATCAACGGTAACGCGTGGGCACGGCTGACCTGGACGCCCTGGGACGTCATGGCCGAAGCGAGCGAACTGGTGATCGTGGCGAACGACGTGCTGCCTGAACTGGTACGCATCGACTCCTACCACGAGGCCCTCCTGGTGATGGCGCTCTCTGAATAGGGCCAGTCCTGCTCTCTGAATGTCCCCAGTTGGGGTGTCCTTCCGGCGCGTCGTTTGCGCTGGTCAGATGCCTCCGGGTGACGGTTTCGGTGTTGGTCACCGTGGACCGTTCCTGGAGGGTGGATGCTCTCGCTGGAGGAAGACGTGGAGGCTCAGGCTCTGCGTGCTCAGGGCTGGTCGGTGTCGGCGATCGCGCGTCATCTCGGGCGTGACCGCAAGACCATCCGCCGGTATCTGAGCGGCCAGGTGGTGCCGGGGCGAAGAAAGTCCTCGGTGAGGGACCCGTTCGAGCCGTTCGTCGAGTACTGCCGGGCCAGGCTAGCCGACGACCCGCACCTGTGGGCGTCGACGCTGCTCGACGAGATCGGCGAACTGGGCTACCTGGGCGGCTACTCGACGTTCACCCGCGCGCTGCGCCGTCACCATTTGCGCCCGCACTGCGAGCCGTGTCAGGCGACCAAGGGCCGTGACGTCGCGATCATTACCCACCCGGCGGGCGAGGAGACCCAGTGGGACTGGGTCGAGCTGCCGGATCCGCCGGCGTCGTGGGGCCTGGGCGGGCACGCGCATCTGCTGGCGGGGCTCTGTCGCATTCGGGCCGGTGGCGGGCGGTGCTGGCGGAGTCGGAGGACTTCGCGCACCTGGTCGATGCGATCGATGAGGTGGTGCGCAAGCCCGGCGGGGTCACGCAGGTCTGGCGGCTCGACCGGATGGCCACGGTCTGTTTCCCGTCCTCGGGCCGGATCACTCCGGCGTTCGCGCAGGTCGCGAAGCACTACGGCGTCCGGTCGGTGACCTGCCCGCCGCGGCGCGGCAACCGCAAAGGCGTGGTGGAGAAGGCCAACCACTCCGCCGCGCAGCGCTGGTGGCGCACGCTGGGCGACGACACCACCGTCGGCGAGGCGCAGGCGGGTGTCGACCGGCTCGCCACCCGGCTCGATGGCCGCCGCCGGGTCCGGGACGGCGAACGCACCACCGTCGGTGAGCTGGCCGCGGCCGAGCGGCTGCATCCGGTTCCGCTGGTCGCGTTCCCGGCCGAGTTCGACGTCATCCGCGTCGTCACCGCTCAAGCGCTGATCTCGTTTCGTGGCAACCATTATTCGGTGCCGCCGGGCCTGTCCGGCGCGCAGGTCCACGTTCGTCACCGGCTCGGCGCTGAGGACCTGCGGATCGTCACCGAGCGCGGCGCGACGGTCGCGGTTCACCACCGCGCCCCGGACGGCGCCGGCCGGGTGATCCGCGACGACGGGCACGTGGTCGCGCTCGAACACGCCGTGCTGGGCGCGTTCTCCACGCAACGGCCGTGCTCGCACAAGACACGCCGTCCGCCGTCGGCGGCGGCGCTGGCCGAGGCGGCGAAGCTGCGCGGCCTGCCCGCAACTGGGCCCGCGGCCCACGTTGTGATCGACCTGTCCACCTACGCCGCCACCGCGGCCAGGCTGGACAAGGCACCCACCCATGAAGAGAAGGAGTGAAGTCGTTGTCTGCCAACAATAAGAGCGGTCCGCAGGTCAGTGAGGCACGCCGCTATCAACAACTACGCGGTCACCTGTCCTACCTCAAACTCGACACCGCCGCTGACGCGTTGCCGCGGATCCTGGACCAGGCGCGCAGCGAGAACCTCAGCATGACGGCCGCGCTGGAGCGGCTGCTGGAGATCGAGGTCAACGCGACCGAGGAGCGTCGCCTTGCTGGGCGGCTGCGGTTCGCCTGCCTGCCCGATCCCTGGACGCTCGCGGACTTCGATTTCGCCGCCCAGCCCGGCGTCGACGAGAAACTCATCCGCGACCTCGCGACGCTGCGGTTCCTCGACGACGCGTCCAACGTGTTGCTCGTCGGCCCGCCCGGAGTCGGCAAGACCATGCTGGCCACCGCGCTCGCCCGCGGCGCCGCGGAGGCCGGGAACCGGGTCTACTTCACTACCGCCGCCGATCTCGCCGCGCGGTGTCACAAGGCCGCGGTCGAGGGCCGTTGGGCGACCTGCATGCGATTCTTCGCCGGCCCCAAGCTTTTGGTGATCGACGAGCTGGGCTATCTGCCGCTGCCCGGCGACGGAGCTTCCGCCCTGTTCCAGGTGATCAATCAGCGCTATCTGAAAAGCCCCACGATCTTGACGACGAACGTCGGAATCGCTGACTGGGCAACAGCTTTCGGTGACGCCACCGTCGCCGCCGCGATGCTCGACAGGCTGCTGCATCGCGCCACGGTCGTCGGCATCGACGGTCCCTCCTACCGCCTGCGCTCACACCAGTCCACATCAGACAAGCTGCGCAAGGCGGTGAACTCCCATGCAGGCTGACCCGATCACCAAGACCTGCCCCATCTGCTGGGAGACCTTCAGCCCAGCCGGACGCCAAGCCCGCCATCGCATCTACTGCTCGAAACGCTGCAAAAGCACCGCAGCCAGCCGACGCGAACGCGGCGAGTTCGTCCCGCACACCCGCACCACCAGCAGCCCGGCGGCGCCCGGCACACCGACCATGCCGGCCCCGATCGAGCAACTCCCACAACCCGCAGCACACCGCGAATGCCCGCACTGCGGCGGACCAGTCACCATCGTCGCGCTACTCACCACACCCGAAGCGGCACGGCCACAACTCCCCGCCGCCGCACCCGACGGAGTGATCCCCTTCCGCCGCTAACAGCGGTTACGCTGCACTCCCCAGCTGGGGCAGTTCACGGAGCCAGGCTGGCCCTTTTCGCAGAGCGCCATCACTGGAGTCCGGGGTCGCCACGAATGAGCTTGACCTCGCGCAGCAGCACGAGGTCCTGAAACGCCTGGAGATGGACGACAAAGAAGCGGTACGACCAGGCAGCCCGCGGCGATTGCACCTACGGCTGATCGTGCCCGAGTCGCTGCTTGAGGGCACTGTCGGTGGCGCGCGGGTGATGGCGGACCAGCTGGAGCGACTGGAGGAGCTGAACGAACTGCCTGGGTTCGAGTTCCGAGTTGTGGACGGTGACGCGGGGCCGTACTTCGGCCAAGGCGTGTCGTTCACGATGATGCGGTTCGTCGAGAAACGCTTCGACGATGTCGTCCTCCTGCGCACTCTGCACGGCGGGGACACCTGGCTTGAGTCCGCGGCCGAACGCGAGCCCTACGAGCGCGCACTGGTCACACTCGACGGCGCTGTCCGATCCGAGCAGCAGTCCGCGCGCCGACTCAGCCACGCGTCACTACGCCTTCGGGATCCCTTGCCAGGCCACGGCTCCGGAGAGCAGCAGCGACACCTGCAGCTTGTTGCCGAACGGGTGGGGAGGTAGCCATGCCGAAGCGGATCTCCACCGCGCGTGGTCGCGAATTCGGCGCCGGGCTACGAGCGGCCATCACGGGCGCGGACCTGACCTCCCGCGTTGCTGCCGACATCGTGGACTGGGACGAGGCCAAGCTCTCCAACGTGGTGAACGGCAAAGGCGGCGCCACCCAGCTTGAGGTCGCCGTGCTGCTGGGGGTCTGCCACGTGAACGCCGAGGAAGTCGCACACCTGTTGTCGCTCTACGGCGAGACACACATCCAGGGCTGGTGGCAGCAGCACGGCAGGTGCTCGCCCATCCGGCTGCGCACGGTCGTCGAACACCTGAAGGTGGCTACGACGCCGATCAGCTGGCACACGCACATGGTGCCGCTGTTCCTGCAGACCACCGACTACCTGCGTGAGGTGCTACGGGCATCCTCCACAGCGCCGGCCGACGAGCTGGCGGAGCGCGTGCAGGCGCAGCTGGCGATGCAGTCCTCGGTCCGGCGCAACGTGAAGTGCACGTTCTTCCTCCACGAGTTCGCGCTGCACCTGCGAGTCGGCGGCGCCGAAGTACACGCCGGACAGCTACTGCACCTGTTGTTCATGGCGAACCGGCCGAACGTCAGAATCCGGATCGTGCCCGCGGCACACGGCGCACATGCAGGCCTGGCCGGGCCGTTCACCCAGCTGACCTTCGCCAAGTACGAGCCCCTGGTGTGGGTCGAGACCGAGAACTCCAGTCTCCTTGCCGAGGCGAAGGACGCGATCGACGGCTATGAGACGGTCGTTCGCGCACTCGAGGAGCAGAGCCTGGACGAAGCCGAGTCAACCGCGTTGATCACCCGCTTGTACGAGACCTTGCAACCTGCTCGCCACCACGCGGATACGGCGGAAACGCGTTTGACCGAGCCGTTTCCGCCCCCGGCCAGCCGATCGGCGGTCAGTGAATCGCGTCGGCGATCGGGGCCGCCGCGGCGGCGGTCTTCTGACAATCGGAGTCCAGCTTCGTTGGGGTCTCGATCTCGACGATTCCGCCCGTGGTGTTGTCGAATGCCGCGGTGCAGTGCGCGGAGCTGCGCACGACCTTGATGCCCACATTCTTGGGGCTGCGGGTGGTCAGGTCGGTGCGTCCCAGAGAGCGGGTCCACTGGTCCAGCGGCATCGACACGCGACGTGCTACGAGCAGGCGGTCCGTGGCATCCACACGCCAGCTGCATCCCTTGCCGTCCTGATACCGGCCGACCACGTCGCCGACGAGCGCACGAACCTCCGCCGGTGCGGGATCGCGCTCGCACACCAATCGGAGCCGTTCGTCCAGCGACCGCTGCCGTTCCTGCTCACCGCCGTCGACCAGTAGCCGGAGCACGGCCCCGGCCAGCACAACGATGGCGAGCACCACGACGACGTGGACGGGCCACTTCTGCTTGCGGGGAAGCATCACCGGGCAGCTGTCCCGCCGGGCGTCAGCGGGTCTCGAAACAGCTTGCGTCCCTTGAAGAACGCGATCCCGGTGATGGTGACCGGTGCTACCGCCAACACGGGAGCGAGGACGGCCAGCGGGAGCGGAAGTTGAGTGGCGACAACGGTGAAGACGAACAACCAGAGCAGGGTCAGGAAGCTCGAGAATCCCCACATACCGCCCAACACGCGCCGGGCCATCTGAGCACCGACCGCATTGAGGTACTCGCCCTCGACGTAGTCCAGAGAGCTTCCCCACACACTGAGCGACGAGATCAGCGGGCACCCCACGTAGACAAGTCCTGCGACGAAGGCCACGCCCCAGCCCATCCACCGATCCCAGCCGAACAGCTGCAGCGTCAGTACGGCAACCATCGCGAAGGCGAGCAGGGTGGAGATCAGGAGACCGATACCGAGCCGTCGGCCACCTGAGCGGATCTCGACGGTTCGTCGCGCGGAGACCCACACCCAGCGGGGTTCCGGCTCGGAAGGCGGAATGAAGATCGGGGAGGTCACGAGCCCGGTCGCCAATCGGAACCGTCGCCGTCGCGCAGACTCGCATCCGACAGATCGCCGAAATCGGGCATGGTTCAGTTCAATCCCAGGTCTCGAATCCTCTGGCGGATGGCGCTCTGCTCGGTGTCGATTGCGAATGGGGCGATCAGGTACTCCAGCTGCTCGGGCACCCAGCTCTGAACGCCCTTCAGCCGGGTCTTCTTGGTGCTCACGGCGTCTGGACCGCGTCGTAGAACGACTTCGCAAGTTCACGCAGCGGCCCCCGGCACTCCTCGGACCGGGGGGCGGGCTTGTCCGCGGGTTTGTTGTCGAGAATCAGCACGGCGTTGACGTCGAGGATGATCAGGGTGCAGCTGTCCCTGTCCTTCGGCGTCAACCACTTCGCCTTCTCTCCCACCGTCACATCTTCAGCCGCGCCGTCGTCGGCCGGATCGGCGCCAGGTTTGGACGTCACGTCGTAGACTTCACGGGCCTTGAGCGCTCCTCTACCTGGACCGGCAGGCCCCGAGGCGTCGCTCTTCTCGTCCCGCCACGCCGACACCTGCAAGTTCACCCGCGGCCAGTCCGGGATGCGCTGGAACTCACATCCGGTGAGCATGTCGGACACCGAGGGGTCCTCGTTGCCGGACCGGAACGGCGGAAGCCCCGGCACCCTCTGCGTCACCTGCCGGCAGGTCGGCAGCGCCGTGTACTTGGCGCGGCCGAGCGCGGGCGACCTGGCGGAGGTCGGTGGCGTGATGGAGATGCCGTCCGGCCTCCCGCTTACCGCGTCGCCACCGGCGCACGCCGCCATACTCAACGCGAGTACTGCCACGCCCACGATCCCAGCGGATCGGTTCACCGCGACCCCAACCCTTTCCACAGGTCCTCTTCCGGATCGACTTCCTCGGCACGAGGGCGACGCCTGGACGGGCTCGCCGCTGTCCCACCACGATCCGAGGTAAGTCCACCATCGCCGAACACCGCCCACAAATCTTGTTGCAGCTGCCCGACGTTCGACTGAGAGATCGCCGCGGCGTTCGCCGTCAGGCCGACCAGCGCCCTGTTGCGGATCTGCAAAGTCACAAGGCCATACGGACTGCGCAGAGTCGTCACCTCGAGCGACACTTTGTCCGCGTGCTCCCTGGCTTCCCGCAGCTGCCGGCCAATGTCAGCCTGTTCTGCCTTGACCTGAGCCAGCCATGTCTCCAGGTCGGGCATGCCGGACCAGCTCTGAAAGCTGACCGGTTGAGGTTCGTCACGGTGCTCGCGCCGTGCCTGCCGTTCGACGGTGGCGGCGATCCGCACAGCGTCGAGGTAGGTCGTCATCAGCGCCTGGCCGAACTCGGCGGCTAGCAGCCGCGTCTGCCAGCTGCTGCTCACGTCGAACTGCAGCACCTTTCCATCCGGGTCGACGATCACCCACAACGACCGCGAAGGATCGCTCGCCTTGTACTGGTCCGCGGGTGTGGGTGGGACCTCCGGGGGTGGTGACGTCCTGGTTGCGCCGATGGGCGGCAGGTGCAGCTCGGCCAGTTTCAGGTTGCGCAGGTGTTCTTCCAGCATGTTCTCAGGTCACCGCCTGCGGCCAGGCTCCCTTGGGGAAGGCTGGATTGTTGGTGCGCGTGCTGACCATGTCGCGCATGAAGGCGACCGTGTTGGTGTAGTACTCCACGCTGTCGCCGAACACCGTCACAGCCGAAGCGACCAGATCCCCGCAGACCTCGGCGGCGTCACCGATCGCTTCCAACGCGCCGATGATCGTGCCCGCGGAGATCAACGCCGACACCGCTTTGGCGACAACGTTGCCGATCCTGTCCGCGTAAGTGTTCAGCAGTTTAATGTTCGTCTGCGCCACCTGGATCAGCCACTTGCTGATGGCCTCCGCTTTTGGGGCGAACTGGTCGAGAGCCTTCTGCTGCCGGGCAAGCACCTGAGAGTTGTAGTAGGTGGCGGCCGGACCGGTCCACTGGCCAAAGCTCTTGTTCTCGCTCTGGTCTCCCGCGCGGGCGGCAATGTCCGAGACAGGCTTCTGCAGCACGGTGAGCCAGTCGAAACTGGCCTGGATCAGCGCGATGACCGGAGCGTGGTGCTTCAGAAAGCCCAGCATCACCCTGGCGAACTTGTCGACATAGTCACGCAACTCGTTGAGCGCGCGTTCCAGTCCGCTGAAGAAGTCTGGTGCCAGGTAGATGAGCGGGTTGGTGTTGATGTTGTGGACGCCCTTGTTGAAGTTGTCGATGAGAAGGTTCACCGCCTCAGCTGCCAGGCGGAAAGCTTCGTTCAGCGCCTGGATCAACGCCGGATAGTGAGAAGCTTCAGGATTGCTCATATTCCCAGACTCCCTGAATCTAGTAGACCTGATCCAGGTCAAGCTCGACGACCTCTTCGTTGCGTTCGTACGTCTCGGCTATCTTGATCAAGTTCCTACTGATCTCTCTGAACTCGGTTTCCGCCTCGGCTGCGAGCTTTTCCATGAAGAATCGCATGTCCTCGTACAAACGCTGCAACTCTTCAGGAGGTGTCGGCAGATTCAGCGGAAAAACCGCGAACGTGACCGCGTCCGCAGCGAAGAACGCCAACGGAGACAGCGTGAGTCCGGCCAGACCGCTACGCACAGATCCCATTTCGGAGGCGAACTCGTCCCACTTGGCGGCTTCCTTACGCACCGCCGTGGTTACCACCTGATAGCCGGTCATCAGCTCTCCTTGTCCCGCTTGAACCGCTCGGCACACCCTCAGGACCTCGTCGTTATTCGCCGAGTACTGGAGGAGCCACGAGCGTGTCGTTACCGAAGATCTCGTCCGGATCAGGCTCAAGCAGATAGGACGGGGACGTCCGCTCGATGTCCTCGTCACCCTGGCCCTTGGCGGCACCCGCTCCCATGCCACCCATCGCGCCGCCACCGGTGCCACCACGCCCGGCAGCACCAGCAGCAGCCGCACCACCACGCCCTGCCGCACTCTCGCCGCCCGGCATGACGCCCGCTGACCCGCCAGGACCGAAACCCTTGGCAGCATTGGGATTACCAAGGCCAGCACTGCCACCAGGAAGCCGTCCGCCACCCGTGCCACCCGTGCCGCTGATGCCACCGCGCCCAGCCGGCCCGCCGCCGGCTCGGCCGCCAGGACCGCCCTGGGTGCTCCTGGAACCGGAGTTCGGGCCGGGCAGCGGTCCGCCGAGGTTGAGATTGGTGTTGCCGCCCAGTTGGTTGTTGCCGCCCTGATTGCCCAGGGGAAGACCGTTGCCGCCGAGATTGCTGTTGAGACCGCTGGTGTTCGTGCTGTTGTTGCCCGTCGTCTGAGGCGCCGTCCATGACGTGTTGGTGGTGTCGTTGCCGACTCGCGGGGGCGGCGTGTTGCCCTGACCGGTGAAACCGGGGTTCGGTGCGATCGGCGGCCTGCCGGGATCTCCCGGTTCCTTCGGCGGTGCAGGTGGCTCGGGTGCGAACGCGGGCTGAGCCGCGGCGGTCTGTGCCACGGTGCGGTCGTAGGTCTCCACCACCCGCGCGGCCTGCTCGTGATCAGCCTGTTGTTGCTGGAACGCCGCCTGGTCGGCTGCCGCCTGCTGCACGAACTGGATCGGGTCGGTGATCGACATCAGCCGTTCTCGCGACGCCGCCGCGTTGAAGGGCTGAGCAGGCGGTGGCGGCACACTGTTCTTCGCATCGCTCAGCGCACGGGCCTGCTGCGTGAACAAGGTCCCCGCCAGCTGCGCGGCTGTGCCGGTCTCGCCGGCGCTGTTGCCCATGTTGGCCAGCGCCTGCCGAGCACCGTCACCGGCCTTGCCGGTCCAGTTGACCTCGCTGCTGCCGATCGCCGTGGCGACCTCGTCGTTGAACGTGGCCAGCTCGTTGCCGATCTGGGTCCAGACGTCGGCGATCTCACCGATCACACCTGGATCGACCCCGTTGTTGACGGCTTCGTGCAACTGCTGGTGCGGGATGCCGATGTAGTGCGCGTCCGGCTGCGCGGGAGCCGAACGAGTCAACACCTGCTGCTTGAGCTGTGCTGCCTGCGCGTCCAGCACGTCGTTCACCCGGTTCGGCGCCTCGACGATCTGCATCACCATGCCCAGGAAGGGGCCGTACCGCTCCTGGACCTCGGCGGTGACCCGTTCCTGAACCTGCTCACCGGTCTGCACCTCGGCGTGGCGCTGCACGCCGTAACGTGAGTACACATCGGACGGTCTGCCCGGCGCTCCCTCGTTCATCCCCGCAACCCCTCTCCCGACAACCGGCCGCTACGGCAACTTCGGCTCGACCAGCTCAGCGATCTTCAACGCAGGCGGACACGGATCGGTCGACGCACCAGCATTCAGCGTGATGTCCACCCTCGACGACGACGTGACCCCAATTGCGACGATGCAACTGCCGCCAGCACCTAGCAACTGCTTCGCTTGGTGGCTGCCGACCTTGATGTCTTTGATCTCGCCACCGGTCGCCTGAACACCCGCGAGCCCCACGTCCGTTCGGATACCCACCGAGAGATAGACACGATTGGGCGCAAACTCGCAGCCACGCGAAGACCCGATCTTCTGTGGCTTGGGTTCCTCCTTCAGAGAACCCAATACCTGTTCGGCCTCGCCCCTGGTGAGCAGGCTGCACGGGTCGGCGTTTGTCAGGGAGCCGCTTGCGTTGGTCGAGGTCGGCGAACTCGTCGAACTGCGGGTGTCCTCGCTGGAGGTGGGGTTGCCGGTGTCTGCCGTGGGCTTGGGATCACCGGGGGTCAAGCCGGTGCACGCGGTCATGGCGACCAGTGCGGCGGCGGCCAGGCTGGTCAGGACGATCCTGGAGTTCACGAGTTCGTATCCCTGGTTGGTCAGGCGGAAAGAGTGGGGCCACCGGCCTTGGTGATGCCCTGCCTGGCGTCCTCGTCGGTTGCCTGGTACGCAGCCATCGCCTTCTCCACGTCGGAGCGCATCTGCTCCAGCTTCTTCTGGAGTTCCTTCGCCGCGGTGATGAATCCCTGCGCCGAGTCGGTGGCGATGGTCGCCAGGTAAGGCTTGTAAACCTGCGCGGCGGGAGTCGTCCCCAACGGCGGTTGCTGACTGATGATGTCCGACCTGCCGAGAGCACGTGTGATGCCGTCGTACATTTTGTCGATCGCCTTGATCAGTGCTTGGCCGCCGTGTTCGTTGACGCCGACACCGTCAGCAACGGAGGCCGAGAAGGCGGCCACCGAGTCGCTGATGCCCTTCATGCCGGCGAAGAACGCCTCCGGCATCGCCGATCCCCTCTCTACGCTGCGTCGTCCAACGGTAACAACTAGTTGCAGCCGTGTCCCCGGATCCGACGAACCTCGAGGGCTGCCGGTTCCTTCCGGCTACCGGTGGGAGGTGATGATCCTGTTCAGGTTGTAGTCGAGGGTGGACTGGTCAGCAGGGGTGTAGGTGGCCGCAAGCTGGCCGTCCGGCATCGAGGTGGGGATCACCGCGTACCGACCGGCGTCGGTGTCGAGATAGTTGATCGCCCCGAGGTCCGTTTCACGACCGTTACGCCCTCGCGCCGACACCACGAAGTATCCGGCGCCGAGTCTGGGACGGCGCAGGATCTCCTCGGCCGCTGCCCGCTGCCCTGCCGGCGACGGACCGGCGGCCTTGACCGGCGTGCGGAAAGTCGCTTCGGAGAAGTCCTCTTCGACCCGCCGCCGTCCTGCACTCGCCGAGGTGTCGGCCACCGTGACCGACACGCCTGGACCTGAACGCATCGGGGGCAGTAGACGCACCAGGCCAGGCACGATCGCGTCGGGCTGGCACAGCCGGAAGACAACCGACTCTCCCCGCTGCTCAGCGACCACGCCTGTGCGGTCATCGGCCACGGCCAGTGCTGCAGGCTGGGCTTCACCCGCGGTGCCGACCAACGCGATCACCACGTGCCCACGGGCGAACACGTGCAACGCCTCCACTAGCTCTGGCACGAACTCGCCGTCCCGGACCAACCCGCGGGCGACAAGGTCCTGATGCACGGCCTCGACCAGGCGGAGCCGATCTTCCCGTGTTGCGCTGTGGTGCGGAATGGCGAACGGGAACCTCCGCACATTGATCCGCAACGCCTCGCCGAGCACATCCAGCGCCGCGAACGAACAGACGATCTCCCCCGACACCCTGTGACCACCCCTTGCCTGTGCACCGGCCCTCCACGGTGCGTGACCGGGCGACATACTGCCAGTCGAACACCTATCAGCAGAGCGTTACCAACCACATTCCCGCGAAGATCGCACCGACGGACGACACGGCAGCCAACAGGACGCGTGACCGATCGGCCCCAGCGGCCTCAACTCGACGAGCTCGGCCTCTTTGGCGCAACGCGCCGAACTGGACGCCCTCCAGCTCGCGCCGATAGCGCCGTAGGCATGGCAGACAGACCAGGTGACAGAGCAGCCTCAGTTGGCCGCCTCGTGTCCGAAGTCGACTCGAAAATCGACAGTTGAGTGGTGCACGAGCTTGCCTCACGATGGAAGGGACGACAGGTCGTGATCACCGCTGACCCGAGCCAGGCAGGCCACAGCGCGATAACAGTTGAATCACATCCTGATCACCGCAGTCAAAAACAGCCCCGAAATCCGGAGTTGAGGGGTGCCAGGGAGAACCTGGCCGCTCCGGGTGGAAGGCGGTGGTGATCATGGTGGACGGTGCTGACCACGCTGTCGGTCGTGGCGTGGTCGGTGCGGATGGGTTGGCGCCTGGTTCCGCGTCTGGGTCAGCGCGGCCTCGACGTTCTGAATCCGCCACCCCACCCGCCGAGGCGACTGCTAATAAACTTGCTGGTCAGCGGTGGTACCGACGGGAGCGGGTGGAAGGCCGACTGAGGAGTGACCCTCACTCATCCACACATCAGGGGCGCGCGGGGCGCGGCGGCCGGCGAGCCGGGGAACCGGATGCGGGCCTGTGGTTCCGGCTGGTCGATCGGGACCGGCGCCTGCTGGTGTTGCTGGCCGAGCACAAGGTGCTGACCACGAACCAGATCGCCGCGATCGAGTTCCTGTCGGTGCGGCGGGCGCAGGACCGACTGCGGCACCTGCGTGAGTTGGGCGTGGTGTTCGCGTTCCGCGAGTCCTATGTGCACGGCGGGACGAGCCAGACCCGATTCGCGCTGGGCTACCTCGGCGCGCGGGTGATCGCGGCGCAGCGCGCGGAGAAACCACCCTCGCCGAAGGCGTACACCGAGAGCCTGGAACGGCTCGCGCTGTGGCCGAAGCTGGATCACCAGCTCGGAGTGAACGACTTCTTCTGCGCGCTGGCCGCGCACCGCAATCCGGCCCGGCTGCGCGAGGCGGGCCGGAGCGGTGAGGTGAGCGGGCTGACGCAGTGGTGGTCCGAACGCCGCTGTTCCGAGTTCTTCTGGAGACACTTGGGCGGTGGCCGGGACGCCCGGTTGCGCCCGGACGGCTACGGCTGCTGGGAAGAGCACGGGCGGACAGTGCGGTTCTTCCTTGAACACGACACCGGCACCGAGTCCCTGGCGAAGGTCACGAGCAAACTCGACGACTACGCCGCGTTCCCAACCGACGCCTTCGGCGTTCTGCTGTTCTCCGTGCACTCCGCCCGGCGGGAGCACGCCCTGCGGGCAGCGCTACGTCGCGCCCTCCCCGGTGGCGATCCTGGGTTCGTGATCGCCACCGCGGCGCGCGACGACAACAGCTTCGGGCACGGTGGCGGCCCTGCGGGGCCGGTCTGGGGCCTGTGTACGTCGGCGGGCGGCGACAGCGTGCCACGCCGGCACAGGTTGGCCGAGCTGCCGCAACGTGGCCCTTCCGTCGCGCACAGCGCTTCGAACGCTGGCCAGCCGCTCAACGAGGCGGCGTTCGACTCGAACGACCGGGAGATGTCGCGCCTCATCAACACACCCCAGCCTGAACCAGCTCACCCCGCCGGCTACGGGGACGAAGACGACGACCTCGACGACCTCGCACTCTACGACGACGCGGACGTTGACGATGTGTACCGCGTGCCGACAGACCTGGCACCGCCGAGCGTGAAGCGACCATTTCGGACACGTTGGGCCGCCTGAAACCCTCTCGCCCCAAGAGTTGGTGCGGATCGATTGCTGGGAGGAGGCGAACGACAATGACGTGACGGTGAGAACGACGGCCGCGCCGGTCAGCACCGAGACACGGAGATAGCCCGAGACGAGATAGCGAGACCGGCGACAACCCAGTCTCGCAACGGTCGAGAGGTCTCGCCTGATGTCTCGTTGGACAGTGAGAAGTTTCAGTCGGCCAGCGACCACTGGTCCGACGGCTGCTATGCCAGTCGGCCGTCAAGCGAGCTCGCGGACACCGAGGTGCACCATGCCCCAGCACACGCACGACCAGCACGACGGCGATGGCGCCACCGAGTACCCGCGCCGTCCCGCACGGTCAGCCATACAGGACACCTGGTACGTGGAGCGGATCGCCACTGAGCCGATGACCGCCCAGCAATACGACCTCGCCGTCACCGCCTTGGCCACACTCATCGCGCAGTGGCTCACCAACCAGGAAAATGCGATCTAGGCCTCGTACCTTCGTTCCCCTGAAGTTCTTTTCCCACAACATGTTCCGGACTCGCGTCGAACGTCCGCCTGTCTCGCCTCGGTGAGACCAGCAACGAGACAGCGAGACAACGCCGAGACGACAGCGAGACACCTGGTCTCGCTCGTCTCGACCGGTCTCGCCGATTGTCTCGCTGCACCAAGGGCAACAACGTCTGGAGCGCAACACACAGCCGGTGATCGCCGGCCCCGACGGGTGCCGCAGTGCAGTCGGGGAGTCGAGGCCCACCAGCTAGCTTTCCTGTTCGACGCCACAACCTGGCCTGCCGAACAACCGCCCGCGACATCACGCGTACCAGGAGCGTGCTCACGGGCATCTGGAGGTGCCAACGATGGACCCCCAACCGCACGACGAGGCGATTGTTGTTCCACCGCCTCGAAAAGCACCCGATGGTGACATCGAAATCTCGCCCTATGACATCCCTGACCAGGTCGTATGGCGGTATGATGGGACAGGAAAGCACACGAAGAACTGGACCTTCTCCGGTCATGTGCGCTACGTGAGTGGCGCCGAAGGCGATCGTTTGCGCGGCGAGCTGAACGCCGTGATCCACGACCTTCTCGACTGGGCCATAGCCCAAGAATGCGCCGGACAGCCCGACGAACGGGAGGCTGCATGAACACGCCGAACAACCCGGCAATAGACCCGCCCTCACCGGCACTGGCCGCACGGTTCCCCGCGACACTCTCTGTCGTGCCGTCTGGGCCGTCAGGGTTGTCGGACTACGCGGTCTCGCCACTCGGCATGCCGACAGCCTTGCTGCGCAACGAAGTCCGCGTCGCCTTCCTTGCCCGGACGTCCACAGACGACCAGCAAGATCCGCGTCAGTCCATGTTGCGGCAGCTCGGAAACTGCAAGGCCGCCATCCCCGAGTCATGGGTGATCGTCGCGCACTTCTACGACGTCGAGTCCGGCCGCATGGAACTCGACCAACGCGGGCGAGGCGAGAACTACGAGCGCTACGACATCCCGATCGCTCGTGACGGTGGAGTCGCCGACCTGCTCGACGAAGCGCCGCATCCAGGTCGCCGGTTCGATGTCGTGATCTGCGAAAGCGTGGCTCGTGTAGCTCGCCGTACTTTCGAGGGTCTCTCGATCGAGCGGGAGTTGGAACGAGTCGAGGTTCCGCTGTTCGCCTCCAACGAGCCGATCACGTTGACCGGCAGTCGAGCGCAGCGGATTCTGCAGCGGCGGATCAACCAGTCGGTGGCCGAGTACGAAGTCCTCAACACCCTCGAACAGTCCTGGGGTGGGCTGTGCACGCACGTCCGCGAAGGCTGGAACATCGGCAAACCTCCGTACAGCTACAAGGCCAAGATCTACCGCCACCCCAACCCCACCAAGGCAGCCAAGGGTCAGACCAAGACACGGCTCGAACCCGACGGCCTGCAAGGCGAGACCGTCACGCAGATCGCCAGCTGGCGCTATCACGAAGGTCTCGGCTACGACACCATCGCCGACCGCCTGAATGCCGACCCCGCCAAGTACCCGCCGCCAGAGCCGCCCGGCAAGGTGCGGGCGCGCGGCGCCTGGGGTAAGACCAGCGTCTACGAGATCCTGCGCAACCCCAAGTACACCGGCTACCAGGTGTTCAACCGCCGCGCCTCCCGCTCACGGCGAGGCAAGATCAACGACGCGGTCAAGTGGGTGTGGTCCACCGAGCCCGCACACGAACCGCTTATCCCGAAGTGGATGTTCGACGAGTTCAACGCACGGAGGCAGGCCAAACGCGGCTCTCGCGACGGCAACGAGAAGAACACCCACCCGGAGACCGCTCGCACCTACCTGCTGCGCGGCATGGTGTTCGACGCCTGCGGACGCCGCATGTTCGGCAACCACCGCGGCGACCGCGCCTACTACCTGTGCTGGCCACGCAACAACAACCGTGGCCGCGCCGACAAGTTCACCGACCACCCGAAGACCGTCTACATCCGGGAGAGCACACTGCTCGACGCCATCGCCGCCTTCTACGCCGACCGGGTCTTCGGTCCACACCGCCGCGCAATCCACACTGCGGAACTCGACAACGTTGACGATCGCGAAACTCAGGCCCGGCAGGCTGAACGAGAGCGTCTTCAGCGGAGCATCGCCGACATGGCCCGCCGCCAGAACACCCTCCTGCGCCAGGCTCAGGACGGTGACCCCGACGACCCGTTCAGCCGCGGACTGCGCCAGAGCTACAACGACCTCGAAGCCGAGAAACAGGCCACCCTGGCCGCCGTCGCCGAACTCGACGCCATCGACGAGGCCGAACCCAGCAAGCCCGGGGAAGAGGACGTCGACCTGATCGACGCGCTGCCGCAGCTTCGGATCAACCTGGCCAAGGCACCCGAGAAGCTGCTGCGGAGGCTGTTCGACACCACCCAGCTGACCATCCGGCTGCACCCAGGCAGCAACTACGTGACTCTGACCATCAAACTGCCGGCCGACCGGCTCACCGCCATCGCCGGAGCCGCGGAAAGGATCGACGAAATGTCCCAAGACGCACATGAGCCCGTGACCAGCACGGTCACGGGCTCATGTGTAGATGTTGTACGTGCCCCCGGTGCGACTCGAACGCACACTGGACGGATTTTGAGTCCGCTGCCTCTGCCGATTGGGCTACGGGGGCGTAGCTATGTGAACTCTAGCGGATCACGCCAGTGAGTTACGCGCGGGGCCGCTATGACTTCACGAGCCGCCCGATGGCTGCTGAGGCCTCTGCGAGCTTCTCCTCGGCCACGGGGCCGCCTTCTGCGGCCGCCTGGGCGACACAATGCTTCAAGTGCTCGTCGAGCAACCCGAGCGACACCGCCTGGAGGGCCTTCGTGGCGGCGGCGATCTGGGTCAGGACGTCGATGCAGTATTCGTCGTTCTCGACCATGCGCTGCAGGCCGCGGATCTGTCCCTCGATGCGGCGCAGTCGCTTGAGGTATGCGTCCTTGTCCGCGGTGTACCCGTGCATCGCTCCCGACCTTCCCTACCCCTGGCGGGTATGTCGAGGATACCTGGACCGGATGGGGTGCGTTATGTGCAACGCTGCTCCGTCAGCGGGAATGGTGAAGCGTCCGGCAAGCCCAGCAACTGGCCGAAGTGAGACGACTAGCTGCACATTTTGGACCCATAACACCCGTGTGGTTTACCGGGTAAATGCCCCGACCGGGCGGTTGGGGTCACATTTTAGCGGCGAAAGGTTCGCCGTTTTTCCTCGTGTGGACTATGGTGTTGTCGGAGCACGTGGTTACGTCGAGGATCCGCGTGCTATGTGAGTACCCAACGGAGGAACAGTGGCACAGCAGACCGTCGTCCAACTCATCGACGACCTCGACGGCGGAGAAGCCGACGAGACCGTGACCTTCGCACTTGACGGTGTCGAGTACGCCATCGACCTGTCGAAGGGAAATGCGGAGCGGCTTCGCGAGTCGCTGGCGGACTTCGTCGCCAAGGCTCGTCGTGCGGGTGGCCGCAAGCAGCGCAAGGGCACCGGCAAGTCCACGGTGAAGGCCAGTGACAAGGCTGAGGCGCAGCGTATTCGTGACTGGGCTCGCGCGCAGGGGCACCAGATCTCGGACCGCGGTCGCATTCCGCAGAACCTGGTTGTGCAGTTCCAGGAAGCGCACGCTTCCTGACCTGCGCGAACACGCGAGGTTTCCACACGTCGGCCGGGCTACCGGCCGACGTGTTAACCATCAGGGGTGAGTACAACCCGGTTCGTTCACACTATCCCCCGGAACGTGGGATCAACGACCGGGAAAGTGCGCTCCGAACAGGCGTGACACCGCAGTGGCCTTGACCGCTGTCTCCTCGAATTCCTCGTCGGGGTCCGACAGCGAGATGACTGCTCCGCCGACGCCGAAACTGAGCCGGTCGCCGTTCGCGACGAGCGTTCGGATGACGATGCTGAAGTCGGCGGCGCCGTTGAGCGAGAAGTAACCGAGCGCTCCCGAGTACACCCCGCGTGGACCGGCTTCCAACCCATCAAGGATCTGCATGGTCCGGATCTTCGGGGCGCCGGTCATCGATCCACCGGGAAACGCCGCCTGAACACATCGGACGGCAGAACTGTCCGGCCGAAGGCGTGCCCGCACGGTGCTCACCAATTGGTGCACGGTCGCGTAGGTCTCGACGTCGAACAACCGCGTCACCTCGACCGAACCGACTTCCGCGCACGTGCCGAGATCGTTGCGGACGAGGTCCACGATCATCAGGTTCTCCGCCCGGTCCTTGACCGAACGGGCCAGTGTTGTGCGCAACATCTCGTCGTCCCGCGCATCAACACCTCGGGGGCGTGTGCCCTTGATCGGCGAAGACTCGGCCACACCATGTCTGTCAACCCGGATAAATCGTTCGGGTGACGTGCTGAGCACGGAGAGTTCACCGAAACGCAGCAACGCTCCGAACGGAACGGGATTAGCGGCGCGAAGCAACCGATAAGTGTCCCACGGGTTGATCGAGCCGCGCCACGACATCATGTTCGTCAGGCACGCCTCGTAGGTCTCCCCCGCCGTGATCGCTTCCTGGCACGCGCTGATCAGCTTCAGGTAGTGCGCGCGCGGATGGCGCAACGTCACCGCTGACACGACGGGCTGCGCAGGTTCCCCCAACGGCCGCAGATCGGCCAGAGCGGCCGAAACCTCACCAAACCACGTGTCATCGGTCAGCGACAGCAAATAGACGCGTTCATCAACGTGATCGATGACCACCGCACGGTCAGCGAACATGAACGACGCGTCTGGCTGTTCCGCGCGATGGGCGTAGTCGCCGCCGCACTCCGCCTTCAGCTCGTAGCCGAGATATCCGACCCACCCGAGTGCGAAGTCGAACGGCACGTCCGGCTGTTCGACGCCCCACGCCGCGATGTCGTCGTCCATCCACGAGAAGAAGGACGGGCAGGGCAGGCGCACGCCATCGACCGTGAGCACTTGATCCGGCACGGAGTACTGCGCAACGCGCGCGAGAGGGCCCGAAGCGTCCCCCATGAACGAGAACCGCCCGCGAGGGCCGCTGTCCAGCCAGAACGCGGTCTCAGAGGCTCCGTAGAGCGCCGCGAACGCTTCCTCCGCGTTTACGGCCACGTCGAGCCGCCGGACGTGCACAGGGCGCTTCTGAGGCTCTGGACGAACCAGCACCGGTTCCGGTACGGCGGCGGTCCGCGCCGGCGTCAGCGCGCCGAAGTTCGCGAGCATCTCGCGGCCGAAATCGGTGCAAATCGACTCGGGGTGGAACTGCACGCCCCACGCGGGCCGGTCGAGAGCGCGCACACCCATCAGCACGGAGTCGTCGCTCCACGCGATGGCCTTCAAAGTGGAAGGCAGATCCGTGACCGCCAGCGAGTGGTACCGGACGACGTCCAGCGGCGAGGGCAGCCCGGCGAACACGTCGACGCCCGTGTGGGTGATCGGGGAAACAATCCCATGACGCGGCACGGGCGCAGGGCCGACAACAGCGCCGTAGGACAGGCACAGCCCCTGATGGCCCAAACACACGCCCAGCAACGGGATCTCGGCGTGGTCGATCACCGCGCGGCAGATGCCGAAGTCCGCGGGGTTGCCCGGCCGGCCGGGTCCCGGCGAGATCACCACGTTGTCGAACGAACGCAGCGAGGCAAGCCGAAAGCGCGGGTCGTCGTTGTGGACGACCACGGGCTCGACACCGTTCACCTCAGCGAGGTGATGGAAGAGGTTGAACGTGAACGAGTCGTAGTTGTCGATGAGGAGAGTGCGCATTGCAGGAAGGCACTCTACCTGCCAAAACACCCGAAAAGAGCAACGAGAGAGGGCGGCCACAGACGTGACCGCCCTCCTGGATCGAAGCGGACTCAGTCACCCATGCGGAACCGGGGGTCCGTCGCCAGCTCGGCCAGCTGCTCCTCCGTGAACAACGGCCCGTCGAGCTCCGGGTAGTCACCGCCCAGGTACTTGTCGTCCTGCGCGATCGTCACGACCTGACCGTCCTGGGCCCGGTAGGTGGCCCACTTGTCGAACTGGTCACGGCCGCTCGGGTTGCTCTGCACGACACCGACCTTGAGGCCCTTGACGTCGACCACCCGGCACGGCCCGCCCATGCCCCAGAACGCCCTGGCGAGGGCGCACGGGTCGGTCGGCAGCTCGGGGTCGGGAGTGGACGACTCGGCGAGCAGCCGACCCACCTTGCCGTCCTTGCGCACGGGTGTCTGAGCCATGTACTCCCAGACCTCGGGCACCTCGCCGCGGTCGGACGCCACCTGTCCCTGGGTGCGCTGCATGTCACCCCCGGCGTACGAGGGGTCCTGGTACTTGAGCTGCGGGGCGTCGTACCCGGCCGGCACCACGCCCTTGAGCTCCTCGAGCAGCTTGATCGCGCGGTCGGCCTGCGGTCCTTTCGTGGCCGTGCGGTCGCTCTGCCCCTCCGGCCACCTGCCGGGCCAGGCGGCGCTGCTGCTACTGCTCGGCGCCGCGCCCGTCATGTACTCGGTGGTGGCCTTCGGGTTGAGCGCGAACGCCGTCCCGAGGCCGGCCCCGACCACGAGCACCGCGACCAGCGCACCGGTGATCGACGACCGCCGCTTCGACCTGGCCTTGCGCGCCGCCTCCAGCGCCCGGCCGGGATCCATCGACGGCGGCGGGCTGCTCGCCACCACAACGTCCTCGAAAGCCCGTTTGAGGTCCTGTTCGTTCATCGAACCCTCTCCTGCTGTGAGAGCAGGCCACGCAGCGTCTGCAGCCCCCGCGCGGCCTGACTCTTTACCGTTCCTTCCGAACACTTGAGGACAACTGCCGTCCGTTCGATCGACATGTCCTCCCAGTACCGCAGGACGAGGCACGCACGCTGTTTCGGAGGCACCTTCGCCAGAGCCTCCAGCAACACCATGCGTTCCTCGGGGTACGTGCCCGGCGGAGCCGCCGAGTCGGTGAGCTCGTCGCTCGCCGACTCGAACCGGAACCACCCGCGCCGTCGCTCGGACAGGAACGTCCGCACCAGAATCTGCCTGGTGTAGGCGTCCAGTGCCTCGTGCCGCTCGATCCTGCGCCACGCCAGGTAGAGCTTCGTGAACGCCTGCTGCACGAGGTCCTCCGCGCGATGCCAGTCGCCGCACAGCAGGTAGGCCGTGCCGCGCATGGCGTCGGAACGGGCCGCGAAGTACTCCTGGAACGCGGCGTCCCGATCACTCATCAGGTTCCCCCTAATCTGCGGTACCGGGTTACTCACGCCACCTGCGGCCCGGAGGGTTGCACGGACCTCACACGTTTTTTCCGTCACCGGTACGGCCCAGCGTGCCACCGCCTGTGACGGTGCGCGTGCCGAAAGTGAGATCGCGGCCGCCGGGCGGCTCCGGCGATCACGCCCGCGAGGGCGAAACGCATACTTGTGCGGTGATTTTCCTGTTGCTCCTCGGAGTTCCGACCGCGTTGGGCCATCTGTACCTGTGGCGCCGGCTGGTCGTGGACACCACACGTCCGCGCACGCTCGGGCGCCGCATCGGCACGCTCGCCGTCATCGGGGCGTTCGTGCTGCTGATGAGCGCGCTGGTCGTGACGCGACGGGTGCCGCCGGAGTACGGGAAGTTCTTCGCCTGGCCGGGCTTCGTGTGGCTCGCGCTGCTGTTCTACCTGGCCATCGCGCTGGGCATCGCCGAGATTCCGCGCCGGATCCTGCTGAAGCGGGCCACGCTCGTGCCCGCCGCGGTGGGCGCCGAGCCGGTCGAGGTCGTGCCGGACCCGTCGCGGCGGCTGTTCATCTCGCGGTCGGTCGCGATCGGCTCCGGTATCGCGGCGGGCAGCGTGGTCGGTTACGGCATGACGCAGGCGCTGGGCGCGCCGCAGCTGCTGAACGTGCCGGTCACGCTGGACAAGCTCCAGAAGTCCCTGTCGGGCTTCCGGATCGCGGTTGTGAGCGACATTCACCTCGGCCCGCTGCTCGGGCGTTCGCACACCGAGCGGATCGTGCGGATGATCAACGAGCAGGAGGCCGACCTCGTCGCGATCGTCGGCGACCTCGTGGACGGCACCGTCGCGGAGCTGGGTGAGGCCGCGGCGCCGTTGCGAGACCTGGTGTCGAGGCACGGCAGCTTCTTCGTGACGGGCAACCACGAGTACTTCTCCGGGCACGAGCAGTGGATCTCGGAGATGGAACGGCTCGGTGTGAACCCGTTGCGCAACGAGGGTTTGACAGTTGCCGGTGGGATCGAGCTCGTGGGTGTGAACGACATCATCGGCAAGTCCTACGGCGACGGGCCGGACTTCGAACGCGCTCTCGCCGGCCGTGACCGGAACAACCCGCTTGTCCTGTTGGCACACCAGCCGGTGCAGGTCAGCGACGCGTCCTCACACGGCATCGACCTCCAGTTGTCCGGCCATACACACGGCGGACAGATGGTGCCGTTCAACTTCGTCGTGCCGGTGCAGCAACCCAGCGTCGCGGGGCTGTCGAAGGTGGACGACACGTGGCTCTACGTCAGTCGTGGCGCGGGATTCTGGGGTCCCCCGGTGCGCGTGGGCGCACCACCGGACATCACGATGATCGAACTGCGCACTGCTGGCTAAGTCACACTCGGCCGGACTGGATTGCGCACATGCGGTGTCGAGGCCGTAGAGTGGACGGCCGTGCCCGCGTACGGACCGCGAGGCGGATGAAGGGGGAACCCTGGGGAAATGACCGAGAGCTTCGCCGTTGACCGGCGTTACGAGGCAGAGGCTCGTATTCGGCGTTTCCTGGACCAGGAGAACCCGTCGACACCGTGTCTGGTGATCGACCTCGAGACGATCCGCGCGCGCTACCAGGCGATTCACGCGGCCCTGCCGTCAGTCGACATCTTCTACGCGGTCAAGTCGAACCCCGAGGCCGACGTGGTGGGCACGCTGGTGTCGGAGGGTTCGCAGTTCGACGTCGCGTCGCCCGCGGAGATCGACCTGTGCCTGGCACGCGGCGCATCACCCGCGTCGATCTCCTACAGCAACCCCATCAAGAAGGCCGCGGACATCGCGTACGCCTACTCGCGCGGGGTGCGACTGTTCGTGTCGGACAGCGAACAGGACGTGCGGTTCGTGGCCGAGCACGCGCCGGGCTCGTCCGTGCTCGTGCGGATCCTCGTCCACAGCAAGGGTTCCACGTACCCGTTCGGCAACAAGTTCGGCTGCGATCCCGAGATGGCGACGGATCTCTTGCGGCTGGCGCACCAATCAGGACTCGTTCCTTTGGGTGTGGCCTTCCACGCGGGTTCGCAGCAGATGTCCGTTTCGGGCTGGGACTCCGGTATCGCCGACGCCGCTCTGATCGCGTCAAAACTGCGTGCGGAAGGCATCGAGACCACCACCGTGAACTTGGGCGGCGGCCTCCCGGCGGTGTATCAAGAAGACACGCCGGCGCTGGAGGCGTTCGCCTCCGCGATCGAGGCGTCGCTGGCGCGGCACTTCGGCGCCGAGCGCCCGCGGGTGATGATCGAACCGGGCCGCGCGATCTCCGCGGAGGCCGGGATGATCCGCTCCTCGGTGGTGCTGGTGTCGCGGAAGTCCTATTCGGACGAACGCCGCTGGGTGTACCTCGACATCGGCCGCTACCAGGGCCTCGCCGAGACCGAGGGCGAGGCGATCGCGTACCGGCTGCGCACCTCGCGCGACGGTGGCGAGCTCGGCCCGGTGGTGCTGGCCGGCCCGACGTGCGACGCGGACGACGTGATCTACCAGCACACGCGCTACGACCTGCCGCTCGACCTGAGGGCCGGCGACCACGTGGACATCCTCCACTCGGGCGCCTACACCTCCTCCTATTCGTCCGTGTGCTTCAACGGCTTCCCGCCGTTGGCCACGTACTGCATCTAAGTCCGTTTGTACTTCACATAGTTTGGAGTGATTGATGTCCGAAGCGCCCTGTCAGACCGAGGAAACCGTCGGTTTGTTCGCGGGACAGCACGTACTTGCAGAGCTTTCGGGTGTGAGCGCCGATCTGCTCGACGACGAGCAGTTCCTCCGACACGCCCTTGGTGAGGTTCTCACGCAGGCCGACGCAACGGTGCTGGAGGTGATCTCCAAGAAGTTCGATCCGCAGGGGGTCACCGTGCTGGCTTTGCTGTCGGAGTCCCATGCCTCGATCCACACCTATCCCGAAGTGGGTTCGGTGTTCGTCGACGTTTTCACCTGCGGTACTCGTGCGAAACCCGCGCTGGCCGTCCAGCTCCTCGCTGACGCTCTGGGCGCCGCTCACGTGAGCACGGATCTCGTCACTCGTGGCATCAAGGAGCACGCCGCGTGAACGCCATCAACGAGCCGCTCGCCGACGGCATGACCCGCCACTGGCGCGTGGACGAGGTGCTGGTCGACACCAAGACCGACTTCCAGCACCTGGTGATCGCCCGCACGGCCCAGGGCGTGTCGCTGTTCTGCGACAACGACCGCCAGTCCACGGAGTTCAGCCAGCTGACCTACCACGAGGCCCTGATGGTGCCGGCGCTTCTGCTGGCCGACCAGGTCGAGCGCGTGCTGGTCATCGGCTCCTCCGAGGGCGTCGTGTGCCAGATGGCCGTTCAGCACGGCGCGTCGGTCGTCGACCACATCGACATCGACGAGCAGGCTGTGAAGCTGTGCGCCGAGCACCTGCCGTACGGGTACACGCTCGACGAGCTCGCCGAGGCGGAGAAGGGCACCGGCCCGATCCGCGTGCAGTACATCGACGGGTTCGAGTACATCCGCACGACGTCGGAGAAGTACGACATCGTGCTGGTGGACCTGCCCGACGAGCGTGAGGAGGAGGCGCAGCACAACCGCTTGTACGGCGCCGACTTCCTGCGCATGTGCAAGGCCCTGCTGCGTCCGGGCGGCGTCG
Organism: Lentzea roselyniae; assembly: GCF_039537795.1. Taxonomy (NCBI): domain Bacteria; kingdom Bacillati; phylum Actinomycetota; class Actinomycetes; order Pseudonocardiales; family Pseudonocardiaceae; genus Lentzea; species Lentzea roselyniae. The sequence continues at coordinate 39,615 of NZ_BAABBE010000029.1, forward strand.
TCGTCAACCAGTCCGGCTGCCAGACGATGTGGCGCAACACCACGCTGATCCGCTCCTGGCAGCGGTTCAACGAGGTGTTCGACACCGTCGCCTACTACGGCTCGGACGAGCACGAGTGGGCGTACCTGTTCGGGCGTGCCGACGTGGTCGAGGACCCGACGGCGCTCATGGTCGAGCGCCTGAAGACGGCCGGGTACCAGCCGGAGTCGATCGACGACCTCGCGCTGGTCGGCAACAGCATCCCGCCCTACCGGGTGCGGCAGTCGCTGGCCTGACGGTTCGGCTTGGAGAGGGGCGCTTCCCGTTGCGGGAGGCGCCCCTTTCGCTGTTTCTCAGGCCAGGGACTGCTTGAGGAAGTCGACCTGCAGCAGGAGCAGGTTCTCGGCGACCTGTTCCTGCGGGGTCATGTGCGTGACGCCCGAGAGGGGCAGCACGGTGTGCGGGCGGCCCGCGGCCAGCAGGGCGTTGGACAGGCGCAGGGTGTGCGCTGCCACCACGTTGTCGTCGGCCAGGCCGTGGATGATCATCAGCGGGCGGGTGAGCTTGTCCGCGTCGGCGATCAGGGAGTTCGAGTCGTAGACCTCCGGCTTCTCGTCCGGGTGGCCGAGGTAGCGCTCGGTGTAGTGGGTGTCGTAGAGGCGCCAGTCTGTCACCGGGGCGCCGGCGATGGCCGCGTGGAAGACGTCCGGGCGGCGCAGCACCGCCAGGGCGCTCAGGTAGCCGCCGTAGGACCAGCCCCTGATGGCCACGCGGGTCAGGTCCAGGTCGGGCTCGACGGCCGCGGCCGCGTGCAGGGCGTCCACCTGATCTTCCAGGGTGGCGCCGGCGAAGTCGTAGGCGATGGCGCGTTCCCAGGCGAGGCCTCGGCCCGGGGTGCCGCGGCCGTCAGCCACGAGGACCGCGAAGCCCTGGTCGGCCAGCCACTGCGAGGCCAGGAACGAGTTCTGGGAGGACAGGACGCGCTGGGCGTGCGGGCCGCCGTACGGGTCCATGAGGACGGGCAGCTTGGTGCCCGGCGTGTGGCCGGACGGGAGCAGGAGGGCGGCGCGGATGTTGCGCTCGCCCAGGGTCAGCAGGCGCGGAGACGCCTTGAGCACCGGGGTTTCCGCCCACGACTCGATCACGTGAGCTCCGGCGGTGGCCTTCGTGCCGAAGCTGTCCAAAGTGGCCGATACGAACACAGTTGTGTCACCGCCGCGAATCGCGGTGTGCACACCGTCCTCTGTGGACAGCTTCTCGACGGTTTCGCCCACCGAGTAGACGTGGACCTGGGTCGGGTCGTCGGCCGAGGCGGCGACCAGGATGGAGTCGTCGGCGATGTCCAGGACGCGGCGCACCTGGAGGCCGGTGGTCACGATGTCGTCGTCAAGCTGGAGGGCGTACTCGTCGCCGTTGCCGACGATGCGCACGAGACGGCCGTCCGGGGTCCAGGCCGGGGCACCGACGGTCACCTCGATCCACGTCGGGTCGGTCTCGGTGACGAGCTCGGTGACGGCGCCGGTCTCGGGGGCCAGCGAGTAGATCTTGCGGGTGCGCTGGTCGCGGGTCTGGGTGGTGATCAGCGGGGCGCCGCCGGAGGACCAGTGCACGTCGTTGAGGTAGTCGAACTCGAGCAGCACCGGGACGAAGGTGCCGTCCAGCGACACCACGTGAAGTGACACGGTGGCGTTGGGGGTGCCGGCGGCCGGGTAGGCGATCTCGGTGGCGGCCGTGGCCGGGTTGGCGGGGTCGGCGATGTACCAGCGCTGCACCGGGGCGTTGTTCACGCGCGCGGCGATGAGGCGGGTGCCGTTCGGCTCCCACCAGTAGCCGCGGTAGCGCGACATCTCCTCGGCCGCGATGAACTCGGCCAGGCCGAACGTCACGTCCTCGCCGTCGGGCACGGCGACGGCGTAGTCGTCGCCCGAGTCGAGCTCGGCCACCCGCAACGTGCCGCGGGTGACGTATGCCACACGCGAGCCCGTCGGGTCCACGCGCGGGTCGATGACGCCGCCGTCCGTCGGCAGCTCGCGGACGGCCCCCTTCACGAGGTCGGCCACGAACAGGCGGCCGGACAGGGCGAACGAGGCGACCGCGGCGTCCTTCGAGAGGGCGTAGGCGATGATGCCCGCGCCGGACTCGCGCGTGCGCTCGCGGCGGGCCTTCTCCTCGGCCGGCAGGTCCTCCGGGTCGGTCAGCAGCGTCGCCGGGTCGACGAGCAGCTTTTCGACGCCGGTGGCCGTGTCGAGCTCCCAGAGGCCGTTCGCACGGCTCGTGGCCGTGGCCGGGCGCAGGAAGAAGACACGTGCCCCGTCTGACGACACCGCGAAGGTCCTGGGGGCGCCTACGGTGAACCGCTGAGTGCGCGCCTGTTGGCGCGGGAAGGAGATGTCATTGCCCACCCGCCCACACTAACCCGCGGCCCTTCGCCGGACCGGTGGCGCGAGGCTTCTGCCTGGCGCGATACAGACCCGACGGGGGTTGCGCACGACGGCGGCACGGCACCGCTGAACGCGGCCTCCACGCGGGAGCCACGCCAGGAGGAACCGAGCCGATGGCTGTGAACGGGCCGACGGGAGGTACGCGGACTGCCCGTTCACCACACCGCTCGACACAGGCCGGACCGCTGCCGCAAGACCCCTACCCCACACGACTGCACGGAGGCAGCGGCACGAACCCGCTCGTGCGCCGGACGTACTCGGCGTAGCCGGGACGCCGAGACACGATGTCCTTCTCCAGCAACGGTTTGCCGGTGCCCTTCGCGAGCAGCCACTGCCGAGTTGGATCGCCCTCCGCGAACACGAACGTGATCACCGCGATCGCGGCGAAGCGGGAAGCTCACCGTGCGCCCGCGAGGCAGAGCCGCCACGCCCTTGCCCGGCCCTCGCCGACCAGTGCGACGACCTCGCCCCACCGGCGGGACGGGCGTGGTGCCGTCCCACGCCAGAATTTCGATCGGCAGCGCGCTGCCCAGCACTCGTTCGGCCATTCGTGCCAGCTGACCAGCGACGACCACCCTGCGCCTCCTGCGCAACCTGGCTCCGCCAGACGTTCGAGTCGGCAAGAGGTTCGGTTCGTTTCTGAACCGAGACGCAACCGGGCCCGTATGGCCTCGATAGAGCGAACGACGGACAAGGAGGACATGAGTGTGATCCGACGTAACCGCATTGCCATCGGGCTCGCCGCGGGACTGGCAGTTGTGCTGGGTCTGGGTGTCTGGAGCGCCACGGGAAGTGGCACGAACTCGAAACCGGTGGCACAGACCGAAACCGACCTGGGCGTCCTCGGTGACTACGGCGACGTGGGTCAGGCCCCGGTACTCCAGGAGCCCGCTCAGGCGCCCGAGACCCCTGTCCAGCAGCAGGCACCGGAAACCCCGACCCCGGCCGCGCAGCCTCCCGCCGCGCAGCCTCCGGCGGCCGCTCCGGTCAGCTCCGTGAAGCTGGTCGGCAAGGCTGTCGACAAGATGGGCATGGTCGTCCAGGACGGCGACGGCCGCACGATGTACCGCTTCGACAAGGACACCAAGGCGCCTGACGCCAAGTCCAACTGCAACAACCAGTGCGCAGTCACGTGGCCGCCGCTGCTGTCGGACACGGTCCCGCAGGTCGAGGGCATCGACCCGAAGCTCGTCTCGCTGATCACCCGCGCGGACGGCAAGAAGCAGGTCGCCATCGACAACTCGCCGATCTACGCGTACTCGCTGGACCCGGGACCGGGCAAGTGGGCCGGCCAGGGCGTTGGCAAGACCTGGTTCGTGATCCAGCCCGACGGCAAGCGCAACGTGGAGTGCCTGCCCGCCGGTGTGACGGCGACGCCGTAACCCCAAAGCATCCGATTAGGACGGTCCATCTGAGACACACAACACCCTGACACGGTGACACCCCGGCCCTGGGGAAGGGGCCGGGGTTCCCGTCGTTTCGCTCTCGGAACACAAAAGGGGCGCCCGCCGGAATTCCGGCGGGCGCCCCTTCACGTGTGGATCAGAGCGTCGGGTACAGCGGGTGCTTGGCGGCCAGCACCTCGACGCGGGCACGCAGCTCGTCGAGCGCGGCACCCGGCTTCAGGGCCTCCGCGATCACGTCGGCGACCTCGGTGAAGTCCACCTCGCCGAAACCGCGGGTCGCGAGCGCCGGCGTACCGATCCGCAGGCCGGAGGTGACCATCGGCGGGCGCGGGTCGTTCGGGACGGCGTTGCGGTTGACCGTGATGCCGATCTGGTGCAGCACGTCCTCGGCCTGCTTGCCGTCGAGCTCGGAGTTCACCAGGTCGACCAGCACCAGGTGGACGTCCGTGCCGCCGGTCAGCACCTTCACGCCCGCGGCCGCGACGTCCGGCTGCGACAGGCGCTCGGCGAGGATCTTCGAGCCCTCCAGCGTGCGGCGCTGGCGGTCGGCGAACTCCGGCGAGGCGGCGTGCTTGAACGCCACGGCCTTGGCCGCGATCACGTGCTCCAGCGGACCACCCTGCTGGCCGGGGAAGACCGCCGAGTTGATCTTCTTGGCGATGTCCGCCTCGTTCGACAGGATCACGCCACCACGAGGACCGCCGAGGGTCTTGTGCGTGGTCGTCGTCGTCACGTGCGCGTGCGGGACGGGCGACGGGTGCAGGCCCGCGGCCACCAGGCCGGCGAAGTGCGCCATGTCGACCATCAGGTAGGCCTCGACCGAGTCGGCGATGCGGCGGAACTCGGCGAAGTCCAGCTGGCGCGGGTAGGCGGACCAGCCGGCGACGATCAGCTTCGGGCGGTGCTCCTGGGCGAGGCGCTCGACCTCGGCCATGTCGACGCGGCCGTCGGAGTCGGAAACGTGGTACGGCACGACGTTGTAGAGCTTGCCGGAGAAGTTGATGCGCATGCCGTGCGTCAGGTGGCCGCCGTGCGCGAGGTCCAGGCCCAGGATCGTGTCGCCGGGCTGCAGCAGCGCGAACATCGCGGCCGCGTTGGCCTGCGCGCCCGAGTGCGGCTGGACGTTGGCGAAACCGGCGCCGAACAACGACTTGATGCGCTCGATGGCGAGGCGCTCCACGACGTCGACGTGCTCGCAGCCACCGTAGTAGCGGCGGCCGGGGTAGCCTTCCGCGTACTTGTTGGTCAGCACCGAGCCCTGCGCCTGCAGCACCGACACGGGCGTGAAGTTCTCCGAGGCGATCATCTCGAGAGTGCCCTGCTGGCGCGCCAGCTCGGCCGCAACGGCCTGCGCGACCTCGGGGTCGTACTCCGCGAGGGAGGCGTTGAACTGGTCGGACATCTGGAAGATCTCCCTACTTGGCACGCTTGTAGAACGGAAGTGCGACGACCTCGACCGGCTGCTTCTTGCCGCGGACGTCCACCAGCAGTTGGGTGCCGGGCTCGGCACTCGCCTTCGTCACGTAGGCCATGGCGACGGAGTAGCCGAGGGTCGGGGACAGCGCGCCCGACGTCACCTCGCCCACGACCTCGTCGCCGTTCAGCACCGCGTAACCGTGCCGCGGGGCGCGGCGCTCCGGCGTCTTCAGTCCGACCAGGACCGAGTCCACCCCGGACTCGGCGACCTTCGTCAGCGCGTCGCGGCCGACGAAGTCGCCCGGCTTGTCGAGCTTCACGACGCGGCCGAGGTTCGCGTGGTACGGAGTGAGAGAAGTCGTGAGTTCGTTGCCGTACAACGGCATCCCGGCCTCGAGACGCAACGTGTCGCGGCAGCCGAGGCCACACGGCTTGAGCTCGTGCGCGGCACCGGCCTCCAGCAGCGCGTTCCAGACGGCGGGAGCGTCCGCGGGTGCCAGGAAGAGCTCGAAGCCCTCCTCGCCCGTGTAGCCGGTGCGGGCCAGCAGCGCGTCGACGCCGGCGACCTTCGACGGGTAGGACGCGTAGTACTTGACCGTCGAGAGGTCGGTGCCGGTCAGCCCGGCGAGGATCTCGACCGACTTCGGGCCCTGGATCGCGATCAACGCGTAGTCGGTGGACTTGTCCGTGACCACGGTGTCGAAACCGGCGGCGCGCTCGACGAGCGCCTCGGCCACCACCGAGGCGTTGGAGGCGTTCGCGACGACCATGAACTCCTCGTCGCCGAGGCGGTACACGATCAGGTCGTCGATCACGCCGCCGTCGGCCTGGGTGATCATCGTGTAGCGCGCCTTGCCGACCGCCAGCGCCGAGATGTGGCCGACGAGCGCGTGGTCGAGCGCCTCGCCCGCCTGGGCTCCGGTCAGCACGATCTCACCCATGTGCGTGAGGTCGAACAGGCCCGCGGTGGTGCGCACGGCGTGGTGCTCGGCGAGCTCGCTCGAGTAGCGCAGCGGCATCCGCCAGCCCGCGAAGTCGGTGAACATCGCGCCGAGCTGCTCGTGCTCGGCGTTCAGAGGCGTGAGGCGGGACATCAGAACGCTCCTCCAGGGTGCGCCGAAGAGCCGGACGAGGCCGGCTGAGGCAACAGAAGAATGACACGGTCCATCGGAGACTCCTCTTCCAGAGCAGCCTCCCCCTCTGTCATGAGCCTGAGAGCTTCACCACCGGAGTGGCTTGCACCGTGGGCGAGGCGCTGGCGCCTGCTTTCCAGAGTTGCCTTCGTCGCGCGGTACCTGTGCCTGAGAGATTCCGGGGAGGAGTTGCTCCTTCGGCGCCTTCCGGAGATCGAACTCTGGAGAGGTCTCTTCCGCGCGACATCGACGGCCGTGTTCAGTTGGTAGCCCCAGACGCTAGCAGGCCAAACGTCACAGCGGCACGCCCTGCGCCGTCTTCTCGACCACCTTGCGCTCGGCCCAGAACGACAGGAACGGGATCGTGCCGGCGACCAGCACGAGAGCGGTGCCCTTGATCGACCAGCGCAGCTTCAACGCCAGGTCGACGGAAATCACCAGGTAGATGGCGTAGAGGAAGCCGTGGACGGGGCCGACGACCTTCATCATCCCGCCCATGTCCGCGGCGTACTTGAGCACCATGGCCACGACCAGCAGCAACAGGAAGACACCGACCACGTAAGCCATGACCCTGAACCGGGTCAACGCACCCTTCATCTGCCCGCCTTCGCTCAACGACCGTCCCGCGCGTTGAGGTCCGCGAGCATGCGGTTGTAGGCCGCGAGCTCCGCGTCTTCTTCGTCGTCGAAGTGCTCGACAGGCGCGGGTTTGACGGCGTCAACCGTAGTCACCGGCCGTGGAGCGGGCGCAACCGGCTCCGGTGCGGAGAGAGGCTCGTCACGGCGCTGGCGCGCCAGGCGGCGGAAGCGCCACACCATGAAGAGCGGGAAGACGCCGAAGAGCGGCCACTGGAGCACGTAACCGAGGTTCTGGAACGTGCCGCTGGCGGACTCGAAACGCTGCCACTGCCAGTACGCGAGTCCGCAACAGGCGATCAGTGCGATCAGGCAACCAAGGCCGATCAACACTCGCTGAGGTGTAAGGAGGCCGCGCACGGCCTCCAGACTACTTGGGTAGGGCTCCCGCCTCCGAGAGCCTGCCCTCGAATCACTTGGGTGAGGCCTCCACCGGGAGGCCGACCCGTTCAGGGATCCGCTCGAGGTAGGGGCCTCCGCATCAGGATCAGGAGGCCGACCCGTACAAGGATCCACTCGAGGTAGAGGCCTCCTCGTCAGGAGGCCGAACCGGTTGGGGGTCCGGGGGCTTGCCCCCGGCTGGGGTGTGGGGGCTCGGCCCCCACAAGGCACCGTAGAACGAACTCCCGCGAGCGCGTTCCGCGAGCACACCTCTCCCGATCTTCGTTCTACGCCACGCCGTCCCGGCGCTGCCTCTGCAGACGTGCGACACACCAGGCCGCGGCAGAGCCACGGCGGAGGTGCTGGAGAACCGTCATCGGTCCCAGGCGCCTCCCGAGGTCGGCAGGGGTCAGGCCCGCCGCGCGGTAGTCGAGCGCGCGCTGGTCCAACGGGCTGATGCCCGCGTCCCACCACTGCTCGGCCTCGCTGACGTCACCTACCAGCTGCCAGTAGCTCGCTGCGGCGGCGAGCAACGCCTCGGGTGCCTCCGGCGCCCGCTTGCGCATCGCGGCCACGTAGGCCGGATCCGCCGAGTCGACCTTGACCAAGCCACGCGACCCGCCCTTGCTGCCTCCCCGCTGCACGGGGATGCCGGGCGCCGAGGGGGGAGCCTCCGCGAGCCACGCGTTCTTGATCCGGTTCACCTCCTGCATCTCTGCGTCATCAGACCGTTCAGCCGCCCACTGCTTCAACAGCTCGTGGACCCCGGAGTCCTCGACCATCCATGCCTCCTCGTCGGTCGGGGATCGGCCATTGCAGCGGAAGGTATTCGGTAGGTCTGACAATCGCCAGACCCTGAATCGCCAGAACACCCGTTACCAGTGCGTGATTGGCCTCATTCCACCCATCCGGTCCAACGTGAACGGTCGAGGATCACCCTGAGTCACTAGCTGATCGGGGTCGCCGTCCCGAAGAGGCTCCTGATGAAGGTGATGATCGACTCCGCGCCCTGACGCAGCCAGCCGAGGACCTGCTGGACCGCGCCTGCGGACTCCTCGGGCCGGGTGATCAGGAGGAACAGCACCAGCGCGACGGCCGCCAGCACTAGCACCTTCTTGAGGTTCACAGGTACCTCTCCGTCCATGTCGCTCACAGATGAGGCGGCGGACCGCCCGTGTCACCCGACATGGTCCCTCATTCACCCGTGCGATGAACAACGACCACGCCCAACTGGTCCCAGGATCCACCGGCGGCGCACGCCTGCACGACGGGGAATGTCACCCGAATGGAGGCTAAAGAGATCCCTGTGCAGCGCCGATGTCCTGGGCACGAGGTGAACACGGACACCCTCGCATCCCACAGCTTGGACCAGACACTGTTGCACCGGGCCTCACCCGGATGCCGCTCCGTCGGCATCACGCTCTGTCACCCCGTCGTGTCCTTATAAATACGCACCCGAGCATTCACCCAATTACTCCTGACCGCCGCAGTTCCATAATTTGAGCGTTCGCCACACCCATGTCGGCAAGCACTTCCCCGGTGTTCGCCCCGGCCGAAACCGGAGCCGCGGGAACCGCCGCCGGAGTCCGGTCGAAGCGGGGAGCCGGCGCCGGGTGCCGCGCGCCGGAGACGTCCACGAACGTGCCACGTGCCTCGTTGTACGGGTGCCGCGCCGCCTCGGTGGGCGAGAGCACCGGCGCCAGGCAGGCGTCCGTGTCCCGAGCGAGGTCGGCCCACTCGTCACGCGTCCTGGTCTTCACCGCCGCCGCGATGCGTTCGCGCAGCTCAGGCCAGTTCGCCGGGTCGTTGCGCGAAGGCGCGTCCTCCAGGCCCAGCACGCGCACCAGGTCGGCGTAGAACTTCTCCTCCAGCGCGCCCACGGCGACGAAGCGCCCGTCCGCGGCCTCGTAGACGTCGTAGAACGGCAGTCCGCTGTCCAGCATGTTCTCGCCGCGCCCGCCCTGCCACATGCCCGCCTGCTTCATCCCGTGCAGGAACGTCGTGAGCAACGCCGCCCCGTCGACCATCGCCGCGTCGACGACCTGGCCGCGGCCGGAGCGCTCGCGTTCGTACAGCGCGGCCAGCACGCCGAGGGCCAGCAGCAGCCCTCCCCCGCCGAAGTCGCCGACGAGGTTGAGCGGCACGACCGGTGGCCCACCGGCGCGTCCGATGGGGTCCAGCGCGCCGGCGATCGCGATGTAGTTGATGTCGTGCCCTGCCCGGTCGGCGAGCGGGCCGTCCTGGCCCCAGCCGGTCATGCGTCCATATACAAGGCGCGGGTTGCGGGCCAGGCACTGCGCCGGGCCGATGCCCAGCCGCTCCGTCACGCCCGGACGGAAGCCCTCCACCAGCACGTCCGAGCGTTCGACCAGCCGCAACACCAGCTCGGCGCCCTCCGGCCTGCGGGTGTCGATCACGACCGAGCGGCGGTTGCGGCCCAGGAAGTCGCCGGGAACCGTCGAGCGGCTTCCCGGCTTGTGCACCTGGATCACGTCGGCGCCGAGGTCCGCGAGCACCATGCAGCCGAACGGCGCGGGCGCGAGACCGGCGAGCTCGACGACCTTGAGTCCTGCCAGCGGCCCGCTCACAGGGACCTCGCGATGATTTCCTTCATGATCTCGTTCGTGCCGCCGAAGATCCTCTGCACGCGGGCGTCGGACCAGGCACGTGCGATCGGGTACTCGTTCATGTAGCCGTAGCCGCCGAAGAGCTGCACGCACTCGTCGACGACCTTGCCGAGCCGGTCGCTGGCCCACCACTTCGCCATCGCCGCGGTCGGCACGTCGAGCTCACCGCGCAGATGCTTCTCGATGCACTCGTCGATGAAAGCCCTGGTCACAGCCGCCTCGGTGGCGCACTCGGCAAGCTTGAACCTGGTGTTCTGGAACTTCACCAGCTCCTTGCCGAACGCCGTGCGCTCCTTCACGTACTTCAGCGTCACGTCGACGGCCGCCTCGATGCCCGCGATGCAGCAGACGCCGATGATCAGACGTTCCTGCGGCAGCTGCTGCATGAGCTGGATGAACCCGAGGCCTTCCTGATCGCCCAGGAGGTTCGCGACGGGCACCCGGACGTCGTCGAAGAACAGCTCGGCGGTGTCCTGCCCCTTCATGCCGACCTTGTCGAGCACGCGGCCGCGCCGGATGTCGTTCTCCACCACGATCAGCGAGATGCCCTGGGCGCCCTGGGACGGGTCGGTCTTGGCGACCACGATCACGAGGTCGGCGTGCACGCCGTTGGTGATGAACGTCTTCGAGCCGTTGATGACGTACTCGTCGCCGTCCCTGACGGCCCTGGTGCGGATGCCCTGGAGGTCGGAGCCCGCGCCGGGCTCGGTCATCGCGATGGCGCCGACGCACTCGCCGGACGCGAGCTTGGGCAGCCAGCGCCGCTTTTGATCCTCGGATCCGTAGGAGTTGAGGTAGTGCGCGACGATCCCGCTGTGGACGCTGTTGCCCCAGGCGCTGTCACCGGCGCGTGCCTGTTCTTCGAGCAGCACGGCCTCGTGTGCGAACGTGCCGCCGCCGCCTCCGTACTCCTCGGGGATGCTCAGGCACAGCAGCCCGAGGTCACCGGCCTTGCGCCACAGGTCGCGGTCGACCTGCTTCTGCTCGGCGAAGCGTTCCTGGTGCGGCGTGACCTCCTTCTCCATGAACGTGCGGGCGAGCTGGCGCAACTGGTCCAGGTCGCTGTCCATCCACCGCGATCGACGCTCTGCCATGAGTTCCACGAAACCACCGGGCGGTGATCCACGCCATGACCGGCGCGCCAGGCCGTCACCCGAAAAAGTGAGCGAAATTCCCACCCCGATCGGACAGACTGGTCGGCATGCAGATCCACCAGGTCACGCCGGACGAGTGGAGGCTGTGGCGTGACGTCCGCCTGGAGGCGCTGGCCGCGGATCCAGCGGAGTTCGGGTCGACGCTGGCACGTGAGCAGGAGTACGGCGAGGACGACTGGCGCGCGCGCATCGTGGGAGGCCTGAACCTCGTCGCGCTCGACCCCGGCCCCGTCGGCCTGGTCGGAGTCACCTCGAAACCCGGCGACCTCTACCTCTACTCGATGTGGGTCAAGAGCTCCCACCGCGGCCGGGGCATCGGAGAAGCACTGGTCAGGGCCGTGCTGGCGTGGGCGGCCGAGGAGGGCTGGAAGCGCGTGCGGCTGCGGGTGTGGGAGCACAACCTGCCTGCGCGCAAGCTATACGAGCGGCTGGGTTTCGTGGATGCCGGCGAACCCGAGCACATGGAGTTCGTCGTGAGCTAATCGGTCACCCTTCACGGTCATGGCCAGCTTGAGAGGCCGGGCCTAGCGTGGGTGCCATGAGCGAAGCCTTGATCTTCGACGCGGTGCGCACGCCGCGCGGCAAGGGGAAGCGCGGGTCGCTGCACAGCGTCAAGCCCGTCGCGCTGGCCGCCGGTGTGCTGCGCGCGCTGTCCGAACGCAACTCCCTCGACACCTCCGCGGTGGACGACGTCGTGTTCGGCGTGGTGTCACCGCTCGGCGAGCAGGGCGGTGACATCGCCCGCACCGCGGTCCTGGCCGCCGGGTGGGACCAGCGGCCGGCGGGTGTGCAGCTCAACCGTTTCTGCGCGTCCGGCCTCGAGTCGGTGAACCTCGCCGCGGCGAAGGTCGCCTCCGGGTTCGAGGACCTGGTGGTCGCGGGTGGCGTCGAGTCGATGTCGCGGGTGCCGATGGGGTCCGACGGTGGTGCGTGGGCGATCGACCCGCAGACGAACTTCGACCTGTCGTTCGTGCCGCAGGGCGTGTCCGCGGACCTGATCGCGACGCTGGAGGGCTTCTCGCGCACGGACGTCGACACGTGGGCCGCCCGCTCGCACGCGCTCGCCTTCGAGGCGCAGAAGAACGGGTTCTTCGAGCGCTCGGTCGTGCCGGTCGTCGACCAGAACGGCACCGTGGTGCTGAAGGAGGACGAGACGATCCGGCCCGAGTCCACTGTGGAGTCGCTGGGCCGGTTGAAGCCGAGCTTCCAGTTCCACGGCGACCTCGGCTACGACACGGTCGCGATCGACCGCTACCCCACCGTCGAGCGCATCAACCACGTGCACACGCCGGGCAACTCGTCGCAGATCGTCGACGGCGCCGCGGCGATGCTGATCGGTTCCGAGGCCGCCGGGCGTGCGCTGGGACTCACGCCACGTGCCCGGATCGTCTCCGTCGCGGTCGTGGGCACCGAGCCGACGATCATGCTGACCGGCCCCGCGCCCTCCGCGCGCAAGGCGTTGGACAAGGCCGGGCTCTCGGTCGAGGACATCGACCTGTTCGAGGTCAACGAGGCGTTCTCGTCCGTCGTGCTGAAGTTCCTGCGGGACATGGACATTCCCGAGGACAAGGTCAACGTCAACGGCGGTGCGATCGCGCTGGGCCACCCGCTGGGCGCCACCGGCTGCATGATCCTCGGGACGCTGCTGGACGAGCTGGAGCGCCGGGACCTGCGCCGCGGTCTCGCCACGCTGTGCGTGGGTGGCGGCATGGGTATCGCGACGATCATCGAGAGGGTCTGACAGATGCCGTTCCACTACGAGAAGGACGCCGACGGCATCGTCACCCTGACGATGGACATGTCCGGTTCCGCCAACGTCATGAACACCGAGTACCAGGAGCTCATGGGCGAAGCGGTCTCGCGGCTCGAAGGCGACGAGATCACGGGCGTGATCATCACGTCCGCCAAGAAGACGTTCTTCGCCGGCGGCGACCTGAACGTGCTGATCGCGATCACGCCGGAGAACGCTTCCGAGGCGCTGGAAGGTGTCGAGGAGCTCAAGTCGCAGCTGCGGCGGCTGGAGAAGCTCGGCAAGCCGGTCGTGGCGGCGATCAACGGATCCGCGCTGGGTGGCGGGTTCGAGATCGCTTTGGCGTCGCACCGCCGGATCGTGCTGAACGACGACAGCATCCGGATCGGTCTGCCGGAAGCCACCTTGGGCCTGCTGCCCGGTGGCGGTGGCGTGACGCGCATGGTCCGGCTGCTCGGTGTGCAGAAGGCGTTGCCGTTGCTGATGGAGGGCAAGCAGCTCCGGCCGGAGCGCGCGCTGCAGGCCGGGATCGTGCACCAGCTCGTCGGGACGCGCGAGGAACTGCTCTCCGAGGCGCGGGCCTGGATCGTCGCGAACCCGGCGCCGGTGCAGCCTTGGGACGTGCCGGGTGTCGGTGTGCCGGACCTGAAGTTCGGCGACCCCAACAGCTACGGGCTGCTCGGCGCGGCACCTGCCGTGCTACGCAAGAAGTCGCACGGCGCGTACCCGGCGCCGGAGAAGATCATGGCGGCGGCGGTCGAGGGTGCCTACGTCGACTTCGACACGGCGCTGAAGATCGAGGGCCGCTACTTCGTGGAACTGGCCGCCGGTCAGGTCTCCAAGAACATGATCACCGCGTTCTGGTTCAACCTCAACGAGGTCAACGGCCGCGCGTCCTCGTCGGGCAGGCGCGTGACGAAGCTCGGCGTGCTGGGCGCGGGCATGATGGGCGCTGGAATCGCCGAGGTGTCCGCGAAAGCCGGGATCGAGGTGATCCTGAAGGACGTGACCCTCGAGGCGGCCCAGAAGGGCGCTGGCGGCCTGGACGGCATCAGGCCGACCGACTCCGACGACGACCTCGCGGGCTGCGACCTGATCATCGAGGCGGTGTTCGAGAACCGCGAGCTGAAGAACAAGGTGCTGGCGGCCGCGGAAGCGCAGGCGTTGCCGGACGCGGTGATCGCGTCGAACACGTCGACGCTGCCGATCACAGGTCTCGCCACGGCTGTTCCGGACGCCGAGCGGTTCATCGGCCTGCACTTCTTCTCGCCCGTGCCGAAGATGCGGCTCGTCGAGATCATCCGCGGGGAGAAGACGTCCGAGGAGACGCTGCAGCGGGCGCTCGACTACGTGCGGCAGATCGGGAAGACGCCGATCGTGGTGAACGACTCGCGCGGCTTCTACACCTCGCGGACGTTCGGCACGTACGTGATCGAGGCGATCACGATGCTGTCCGAGGGCGTGGCGCCGGCGTTGATCGAGAACGTGGCCAAGAAGGCCGGTATGGCCGTCGGGCCGCTGGCCGTGTCGGACGAGGTGACGCTGTCGCTGCAGCTGAAGATCCACGACCAGACACTGGCCGACGACCCCTCGCTGGTGTCGGACAGCGCCGCCTACGACCTGATCCGCGAGATGGTGTCGTTGGGGCGCACCGGAAAGGCCGGCGGTGCCGGCTTCTACGAGTACCCCGCCGACGGCTCGAAGAAGTTCCTGTGGCCGGAGCTGACGACGCGGTACGCCAAGGCCGACGCCGGGGTTTCCGAGCAGGACGTGCGGGACCGGCTGCTGTTCGTGCAGGCGCTGGAAACCGTGCGGTGCCTGGACGAGGGCGTGCTGACGTCGGTGGCGGACGCGAACATCGGCTCGATCTTCGGGTTCGGGTTCGCGCCGTGGAGCGGCGGCACGTTGCAGTTCATCAACTCCTACGGCGTGCAGGCGTTCGTGGAGCGGGCGGACTACCTCGCGGACACGTACGGGGAGCGGTTCCGGCCGCCTGCCTCGCTGCGGGAGCGCGACAAGTTCTAGTGCCGTGACCGCCAGCCTTCGCCCGTCTTTCGACGGGCGGACGGGTGCATCGCGGCACTAGGCGCGGTAGGAGCCGGGTGACGACCCGGTCCACCGCTTGAAAGCCCGGTGGAAGGCGCTCGCCTCGGAGAACCCGAGGCGCAGCGCCAGCTCCTCCACCGACTCCCCGCCCCGCACCAGCGAGGCCACCGCCTGGTCGCGCAGCAGTTGCTCGCGCACCTCGCGGAACGACGTCCCTTCGGCGGCGAGGCGTCGTCTCAGCGTGGGCGCGCTGACCCCGAGGCGTGCCGCCACCGCCTCCAGCCCGCTCACGCCGCTGCCGAGGAGCCTGCGGACGTGGCCCGCCGTGTCGGCGCCGTAGTCCCGGCGCGACAACAACTCCGCGGGCGAGTGCCGCAGGAACCTGCGCAGTCCCGCCTCGTCCTGCACGACCGGCATGCGCAGGAACTTCGGGTCGAACGAGATGGCGGTGGCCCCGGCGCCGAAGGTCAGCGGGCAGCCGAAGATCAGGTGGTACTCGGCGGCGTGGGCCGGTTCCGGATAGGCGAACTCGGCTTCCCGCAGGGGAATGCGGCGGCCGATGAGCCACGACGAGAAGCGGTGCCACAGCACCAGCAGCGACTCGGTCAGGAAGTGGTCGGGGTCGCCGGGGACGTGCAGGGAGAAACGGCCGTCGTCCAGCGAGAGCTCGAGCGGTTCGTCGAAGAGGGCGTAAAAGGCGAGGCCGCGTCTCAACGCCGATTCGAGATCCGGGCAGTGCACGGTGAGCAGGCACATCATCGCGAACGTGCCGCGTTTCGACGGGCGCGGGCCGAAACCCATGAACTCGTCGTCGAGGACTTCCCAGAGGGTCTGGATCAGCTTCGTGTACTGGGCGGGCGTGACGCGGGCGCGGTCGTCGGCGAGAAGGCTCGGCGGAATGCCGGCGCCGGCGAGGACCTCGGACGGCGACGGGCACGCGCGCAGTGCCGCGCGCACGTAGTGGATGGCCACTGTCCGGGTGTGCACGAACCACAGTAAAACGCCACCGGCGGTGACGCGGCTCCGGGGAGAGTTGGAGCCGCGTCACCGCCGGCGAGGGCCCACCCAGTGAGCCGTGCTCCTCGCCAACAGGGCTTCCGCACGCCCATCGGCAAGGGACGATGTTGTGTCCTGACGTTAACGCTATGTGGTCTAGACCAGAAAAGTCAATAGTGCGAAGAGAGCACGTCCGAATCAGATGTTTCAGGCTTGTTCCAGCGGTGCTACGGCAAACCCCGCGGAGAACCGCTTGCACCAGATCACCACGCTCCGAATGGCGGACACGTCCACACCGGCGGGAATTTCGTACACCTGGTCGCCACGATTTCCCTTCAACTTGCCGAGACTGGTGAATCCTTCACCGAACGTTTTCTCGGACGAGCTCGACGGGTGGGGCGAGAGGTAGACGTACAGGTCAGGGCCGTCACTGGTGTTCAAGGACGCGAACTGCACAGAATGCGCGCCGCCGGGCAGTTTGATGAGGCTCGCCTTACCGGTGGTGGCGTGTTCAAGTGAGCGCCACTCACCCGTCGCGACCTCTTTCGCCACTTCCGCGACGGGCGCCGGAGCCTGCGACGCCGACGTCTGAGAAGTCGGTGCCTGAGAAGACGTCGATGCAGGCACGAGCAGCGCGTCGTGCGTTTCGCGAACCGTGAGCAGCCGCCACGGCTGGAACAGGTACAACCCGACGCCGAGCGCGACGACCAGCACGACTGCGACGGGGATGAGAAATCGGCGTTGGGGCATACCGAAAATACTGGCTCAAACCGGACCGGAAAGAGCTTACGGAGTTGTTAGGGTCCTGCCGTGGCGACGCAGGCGAGGATCGGCCAGGCCGTGCTCGGAGTCCTCATGGTCGGCTGCGCGCTGACCGGGCTGTTCCCCAGACCCGTGCCGCTGCTCTTCGCCATCGCCGCCGTCGGCACGGCCAACGCGGCGTTCCCGTTGATGCGCACGTTCGGCTCGGCGTTGCTGGGTGGCGTGGCGGCGTCGTCGATCGCGCTGTCGTCGGTCCCGTTCGTCACCTGCTCCTCGGCACGCTTCACCGATGTGTTCACCTGCACGGGTGACGCTCCGACGTGGCACATGACCGGGACCGTGCTGGTGGCAGGCCTTGCCGGGGCCAGTTTGGTGCTCGCCCGGATCACAGATCAGTGACGGCGACCACTCAACCGGGGGCGTCAAGGAGCCGATAAGGCAAGCAGGTGAGCGTTCTCCTGCGACCGGCCCAACCGGTAATCTGCCGAGGAGCGTGATCGCCTGACTTCCAACCGTGAGCATTGAGGAGGACCGCTGTGCGCGCACTGTGGGCCGCAGGTGGCTCCGCCGTGCTCGGGTCCGCGTTGCTCGGGGTGCTGGTGGGAATGGCGCTCCACGGCGTCGCCGACGACGATCCGCTGAGCAGGACACCCTCGTCCACGTGGGTCAAGTCCACGGCGAGCACATCGTCGAGCACACCGGAGAGCTCCACTCCCGAGAGCAGCGCACCGCCGAGTTCCAGCAGTTCGGCACCGAGCCCGCAGCAGACGCCGAAGAAGACCACGACCCCGCCGCCGGCCGCGACCGACCCGGAGCCGCCGCCACCGCCCGCAGCGGTCACCACGACGACGACGCCGTCGTCCGGATGGCCGTGCAGCCCCCTCAACCCGCTGCCGCCGCCCACCTGCAAGAACCTCAGCAACTGAAAAGGGTCCGCCAGCACCGGCGGACCCTCTGCACAGCGTTGGTCAGGCCGATTCGCGGCGCACCAGAACCGTCGGCAGCATCTGCTTCTTCGTCTTCACGGTCTCGTCGCGCAGCAGCTTCATCAGGTGCTCGACCATGTGCTTGACCTGCTCGTCCGAGTCTTGCCGCACCGACGTCAGCGGCGGCGACGTGTGCTCGGCGATCGTCACGTGGTCGTCGAAGCCGACCACCGCGACGTCCTCCGGCACGCGCTTGCCCGCCTCCTGCAACGTTTCCAGCGCGCCGGCCGCCATCAGGTCGGACGCCACGAACACGGCGTCCAGCGAAGGCACCTTCGCGAGCAGCGCGGCCATCGCCTTGCGACCGCCCTCGCGCGTGAAGCCACCGTCCTCGGTGACCTTCGCGGCGCCCTTGTCGTCCAGGCCGAGCGCGGACTTGAAGCCGTTCAGGCGGTCGATCGCGGACAGCTCGTCCGCGGGACCCGCCACGTGCACGATCTTCTTGCGGCCGAGCGACTTGAGGTGCTCGGTGGCGAGCACGGCGCCGCCCTCGTTGTCGTTGTCGACGAGGTGCATGCCGCGCAACGAGCCCCACGGCTTACCGGCGTAGACGACCGGCAGCGGCAGCTTCTTCACGATCGACACGAGCTCGTCGTTGCGGTGCGGCGCGAACACCAGGGCGCCGTCGACGTGGCCGCCCGCGAGGAAGCGGTGTGCGCGGGCCTGGTCGTCCGGCGAGTGCACCAGCATCAGGACCATCTGCACGTCGACGTCCGCCAGCGCACGCGCGCCCGCACGGATCAGCCGGGCGAAGTGCGGGTCGTCGAAGATCTTGGGCTCCGGCTCGGAGAACACCACGGCGACCGCACCGGTTCGACGCGTCACCAACGCACGAGCGGCACGGTTCGGCTGGTAGCCCAGAGCCAGCACGGCGGCGTTGACCGCCTCCAGAGCCTCGGGGCTGACCCGCGGCGACGCGTTCAGCACTCGTGACGCCGTGGCGCGGGAGACCCCGGCCCTCGCGGCCACGTCCTCCAACGTCGGACGCGCGTGGATGGACACGAGCACCACCACTCCTCGATGAAAACCTTTGAGTCGCCGGTCAGCTTAGCTGGAAGCGATCTCCGAGGAGGGTTTCCGCGCTGTTCATCGTGTTTTTTCAGCCACAAGGTCCGTGATTGGGGTCGAAAGTGCACGGCCGCGCGGCGCCATCGACACCCTCAGGAGCCCGTCCTCACGGCGTGTCGTGGTGTCCAGACCGGCTCGTTCGGCGGTCCTCACCAGCGAGTTCTCCGACGGCAGGCACCACGCGACGAGCTCGCGGAAGCCCGCGGCACGGGCGTCCTCCGCGAGTGCGCCGAGCAGCGCAGTGCCCACTCCCCTGCGCTGCCACGCGTCCTCGACCAGCAACGACACCTCGGCGGACGTCGGCTCGCCGGTGTGCAGGAGCTGCCCGAGCGCCACCACCTGGTCCGCGCACTGCGCGAGGATCGTGGTGCCACGTGGCGGGTTCAGCAGCCGGTGCAGCCATCGGCGCGGCACCGTGCGCATGCCGGAGTGGTAGCGGTTGAACAAGGTCTTCATCGAGCAACGGGTGTGCAGCCCCGCGACGGCGTCTTCGTCCTCGTTGGTTCCAGGCCGCAGAACCAGTGCCACGCCGTCATCGCTGAGCACCCCTCGCATCGCGGGCGCCGGTGCGTCGAGCAGGTCCAGCAGGGCCTGGCCGCGAGCGAGCTCGACCTGGGTGAAGCCGGCCCAGCCGCGCCGCGCCGCCAGCTCGCCGAGCTGGACCTGGCCGTCCGCGGCCACGCCGTGCGTCACCGCGTCGGCCGACAGCACCTGGCGGAGGGCCTCGCCGACGCGCGAGGGGTCGGAAAGCGCCATCCTGGCCGCACGCAGCACGGCCGTCGGTTCGTCCACGAGATCCCGCACGTCGGCGCGGGTGATGCCCGCGCACCTGCCGCCTTCCGAGCGGACGGCCTCGATGAGATCGGCGGGCAGCACGCCGGGAGCGGCCCGCACCACGATCTCGTCGAGCACACCGCCGGGCACGGGGATCACCTGCAACGCGAGGACGTTGCAGTCGGCCGCGGCCAGCCGGACTGTGACGCGCGCCAGCGCGCCGGGACTGTCGCTGAGTTCGATGCGCATGCGCCAGGTCGTGGTCATGCCTCCAGAATTCCCCCGAGCTGTTGCCTCGATGCGAACGACGGGTAAACCGCTCCGGATCACATCACCGGACGAGGGGTGAGGGTCAACTGTGACGGCATAGGGTGCCGTCATGAGGAGAACTCTGGCCGCAGGCCTCACCCTGCTCACCGTCACCGCGCTGGCCACGCCCACCACAGCCGCACCCGCTGCCGCGCCTTCCGGAGGCCCGAAGCAGGCCACGCTGACGAACTTCGCCTCACTCCCCGCCGAGACCTACCTGCCCGGCAGCGAGCCGAGCGGCGCCGCACTGGGGACGAGCCCGATCAACGGGATCACGCCGCCGTTCGCCGACCAGCCGATCCAGGGCTTCAGCGGCCTGGTCCGCAACAGCGACGGCACGTTCGACGCGATCTCCGACAACGGCTACGGCACGAAGGCCAACAGCGCGGACTTCCTGCTGCGCATCCACCGCATCGCACCGGACTTCGCGAAGAACACGGTCGACGTCCTCGGCGGCATCACGCTGACCGATCCCAACGGCCACATCCCGTTCCCGCTGACCAGACCGGACCGGGTGATCACCGGCGCGGACATCGACATCGAGTCGGTCACCCGCGGCGCCGACGGCACGTACTGGATGGGCGACGAGTTCGGCCCGTACCTGCTGCACTTCGACCGCGCCGGCCGGCTGATGGCGCCGCCGGTGCCGCTGCCGGGTGTCCGTGCTCCCGAGAACCCCGCCGGCAACCCGAACATCGGTGGCAGCAAGGGTTTCGAGGGCATCACGCTCTCGCCGGACGGCAAGACGATCAACGCGCTGCTGGAGGGCACGGTCGCCGGTGACACGCCGGGCACCCTGCGCCTCAACGAGTTCGACATCGCGAGCAACAGCTTCACCGGCACGACGTGGCACTACCAGCTGGAGAGCCCGAACTTCGCCATCGGTGACGCGATCGCCGTCGACCGGAACCGCCTGCTGATCATCGAGCGGGACAGCGCACAGGGCGTCGACGCGATCGTCAAGCGCGTCTACCTCGCGGACAAGCGCGACAAGGACTCCGACGGCAAGCTCGACAAGACGATGGTCGCCGACCTGCTGAACCTCGCGAACCCCAAGCACATCGGCGGGCACGCGGACCCGTTCAAGTTCCCGTTCGTCACGATCGAGGACGTCACGATCATCGACGACCGCACGATCGCGGTGCTCAACGACAACAACTTCCCGTCGTCGTCGGGCCGCACGCCGGGCAAGCCGGACAACAACGAGTTCATCACCATCCGGCTCGCGGAGAACCTGCACGCCGACCCTCGGGTGCTGCGCCGCAGGTAAAACGAGAGAGCGCTCTCACCTGCGGCACAGAGGTGTCCGCAGGTGAGAGCGCCAGACCCCCTCGGTCCGGCCTAGATGGTGTAACCGTGCGCGGGAAGCCCGTTCTGCCCGATGATCCGGGACAGCGTGGCCGCGCTTTCCTTCACCGTGCGCTGCTGCGTTTCGAAGTCGACGTGCACGATCCCGAACCGCTGCGAGTACCCGGCCGCCCACTCGAAGTTGTCGAGCAGCGACCACGCGAGGTAGCCGCGGACGTCGGCGCCTTCCGAGATCGCCCGGTGCACCGCGCGCACGTGGTCCACCAGGTACTTGGTCCGCTCGACGTCGGCCACGCGGCCCATCGGGTCGACGACGTCGGGGAACGCTGACCCGTTCTCCGTGACCACCAGCGGCACTCCGCCGGCGTCGCGGGACAGCCGCACCAGCAGCTCGGTGAACGCGTCGGCGTTCTGCTCCCACCCGAACCCGGTCAGCTCACCCCGCGGAGGCTGGATGGATGCGCCGCGCAGGCCCGCGTGCGGCCCGGCCGGCACGAAGTCCGGGTCGGCCGGCGCGACGCGCGTCGGGCTGTAGTAGTTCACGCCGATCCAGTCGATCGGGGTCGCGATGGTCTCCATGTCGCCGTCGCGCACCACGTTCGTCCAGTCGCCCAGCCACGACGTGTCCTGCAGGACGTCGAGCGGGTAGCCGCGGCCGCAGATCGGGTCGAGCAGGATGCGGTTCTGCAACCCGTCGACCTTGCGCACGGCATCTTGGGAAGCGGCTGAGTCGTCCTCACCCCAGACGGTGCTGAAGTTCAGCACGATCGACAGCCGGTGCGACTCGGGTGCCTGCGCCCGCAACGCCTGCGTGGCGAGGCCGTGGGCCAGCAGCAGGTGGTGCGCCGCTTCCAGGGACGCCACCGCGTCGGTGACGCCCGGCGCGTGGATTCCGTTGCCGTAGCCCAGGAACGCCGACACCCACGGCTCGTTCAGCGTCGTCCAGGCCTGCACCCGGTCACCGAGCCGGTCGTGCACGATGGCGGCGTAGTCGGCGAAGCGGTAGGCGGTGTCCCGGTTGCGCCAGCCGCCGAAGTCCTCCAGGACCTGCGGCAGGTCCCAGTGGTACAGCGTCACCAGCGGCTGGATGTTCTTCTCCAGCAACGAGTCCACGAGGCGGTCGTAGAACGCGAGACCCCGCTCCTCCACCGCACCGCTGCCGGTGGGCTGGATTCTTGGCCACGCGACGGAGAACCGGTACGCAGCGAGGCCAAGTGAGGACATCAGGTCCACATCGGACTCGTACCGGTTGTAGTGGTCGCAGGCCGGGTTACCCGTGTCGCCGGCCAGCACCTTGCCGGGCGTCGCCGCGAACGTGTCCCAGATCGACGCACCGCGACCGTCCACTGTGGTCGAGCCCTCGATCTGAAACGCCGCGGTTGCCGCTCCCCACAGGAAGTCCGGTGGGAAGGTCAGCACCTCCTGCCCGACCTCGACCTCCGAGTCGGTCGTCATTCACTCATCCCTTCACCGCGCCCTGCATGATGCCGCCGACGATCTGGCGCGACAGCAGGACGAAGATCGCGATCACCGGCAGCACCGCGAGCGAGGCACCGGCGAGCATCAACGAGTAGTCGGTGTAGTAACCGCTGGCCAATGTGGACAGCGCCACCTGCACCGTCGGGCTGTCGTTGGGATCCAGCACGATCAACGGCCAGAAGAAGTCGTTCCAGGCCGTCATGAACGTGAACATGCCGAGCACCGCCGCCTGTGGCCGCACCGCGGGGAAGCCGACGTGCCAGAACGTCCGCAGCACCGAACAGCCGTCCATGCGCGCCGCCTCGATCAGCTCGAACGGCACGGTCTCCTCGCACGCCTGGCGCATCCAGAAGACGGCGAACGACCCGATCAGCGCCGGCACGATCACCGCCTGCAGCGTGCCGTACCAGTCGAGGTCGGACATCAGCATGTACAGCGGGATCACGCCGAGCTGCGTCGGCACCATGGCGGTGCCGAGCACCACGAGGAACAGCGTGTCACGTCCCTTGAACCGCAGCCGCGCGAACGCGAACCCGGCGAGCGTGCCCAGCACGACGTTCGAGATCGCGACGGTCGCCGCCACGACGAACGAGTTCTGCATGGCGAGCCAGAAGTCGACGGTGTCGAAGACCCGCGTGATGTTCTCGACCAGGTTGCCGCCGGGGACCAGCGGCGGCATCTTCTCGCCGAGGACCGAGTTGTCCTTCGACGCCACGATGAACGAGTAGTACAGCGGGAACACCGAGGCCGCCAGCACGGCGACCAGGAACCCGTAGAGCAGAGGGCCTGCCTTCGCGTTCTTCATGATCACCCCTTGCCCGCGATGCGCCGCGTCAGCGAGAAGTTGACGATCGCGACCAGCACGACGACCAGGAACAGCATCCACGCGACGGTGGCCGCGTAACCCGCGTCGAACAGCCGGAAACCCTTCTCGTACATGTAGAGCACCAGCGTCTGGAACTGCCGGTCGGACCCGCCGGTGGAGTTGTTGGCGGCGAAACCGGGGTCGAACAGCGCGGGCTCGGCGAACAGCTGCAGGCCACCGATCGTCGACGTCACCACGGTGAAGAGGATCGTCGGCCGGATCGACGGCACGGTGATCGACCAGAACATCCGCCAGCGCGACGCACCGTCCAAAGTGGCCGACTCGTACATGTCCTTCGGCACCGACTGCATCGCCGCCAAGTACAGCAGCGCGTTGTAGCCGGTCCAGCGCCACATGACCATCGTGGACACCGCGAGGTGCGACGCCCAGGTCTCCGCGCGCCAGTCGACCGGGTCGATGCCGACGAGGCCGAGCAGGAAGTTCACGATGCCGAAGTCACGGCCGAAGAACTGCGCGAACACCAGCGCCACCGCGGCGACCGAGATGACGTTGGGCAGCAGCACACCCGCGCGCCAGAACGCCCGTCCCCGCAACCCCCGGTCGAGCAGCGCGGCCAGGCCGAGCGCGGCCAGCAGCTGCGGCACCGTCGACAGGACGAACAGGCTGATCGTGTTGAACAGCGCGTTCCAGAAGTTGGCGTCGGCGAACAGCCGGACGTAGTTGTCGACACCGACGAACCCCTGGTTGCCGTCGATCAGCTGCCAGTCGTGCAGCGACACCCACGCCGTGTACACCAGCGGGTAGAGCCCGAAGATCGCGAACACCACGAAGAACGGCGCGACGATCAGGTACGGCGTGTACTTCGCGTCCCAGTGGTTCAGCCGGAAGCGCTTCGATTGGCCAGAAGAAGGAACCGAGGCGGCCGGGGCCACCTCGGTCTCCGTGCGGACAGCCGTCACTTGGCGGCGTCCTGCGCTTCCTTCAACGCCTGCGCCCACGCCTCGGCGGCAGACTGCTTGCCCTGCTCGACGCGGGTGAGCGCCGTGCCGAACACCGGTCCGACCTTCGAGTCCTTGGTGCCGCGGTAGGTCGGCTTCAGCGACTCGGCGGAGGTCGCGAAGATCTGCCCCACCGGCGCCTTGTTGAAGTACTCGTTGACGGTCGCCTGCACCTCGGCGTCCTGGTAGACCTTCGGCTGGCTCGGCAGGTTGCCGGTCTCCTTGAAGATCCGCTTCTGCTGCTCGGGCGCCGTCAGCCACTTGGCCAGCTCGTAGGCCTCTTTGGGGTGCTTGCTCTGCTTGGGAATCGCGAGGAACGAGCCACCCCAGTTGCCGCCACCGCCGGGCGCCGTCGTCACGTCCCACTTCCCGGCCGCCGCGTCACCGGCACCGGCCTTGATCAGCGCGAGCGCCCAGGCCGGGCACGTCGTGGTGGCGAACGACCCCTGCTTCAGCGCGACGTTCCACTCCTGGCTGAACGGCTCGAGCGCACCGGTCTGGCCCTTGGTGCCGAGCGCCGCCGCCGTGTCGAACGCCGTCTTGACCTTGTCGTTCTTCTCCGCGATGTACGAGTCGTCCTTCGCGAAGTAGCCCTCCTCGGTCTGGTCGAGGATCGCCTTGTAGACGTTGCGGCCGGTGTCGACGAACTTCACGTTCGGCGTCCTCGCCGTGAACTGGTCGGCGACCTTCGCGTAGTCGGCCCACGACGGCCAGAGCTTCGCGACCTCCTTGCGGTCGGTCGGCAGCCCGGCCGCCTCGAACAGGTCGCGCCGGTAGCAGAGCCCGAGGCTGCCCATGTCCGTGCCCAGCCCGAGCACGAACTCGCCGCCGTCCGCGGTGCCCTGGTTCCACTTCCAGCCGGCCCACTGGTCCTTGAGGTCCTTCGCCCCGTACTCGGCGAGGTTCACGAACTTGTCCTTGGAAGCCCGGAACTGGCTCACCACGCCCTCTTCGAGAGCGACGATGTCCGCCGCACCACGCCCACCCGCGAGCTGGGTCGCGAGCTGCGTGTTGTGCTGTTCCATCTTGACCTTGCGCTGCTCGATCTTGATGTTCGGGTGCGAGGCCATGTACTCCTCGATGAGCTTGTCGTACCCGAAGTCGGAGAACAGGCCCAGCGACAGCTCGACCTTGCCGTCAGCCCCGGAACTCCCGCCGCACCCCGCGGCCAGAACCATCACGAGGGTCGCAGCGACGCTGCCGACCAGACTTCTGCTCATCCGTCCTCCTCGACGGGCGGCGCCATGGGCGCTGCTGACAGTGGTGAGAGCGCTCTCACACTCAACCGGAGAGGCGCGGGTGTCAAGCGGTCGACATCGTTCCGTAACTTTGTGGAGGGTGGCAACAAAAAGCTGTGCCGGAACTGCGAGCGTCTCGGTTCGGCGGCCGCGGGCCTGGTGGAGACGACGAAGAGGGACGACCGGGCCCTCGCTCCGGTCGTCCCTCACCCCAGGTAAAGGGGTTTTCTGGCCGAAAGTGACGCGCGCGGCCAAATTTTTTTCCGCAACTTTCGGTTGAGATGTGGCTGCAGCGGGTAACGGCCCGCACCGTGAAGTACAGCGGAGGCCCGGTGCCCCGACAGCACCGGACCTCCACCGATCCCCCGGCCGCGCGGCCCCTGCTTCCGCGCGACCGAACCCGCCTGACCCGACGGCCCCCGACAGCCTGGGCCAGGCGTGGCGTCCTACGCCTCCGCCATGCCCGCGACCACGGAGTTCCTGGCCGCGCGGCGGGCCGGCAGAGCGGCGGCGATGATCGCCGCGACCACGGCCAGGCCCAGCATGATCCCGATCTGGCCGAACGGGACGGAGAAGCTGATCTGGAACTCCGAGTTGGAGATCGCCTCGACCAGCAGCCACCCGAACCCGGCGCCGAGCAGGACGCCGACGACCGCGCCGATCAGGGCCATCAGGATCGACTCGACCACCAGCATCTGCCGCAGCTGGCCCCGGGTGAGGCCCAGGGCCCGCAGCAGAGCGGACTCGCGGGTGCGTTCCAGGACCGAGAGCGTCAGCGTGTTCGCGATGCCGAACAGGGCGATGATCAGCGCCAGGCCGACGAGGGCCCAGATGAACAGCAGCACCTGGTCGATCTGCGCGTTCAGCTCCGCCTTGGTCTCGGCCGCGGAGTTCAGCACCGCGACCGGCGACGTGGCGATGACGCGTTCCAGGTCGGCGCGGGCGGCCGTGATGTCGGTGCCCGGCGCGAGCTTGACCAGCAGCTTCTGGTAGCCCTTCGGAGCTTCCTTCAGCAGCGACTGCGCCGAGGACAGCGTCACGATGCCGGCGCCGTAGCTGTTGCCCTTGATCAGCGCGACGACCTTGAAGTCCTTGTCGTTGATCTTCAACGTCGACCCGATCGAGAGGCCCGAGTCCTTGGCGTCCTTCTCGCGCAGGGCGATCTCGTTGTCCTTGAGCCCGGTCAGCGTGCCGCCGGCCAGTTCGGGACGGACGAGGGAACCGAGGGCGTCGGCCGGGTAGCCGGTGACGTCGGCGTACTTGAGCTTGTCGGACTCGCCGTAGGCCTGGACCTCCGGCGCGATCTTCGCGACGTTCTTCACCTTGGCGAGCTCGTCGGTGAACTTCTGGGTCAGCGGTTGGCTGTAGACGTTCGAGCTGACCTCGTAGTCGGCCGGGAAGCGCTTGTCCACCTGCTGGTTCATGGTTTCGCGGCCGCTGCCGGCCACGACCGTCACCATCGCGACGATGGTCACGCCGATCATCAGCGCCGCGGTGGTGGCGGCGGTGCGCTTCGGGTTGCGGCCCGCGTTGGCCGAGGCCAGCTTGGACGGGACGCCGCGCAGCGCCTTGCCGAACAGGCGGTTGATCGGGCCCACGTACAGCGGGCCGACCAGCAGGACCGCGAGCAGCAGCACCATCGTGGCGCCGCCGGTGATGAACATCGCGGGCTCTTCCTTCTCCTGCTGCAGGCCGAAGTAGACCGCGGCGCCACCGATCAGCGCGATCAGCGTCGCGACGATGATCCGGACCTTGCCGGTGCGGGCCACGTCGTCGTGGCTGTCCGGCTGCGAGCGCAGGGCGGCCACCGGGGCGACCTTCGTGGCGCGGCGCGCCGGCAGCACGGCCGACAGCACGGTCACGATCACGCCGACGCCGAAGCCGGCGGCGATGGTCACCCACGAGATCGGCAGGCGGATCTGGACGTCACCCGCGTTGGGGCCGTCGAACGAACCCACCAGCGCCTGCAGGCCCGCGGAGACGCCGAGTCCGCCGAGTATGCCCAGTACGGACGCCGCGAGGCCCATGAAGACCGCTTCGGCGAGCACGCTGCGGAACACCTGGCCGCGTTCCGCGCCGACGCAGCGCAGCAGGGCGAGCTCCTTCGTGCGCTGGGCGACGAGGATCGTGAAGGTGTTGTAGATGACCATGCCCGCGACGACGAGCGAGATGGCCGCGAACGCGAGCAGAAACGTCTTGATCTCGCCGGCGGCGTCACCGACCTGGGCCAGCGTCGCCTGGGTCAGCTGCTCACCGGTCTGCACCTTGTAGCCCGAGCCGATGGCCTTGTTGATGTTGTCGACGAGCTGCTGCTGCGTCACGCCGTCCTTGGCGACGGCCACGATCTCGTAGATGCGCTGGTCCGGGATGACCGAGCGCAGGCCCTCCGGCGACACCACGACGTGGTCGCTGCCGGACATGGAGATGCTGCTGGCGCCCTGCTGGTAGGTGCCGACGATCGTGAACGAGTGCTCGGCGTTGTCCCTGTCGAGCAGCTCGAGCTTGTCGCCGACTTTGAGCTTCGCGATCTCCGCGGTCTTCACGTCGATCGCGGCCTCGTCGGCCTTGGCCGGGAACCTGCCGTCCTTGAGGTTGAAGTCGCGGAGCTTCTCCGTCGTCGGCAGCGGCTGGACCAGCGCGTTGCGCGCCTTGTTGTCGCTGCCGAGCAGTGCCGCGCTGCCGAACTCACGGGAGTCCGCACCCGCCACCCCGGACGTCGAGCGGACCTTCTGCAGGACGTCGGCGGGGATGCCCTTCTCCATCTGCGGACTGTTGTCCTGCAGGTGCACCGCGGCGTCGACGTTGCGGGCGCTGCGGGCGAAGTTGTCCCTGGTCTGAGCCTCGACGGCGTCGCCGAGCACGAGCGTGCCCGTCACGAACGCGACGCCGAGCGCGATGGCGATGCTGGACAGCACCAGCCGCGCCGTGCGGGCACGCAGGCCCGCGAGGATCGTCTTCAGCATCTACCTCACGCCCCCAGGTGCGTGAGAGCGTTGACGACGGACTCGGTGGTGGGCTGGTGGATCTCGCCGGCGAGGCGGCCGTCGGCCAGCAGCACCACGCGGTCCGCGTAGCTCGCGGCCACCGGGTCGTGCGTCACCATGATCACGGTCTGGCCCAGCTTGCGGACCGACATGCGCAGGAAGTCGAGGACCTCGGCACCGCTGCGGGAGTCCAGGTTGCCGGTCGGCTCGTCGGCGAAGATGACCTCGGGACGGGCGACCAGGGCGCGGGCACACGCCACGCGCTGCTGCTGGCCACCGGACAGCTCGGTCGGGCGGTGGGTCAGGCGGTCGCGCAGGCCGAGGACGTTGACGATCGTGTCGAACCACTGCTTGTCGGGCTTGCGGCCGGCGAGCTCGAGCCCGAGCAGGATGTTCTGCTCGGCGGTCAGCGTCGGCAGCAGGTTGAAGGCCTGGAACACGAAGCCGACGCGGTCGCGGCGCAGCTTGGTCAGGTCCTTGTCGTTGAGCTTGGTGATCTCGGTCTGTCCGATGTGGATCGTGCCGCCGTCCACCGTGTCCAGTCCCGCGAGGCAGTGCATCAGCGTGGACTTGCCGGAGCCGGACGGGCCCATGATCGCGGTGAACCGGCCGGCCTGGAAGGCGACGTCGATGCCGTCGAGCGCCCGCACGGCGGTGTCACCCTTGCCGTAGATCTTGACCAGGTTGTGGGCCGCCGCCGCGGTCGTGCCGACTGCGCCCACTTCGGACACCAGTGCAGACATGTCGCTTGCCTTCCTCACAGGGGATGTTCCTTGACGAGGAAGAAGCTATGAGTCAGCTGAGTGCGCGGACATCAACTCCGCGACGCGTTGCACATCAGCCTGAGGTATGACAACCAGGCCTATTCCAGCAGACCCCGGTCGTACGCGATGGCCACCGCCTCCGCACGCCGGGAGGCCCCCAGCTTCGCCATGATCCGGGAAAGGTGCACGGAAACGGTCTTCTCGCTGATGTACAGCTCCTCGCCGACCTCGCGGTTCGTCCGTCCGGACGCGACCAGTGCGAGCACCGCGCGTTCGCGAGGGGTGAAGAGGTCGAGGTGCTCCCGCGCGGGTTCGTCCGCCCTGAGGGTGATGCGGGCCCGCTTGGCGCACGACGCCACGGCTTCCTGCAGCGGCACGGCCTTGAGCCTGGTCGCCACCTCGTCGGCGAGGCGCAGCTGTTCCGCGGCTTCGTCGCGGTGGTTCTCCTTGGCCTCCGCGCCCAGCAACGCCTCCGCGAGCCGCCACCGGCACAGCGCCTGCTCGAAGACCAGGCCGTAGCCGAACCCGTCGACGGCCTTCCGCCACAGCTCCGGGTCGCCGGGACCCTGGAGCCGGGACTCCTCGGCGTTGGCGCGGGCCAGCCAGGCGCGTCCTTCCGGCCCGAGTGTGCCGGCGCGCGGCTTGCCGTTCCGCGCGGTCAGCCGCACGTGCTCGGCGAGCTTGCGGCCCGCTTCGACGGCGTTCTCCTCGGCCTCGGTGTCCCGCTTGCGACGTGCCTTCGCGGCGACGTCCGCGTACGCCGCGATGCCGATCGCGCCGATCCGGATGTCCGCGAGCACCCAGGGGCCGCCGAGCTTGCGAGTCCACTCCAGCGCGTCCGTGACCCGCTCGACGGCGAGCTCAGGCCTGCCGCGCCACAGCGCGACCTCCGCGCCCGTGCCACCGGTGATCAGCGCGATCTGGATGTCGCGGTGCCAGTCGCTGCGCAGCTTCGTGATCAGCCGCTCGGTCTCGGCCAGCTCGCCCCGCCCGACCGTGAGGTGCGTGCGCGCCGCCGCCAGCCGGGCCAGCACCGTCGACGACACGGACATGCCGGGCGGCTCGCTGGCCCACGCCGCGTAGTCCCAGTCGCCGATGTAGTAGTGCACCAGCAACTGCAGGATGCGGATCTCCAGCCCGAACATGCTCCAGGTCAGGCCGGTCTCCTTGGCCCGGTTGCCCGCCTCGTTGAACACGCGGGCTGCCTCGGCCAGTTCACCCTGGTCGTAGTGCATCAGGCCGTAGTAGTACCAAGCCCTCAGTTCGTTGTTGAACGCGCCGACCTCACGCGCGCTCTTGATCGCGCGCTCGAAGCTCTCCTTGGCCTCGGCGTGCCGCATCGCGTGGTCGTCGAGGATGGCCAGCGTGCCCAGCGCGTCGGCGACCGCGCCGGGAGCGTTCGCCGTCCTGCCGTCCGCGATCGCCAGCTCGGCGGCCTCGCGTGCGGCGGCGTCCTTGCGTTGCTGGCGCAGCGACGACGCCTTGCCCGCCAGCACACGGGCGCGGGTGGGACTGGGTTCGCGGTCGTACACGAGGTCGAGCGCCTTCGCGATGACCGTGAAGTGCTCCTCCTCGTTGCCGTCCAGGATCGACAACGCCTGCGCGAGCCGCAGCCACACCTCGGCTGCTTCCTCCGGCGTCTGCTCGGAGGTGAGAGCCTTGGTGGCGCTGCGGGCGAACGCGACGGCCCGCTCCGGCTGCCCGGCCGTGCCCGCGACCCAGGAGGCCCGCCTCAGCAGCACCGCCTCGTCCACATCGGACGGACGGTCGGCCGCCGGCACCGCGTTCCACAGGTTGAGCGCCTTTTCCAGGTACCGCAACGACTCCGCGGGCGCACCGGCGCGTTCAGCCTCCTTGGCCGCCTTGATCGAGGCCCTCAACGCCTGCGGCAGGTCGTGGCTCTGGAAGGCGTGGTGCGCGAGGGCTGCCGCGGCACCGCGTTCGTCCAGGTGCTCTGCCAGGTAACGGGCATAGGCGGCATGCAGCCGCACCCGCTCGCCCGGCAGCAGGTCTCCGTACACGGCCTCCCTGAGCAGGGCGTGCCGGAAGATGTAGACCTCGTCGTCGTTCACGACGAGCAGGTGGTGCTGGACGAGCTCGCGCAACGCGGTGTCGAGGTCGACGTCGGACAGGCCCGCGACCTCGCGGAGCCGGTCGTGCCGGACCCGGCGGCCCCGCACCGAGGCGACGCGCACCACGTGCTGGGCTTGCGGGCTGAGGCGTTCCACGCGGCTGAGGAGCACGTCGGCCAGCGCGGACGGCAACGACGACCGGTCGTCGCAGGTGGCCACCGCGATGAGCTCTTCCGCGAAGAAGGCGTTGCCCTCCGAACGTTCCGCGACCTGCTGGACGACGTCCTCGGGCAGGTCGTCGGACAGCGCCTCGACGAACCGGCGGGCGTCCGCCGCGTTGAACGGCGAGAGGTCGAGGCGTTCCACCGCGGGCAGCCGGACCAACTCGGACAGCAAGGGCCGCAACGGATGGCTGCGGTGCAGGTCGTCCGCGCGGTAGGTGCAGACGACCAGCAGGCGCTGGGAACGCAGGCGGGACAACAGGAACGACAGCAGGTACCGCGTGGAGGCGTCCGCCCAGTGCAGGTCCTCGACGACGAGCAGCACGCGCTGGCGTTCGGAGAGGTCGCCGAGCAGTCCCAGCACGGCGTCGAACAGCTGGAGCTGACCGACGTCCTGCTCCGGCCTGCGTCCGGGGAGGAGGCCGGGCGCGGTCATGCCCTCGGTGCCGGGCTCCCGTTCGGCGGGAAGTGCCAGCTGGGGCAGCAACATCGCGAGCGCCGGGCGGTTCGTGATGTCCTTGAGGGTGCCGAGCGCCTCCGCGAACGGCAGGTACGGCAGGCCGGTCTCGCCCGCGTCGAGGCACCGTCCCATGAGGACGAGCGTGTCCTCGGCGCTGGCGGCCAGTTCGTCGATCAGCCGCGTCTTGCCGACACCCGCGTCGCCCGCCAGCAGCACCGCCCCCGCGGTGCCCTCACCAGCCCGAGCCAGCGCGGCGCGCAACCGGTCCAGCTCGCGGTCGCGCGCGACCAACGGGATTCCTGAACCGAGGCGTGCCACGAGTGGCATGCTCGCACATGTCATGCGCCGGTGCCGCCGGCTTTCGCAGTCGTGGGGTGGATCACTCGCCGCAGCCACGACGGCAGCGGGCCGTGCGACCGCTGCCAGTTGCAACGAGCGTTGCCGCGCCGGTACTCGATCTCCGCCTTGATCGCCTCAGGGGTCCATTCCGTCATGACCACGAGGTTCGTCCTGAGGCCTCACCTCAGGCATCGGGCGATCACGCAGTCCTGCCCGGCGAACCCCTTACCCCACCGTCACCGCGCGGGCTCTGGCCAGGCGAGCCCTCACCCCGTCCGCCTCGGAGGCTCCCAGCTCGGTGAACAACGCGAGCGCCCGCTGCCAGTGCGCCGCCGCCCCCGCCGCGCCGAGCCGGTCGAACACCGCCGCCAGCCGGTCGTGTGCCAGCGCCTGGTGGTACGGCGACACCGCGTCGCACGCCACCGCCAGCGCCAGGCGAGCCGATGACAACGCGCCGTCGGTGTCGCCGGTCTCCAGCAACGCCGTGGAGATGTCGACGTGGCACGACGCCTCGCCGCACTGTTCGCCCACCTCGTGGTACATCCGCAGGGCGACCCGCAGCCAGGGCATCGCGTCGTCGAAGCGCTGCGTCGTCAGGTACAGGACCCCGAGGTGGTGGTGGGCGTTGGCCTCGGCCCACTTCGACCCGGCGACCCGCGAGATCTCCATGGCCTCGCGGTAGTGCGCCTCGGCCTCGGCGGCACGACCGAGGTCCTGCAGCGTGCCGGCGATCGTGGTCAGCGCTCGGGCCTGCTGGTGCACGTCTCCCTTGCGGCGGGCCACTTCCAGGGCGCCGCGCTGGGCGTGCAGAGCCTCGTCGTGCCGTTCCAGCTGCACCAACGCCACGCCCAGGTTGAACTGCATGACGAACCGGGCGTCGTCGTCGTTCAGCGCTGTGGCGGCCTGCAACGCGGCTTCCGTGATGCGCAACGAGGTTTCGCGCTCCGTTCGCAGCCACAGGTACCGCGACAACGTGTACGGCAGCTGCCAGGCGTGGACGTGCCAGCCGGCGGCGAAGGCGAGTTCCGTGGCCGCGATCAGGTTGGCGCGTTCGGCGTCGAACCACGCCATCGCGTCCGCCGCACCGGACAGCGCCGGCACGTGGACCGGGCGGTGCTCCGGCGCCACCAGGACGCTGCCGCGGTTGATCGGGAGCATGCCGTCGGCCAGGTCCGCGCAGTGCAGGTAGTAGTCGAGCATGCGACCGGTGGCGGTACGGCGTTCCGGTTCGGAGAGCTCGCCGGCCAGGGTCTTGGTGTAGACGCGGACCATGTCGTGGGCCACGTACCGGCCGGGCTCGCCGACGGACAGCAGGTTGGCGGCGGTCAGCGCGTCCAGGGCCCGCTGGGCTTCCGTCAGCGGGACGTCACCCATCGCCGCGACGACGTGGGTGCTGAGGTCCGCGCCGGGGTGCAGGCCGATGATCGCGAGCAACCGGGACGGCAGCGGCGGCAGAGCACGGCGTGAGGCGTCCAGAGCGGCTCTTACGGTGCCCTCACCGTCCTCCAGGCCGAGTGCGGCGAGCCGTCCGTGCTCGTCCTGCAGCTCCTCGACGAGCTCGGCCACGCGCAAACGAGGGGACACGGCGAGCCGGGCGGCGGCGATGCGCAACGCCAGCGGCAGCCCGTCGCACAGCTCGGCCAGCTCGCGGAAGGCGTGCGTCTCGATGTCCGAGCGTCCGGCGATGCGGCCCAGGACGTCCACGGCGGCGTCCTGGTCGAGCATGTCGAGCTCGATCAGCTTGGCCTCGACCTGGGCGACCAGGCCGACCAGGCGGCGGCGCGAGGTCACCACGACGCACGAGGGCGCGCCGGGCAGCAACGGCAGCAGGTCGGCTGAGCTGCGGACGTTGTCCAGCATCACCAGCATGCGGCGATCGGCCAGCAGCGTCCGCAGCAGGGCAGAGCGTTCGTCCACCGAGACGGGGGTGTCGCCGGCCGGCACACCGAGGGCGCGCAGGAACCGGTTGAGCACCTCACCGATCTCCAGCGGCTCCCGGTTCGGGTCGTAGCCGTGGACGTCGACGTAGAGCTGGCCGTCCGGGAACTCGTCGCGCACCCGGTGCGACCAGTGCAGCGCGAGCGCCGTCTTGCCCACACCCGCAGGACCGGTCACGAGCAGCACCGGGCCGTCGTGATCACGCAGCAGCGCGTCCATGTGCGCCTGCTCGGCGTCCCTGCCGATCAACGCGACGGGAGCACGCGGGAGCTGCGCGGGAATCGTCACCGGCGCGGGTTCCGGGGCGGCTGCCTGCGGGGGCACGCGCACCGGCGGGCGTTCCGGCTCCGGGCTGTCGCCCGCCAGCACGGCCTGGTGCACGCGGCGCAGTTCGGGGCCGGGCTCGACCCCCAGCTCCTCGATCAGCACGCGACGGGCCTCGCGGTAGGCGGCCAGGGCCTCCGCCTGCCGGCCGGCCTGGACCAGCGCGCGCATCAGCAGGCCGTGGCCGCGTTCGCGCAACGGGTGCTCGGCGACCATCGAGGTCAGCTGGGACACCAGCTCGGGTCCCTGTCCGATCGCCAGGCCCAGTTCGGCGCGTTCCTCCAGCACAGCCAGGCGGCGTTCCACGAGACGACCGCGTTCGACGTCGGCGAAGAGGCCGGAGACACCGCCAAGGGGCTCGGCGCGGAACAACGCGAGGGCGTCGTCCAGCTCGACCGCGGCTCCGGCGAGATCACCCGCCGCGCGCATGCGGTTCGCGAGCAGGACCTGACGTTCGAACACATCGAGGTCCAGCGCTCCGGACTCGACGCGCAACAGGTAGCCGTCGCCGACCGACGTCAGCAGCTCGGCCGGGGCCCGGCGAGCGCGGGCCGGCTCCAGCGCTCTGCGCAGTCCGGCCACGTAGGTCTGGACCAAATTCACCGCGCTGGAGGGCACGTTGTCGCCCCAGACCGCCTCGATGATCTGCCCGCGGCTGACCGGTGTGTTGCGCGCCAGCAGGAGCACCGCGAGGACGGCGCGCTGCTTCGCCGCACCGAGATCAACCTCTTGACCTGCGCGAACGACTCGGAGAAGGCCGAGAACCTCGAACCGCAGGGGCTCCTCGCCGTGCGTCACCGACCTGTCCTTCGCCTGGTGGTCACCTGGAGCTTGAAGATCACTTCAGTCGGGCTCCAGTCGTGCTGTAGAAGGCATTCTTACGCTTAGCGTGTCCAACCAACCACAGACGGCGAGATCAACGGAAACCGAGATCGAGCAGTCGGAGCAGGTTGGACCGGACAGCGGAACACCCGCTGCTCCCCATGATCGACGTGGGCCGGCCGGCGTGCAAGGGGCATCCAGCCCGCGGCGGCGGAACGCCGGCCGGCCCACGTCCCCTAACGCGAGAAGGCCCCCGGCTGGACTTCCAGCCGGGGGCCTTCTTCGTTCGGATCTGGATCAGCTGACAAAAGAGCCGGTCTTCGCGGCGGCGAGGAAGGTCTCCCATCCGGCGTCACCGAACCTCAACCGCGCCCCGTCCGCGTTCTTGCTGTCACGGACAGCCGCACCGGACGAGACGAGCGCGATCTCCACGCACTCGGGCCCACCGGCGGACGAACGGCTGCTCTTGCGCCAACGCAAGCTTTCCACTGTCTGTTCACTCCCGGTCGCAGTCACGCGAGAGTGCGAGCGATCTCGGTGATCAGGGTTGCTGATTCCCTCGGGCTCAGGGCGGAGTTCACCAGCCGCTCGAACATCTCGGCGTACCAATGGACGTCTGACTGTTGCTCCAGATAGACGCCGCTCCTTGTGCTTTCGATGTACACGACTTCGGGGTCGAGCTGCTCGGGAAAGCTCAGGATGACGAACGGGCCGTCCATCGCAGCGTGACCACCGGCGCTGAACGGCACGACCTGCATCGTGACGTTCGGCAGTGCACCGACTTCGAGAAGACGCGCCATCTGGGTGCGCATCACCCCGGCGCCGCCGACGAGCCTGCGCAGGGCCGCCTCGTCGATCACGACGTGCAGGCGCAACGGGTCGTCTTCGCTCAGCAAGGCCTGCCGTGCCTTGCGCAACCGGACTCGCCGGTCGATCTCCGCGGTGCTCGCACCCGGCAACACCTGGGAGATCAACGCCCTCGTGTACGCCTCGCACTGCAGCAGGCCCGGGATCATCAGTCCCTGGTAGGTCCTGATCGAGTCCGCGTCGGCCTCGTACCCCACGTAACGACCGGGCACGATGTCGCCGAACTCGTCCCACCACGCCTTGCGGCGGGCCTCCCTGGCCAGCTGGACCAGTTCGTCGAGGGTGACGGTGTCCGCACCGTAGGCGGTGAGCATGTCCCGCACGTCGCGCGGGCTCACCCCCACCCGGCCCGTCTCGATGCGGCTGATCTTGGAGGCAGAGCACTCCAGCCGCTCGCCGACCTCCTCGATCGTCAGCTCGGCCGCTTCGCGCAGTCGCCTGAGCTCGCTCACGAGCCGTCGCTTGCGCAGG
Organism: Lentzea roselyniae; assembly: GCF_039537795.1. NCBI lineage: Bacteria > Bacillati > Actinomycetota > Actinomycetes > Pseudonocardiales > Pseudonocardiaceae > Lentzea > Lentzea roselyniae. Next base: position 76,589 of record NZ_BAABBE010000029.1, read on the forward strand.
GTCGGGCTGCTACCCCGTGGCATCCACACCTCCTGGTCCTGTCTCAGTTTGAGAGCAAAGGAGGTTGTCGCAAAGGGACGTCATCCATTCGTGTAGTGCAACTTGCAGATCGCAGTTGGGTCGCGCCAGGCTGCATGGGCTGCTTACGCAAGGACTGGAGCTCTGAGCCTGATGGCCGTCACGGTGTTCAGCCAACTGGACAAGTCGCTGCACTCACACCTGGCCACCCTCACCGAACTGGCTCAGCACGGCGACGACCAGACGGCCCTCGTGCTCGCCAGGGTAGAGCTGCCGAGGGTCGTCGCGGTGGTCAAGGCGCTGCTGGACGAGCACCAGCCCGACGAGCACGGCCGGTGCGCTACCTGCAAGCGCGGCTGGTTCTCCCGCAGGCTGCCCGCACCGTGCCGCGCCTATCTGTCGGCGCAGCTGATCCTGACCGTGGTGGGCCAGGAGACTTCACACGGCAAGCACCTGCGCTCGGTAGGCTGAATTTCGGAACTCGATAGTTCTTCAGTTCCTGGGCCGGCTCCGCACCCCCCGACCGGAGCCGGCTCGTCTGGCGCCGTGACCGTCGACCTTCACCGCGTCTCCGCCGCTCAGCAGGGCGCCTCGCGGCACCGGCCCCACGTTCGCAGCCAACCAAGATGAGAACGCGGGGCCGGCACCACGATGCACCCGTCTGACCGACGGATACGGAGCAAAGGCTGACGGTCACGGCGCCATGCCATCACCTCCAGTGACGTTACGGGTCAAGATCAACACGGTTGGCTGAAACTTCTGCCACAGCACCGATTCCGCCGCCATCATGGTGGCGACGCGGCCTGATCTGACCCGATGCCTGTGCCGACACGGAGGTGTTCCCGTGCCGACCCCGCATGACCGCGCCGACGCGCTCGCTGCCGTTCGGCCACGCCGCTTGCTGCCCTTAGGGCGCCTCTAGCGAACTCCCCCTCCCCTCGCCCTGTGCCGCGCGCGCAGGGCCATGCCCCTGTTCCTTGAAAGGGAAACGTCGTTGTGAACCATCTGCAGAAGTCCGACGCCGGCGATCACACCCCGCACGGTCCACCGCTGGTTCTCCGGCACGACCTGCCCGCGAGCTTCGTGCTGTTCCTGATCTCGATCCCGCTGTCGCTCGGGATCGCGCACGCGACCGGCGCGCCGCTGATGGCCGGGATCATCTCCGCCGTCGTCGGCGGCGTGGTGGTCGGCGCGCTCAGCGGGGCGCCGTTGCAGATCAGCGGACCTGGCACCGGGCTCGTGGTGATCGTGGCCGGGCTGGTGGCGCAGTTCGGGTGGGCTGCCACCGCGGCGATCACACTGGCCGCGGGCGTGCTGCAGCTGGCTCTGGGACTCACCGGGATCAGCCGGCTGGTGATGTCGCTGTCCCCCGCCATCGTGCACGGAATGCTCGCGGGCATCGGCATTTCCATCGCCGCCGGGCAGCTCGTGGTGGTGCTGGGCGGCACGGCGTCGTCGTCCGTGCCCGAGAACGTCGCCCTGCTGCCGGCGGAGCTGGCGGGGTCGCACGTCGGGTCGCTGACGGCCGGTGCGGTGGCGATCGCGGCTTTGCTGCTGTGGCCACGGGTTCCGCGCGCCGCCGCGGTGCCCGCGCCGTTGGTGGCGGTGGGCGCGTCGACGCTGCTGGCGTACGTGCTGCAGCTGGACGTCGCTCGAGTCGACCTGCCGGACAGCCACGCGCTGGTGTTCCCGGAGATGCCGCGGGGCAGTGCCGGAGCGGTCGCCGCGGCGGTCGCCACCGTGGCGGTGGTGGCGAGCATGGAGTCGTTGCTGTCCGCGGTCGCGACCGACCGGCTGCACGACGGGCCGCGCGCCCGGCTGGACAAGGAACTGATCGCGCAGGGCACCGGGAACGTGCTCGCCGGCGCGCTGGGCGGGCTGCCGATCAGCGGTGGGCTCGCCCGCAGCTCCACGAACGTCGCGGCGGGCGCGAAGACCCGGTACAGCGCGATTCTGCAGGGTGTGTGGATCGCCGTGGCGGTGCTGGCGTTCCCCGTCGCGCTGGAGCAGATCCCTCTCGCGGCGCTGGCGGGCGTGCTCTTCGTGGTCGGGTTGAAGCTCGTGTCGCCGGACCGGATGCGGACGCTGTGGCGGCACCAGGAGTTCCTGGTGTACGCGGCGACCGTGCTCGGCGTCGTCCTCTTCGGACTGCTGGAAGGCGTGGTCGTCGGCCTCGCCATCGCGCTTCTGCGCGCGTTGTACCGGTTGACGCACTGTTCGGTGCGCGTCGAGGGCAACCGGGTGTGCGTGCGCGGATCGCTGGTGTTCCTCGGGGTCGGGCGGCTCGTGCGCGAGCTGCGCCGGTTGCCGCTGGGCCAGACCGTGGTGCTGGAGCTGCACATCGACTACCTGGACCACGCGTCGTACGAGGCGATCAACGACTGGCGCGAGGGCTACGAACGGCTCGGCGGGCTGGTGCGCGTCGACGAGGTGCACGACACCTGGTACGACCAGGCGGACCAGGGCAAACCGGGGCGGCGCAAGACGTTGCCCGGCCCGTTGCCGCGCTGGTTCGCACCGTGGTCGCACTGGCAGGGCTCGCCGGGCTCGGTGCTGCTGCCGGCGCAACGGTCCTCGGTCGAGGGCGATCCGATGATCCTGGGAATGCACGAGTTCGAGCGGCGGTCGGCACCGCTGGTGCGGCCGTTCCTGCACGAGCTGGCGCTGCGCGGGCAGCAACCGCAGCAGCTGTTCATCACCTGCGCGGACTCCCGCGTGGTACCGAACCTGATCACCACGTCCGGGCCGGGTGATCTCTTCTGCGTCCGCAACATCGGGAACCTGGTGCCGATGGTCTCCGCCGAGGACAGGTCCGTCGGCGCGGCGATCGAGTTCGCGGTCGAGGTGCTGAACGTCAGCTCGATCGTCGTTTGCGGACACTCCGACTGCGGTGCGATGAAGGCACTGGTGCGGGGAACCGCCGCGCGCGGCACGCACCTGCACTCGTGGCTGCGCAACGCGGAACCGTCGCTGATCCGGTTCCACGCGCCGACTTCGCCCGGCTGCGCGGAACTGCCGGTGGCGGACCGGCTCGCGGTCGCGAACGTCGCGCAGCAGCTGGACAACCTGCTCGGCTACCCGAGCGTGCGCGAAGCGATCACCGCGGGCACCCTGACGTTGAAGGGCATGTACTTCGACATCTCCAACGCCCGCGTCTACCTGGTCGACCCGGACCGCAACGGGCTGGAGCCGGTGCCTTCACCGGCCTAGAAACCCCGGAGCCGCCTCGGTTTCCCGGGGCGGCTCCAGTTCTCTAGCAGCTGCCGATCCACGAGCACTCGACGTCGTAACGTTCCTGAGGCGCCGACTCGATCCTCGGTGTGGCCACGCCGGCGCCGCCGTCCGAGGCCAGGCGCACGACGATCCTGTCCTCCACCGTCTTCGGGTTGACGGACCGCAGGACGTTGTTCTGCACCACCGAGAACACGAGCTCCCGGTTGTCCTGCGTCCTCACGTAACCGGACAGGGACGAGACGCCGGTGAGCGATCCCGTCTTGGCCTTCACGTTGCCCGCGGCCGGGGTGTTCTTCATGCGGTTGACCAGCGTGCCGTCGACACCGGCGACCGGCAGCGACGCCTGCCACGCCGCGAACCACGGCTTGGTCTTCGCCTTGAGCAGCAACGAGGCGAGGTCGTCCGGCGAGAACTGGCTCATCCGCGACAGGCCGGAGCCGTCGAAGACCTCGACCGAGTTCGGGTCGACGCCGAGACCCGGCCACGTGGTGCTGAGCTGGCGGACGCCGTTCGAGAACGAGCCGCCCGCCGTCTTGACCAGCACCTCCGCCAGCATGTTGTTGCTGTTCTTGAGCAACGGCACGTTCAGCTGGCTCAGCGGGGCGGACTCGTCGGACGCGAGCACCGCGGCACCGGCCGGCGCCTTGGCCCGCTTGACCCCGCCCGTGACGACGATCCCGTTCTGCTTCAACGCCTTGCGGAACACCGACGTGACGAGCCCCGCCGGATCCTTGACCGTCGAGAGCCTGGTGGTCTCGACGGACGTGGAACCGCTGACCTTGATCACGTTCGTGCCGTGCTCGCGCTCCACGGAGATGCCCGCGGTGCCGGTCGTCGCCGTGGAGACGATCTGCACGTGGTCGTTGGCCGGCTCGACGCTGACCACGGCCGGGGCACCCGCCGCGGCACCCGGCTTCACGCGCACGATCACCGTGCCGGCGCTGAACTTCTCGTCCGGCGACAGCGTGAGCGCCGACGTCTCCGCGTTGTACGAGTAGGGCTCGTCGTCCCACGCCCAGCCGGTTCCGTACGGCTGAGCGTCGAACTTGGTGTCGTCGACGACCAACGCGCCGTTGACCACCTTGACCCCGCTGGCTTTCAACGTGTCCGCGAGCTGCTGGTAGCGCTTCTGCGACATCGTCGGGTCACCGCCGCCGCGCAACACCAGGTCGCCGTTGAGCACCGGCCCGAACCTCGTGCCGTTCGACACCAGCTCGGTCTTCCAGCGGTGGTCCGGTCCCAGCAGGTCCAGCGCCGCGGCGGTGGTGACCATCTTCATGTTCGACGCGATCTGCGAACGCCGGCCGCTCTGCCTGGTGTAGACGACCTCGCCGGTGTTCGCGTCCCGCACGATCACGCCGACGTCGGCGCCCTTGAGCGCCCCGACGGCGAGAATCGCGTCGAGATCGGCGGTCAGCGCTTCGTTGCCGACCGCCACCGCGCCGCCGCTGGACGTCAGGGTCAACCCTGCCGCCACAGCGACGACCGCCCCCAGTAAGTGAAATTTCACGCTTCCACCTCGGTCCTGTCTCCCGACCACAGCGTGTGGAAGCTACCGGGCTTGTCGGTGCGCCGGTAAGTGTGCGCGCCGAAGAAGTCCCGCTGTCCCTGGACGAGTGCCGCGGGCAGGCGCTCGGAGCGAAGACCGTCGTAGTAGGCCAGCGCGGACACGAACCCCGGCGTCGGCACACCGGATTCGACCGCACGGACCACGACCCTGCGCCAGGCTGCTTCCGCGTTCTGCACCGCGTCGCGGAAGTAGTTGTCCACCAACAGGGACGCGATGTCCGGGTTCGCGTCGTAGGCCTCGCGGATGCGGTTGAGGAACTGCGCGCGGATGATGCAGCCGCCGCGCCAGATCGTCGCCATGGCGCCGAGGTCGATGTTCCACTCGAAGTTCTTCGATGCTTCGCGGATCATGTCGAAGCCCTGCGCGTACGCGACGACCTTCGACGCGTAGAGCGCCTGGCGCACGTCGTCGACCAGTTCGGCGTCCGGCTTCGCCACGACCTCGCTGGCACCGAACGCGTCGCGCACGGCCTTGCGCTGGTCGGTGTGGCCGGACAGCGAGCGCGCGAACACGGCCTCGGCGATACCGGTGACCGGGACGCCCAGTTCCAGCGCCTCCTGCACGGTCCAGCGGCCGGTGCCCTTCTGCTCAGCCGCGTCCTCGATGACCTGCACCAGCGGCGTGCCGCCCGCGTCGACGTGCTTGAGGACCTCAGCGGTGATCTCGACCAGGTACGACTCCAGGTCGCCGGAGTTCCACCGCGTGAACACCTCGGAGATCTCGGCGGGAGTCTGCCCGCCGACGCGGCTCAGCAGGTCGTACGCCTCGGCGATCAGCTGCATGTCGGCGTACTCGATGCCGTTGTGCACCATCTTCACGAAGTGCCCGGCGCCGTCCGGCCCGACGTGCACGCAGCACGGCTGACCGTCCACCTTGGCCGCGATCTCCTCGAAGACCGGGCCGACGTGCTTGTACGACTCGGCGGGACCGCCCGGCATGATGCTGGGGCCGTTGAGCGCGCCCTCCTCGCCACCGGAGATGCCGGCGCCGACGAACAGCAGCCCCTTCTCCTTCAGCGCGGCCTCACGGCGGCGCGTGTCGGCGTAGTGGGCGTTGCCGCCGTCGATGACCATGTCGCCGGGCTCCAGCAGCCCGCTCAGCTCGTCGATGACGGCATCGGTCGGGCCGCCCGCCTTGACCATGATGATGATCTGGCGCGGCGTCTGCAGGCTGTCCACGAGATCCTGCAGCGTCTCGGCGCCGACGAAGTCGCCCTCGTGACCGTGCTCCTCGAGCAGGGCCTTCATCTTCGCGGGCGTCCGGTTGTGCACGGCGACTTTGAAGCCGTGCCGCGCGAGGTTGCGCGCGAGGTTGCTGCCCATGGTGGCGAGACCGGTGACCGCGATGCGTGCTTTGCCTTCCGTCATAGCGGACAGCCTGCCGTGTTCTCTCTCGTTTCGCGAGACGTCACAGGGTCTTCTCAGACTCTGTTTTGCCAGGTGAACCGCGTCACGCTGCGGTACGTATGGCTAGGCGTAAGTTGGCTTCATGACCGAATTCACGAGCGTGGGACGCTCGGCGACGGACCGTGCCTCCAGGTACGGCTCGCAGCTGGTGAAGCACTTCACGCACAAGGACCTGGAGGGGTCCTGGGAGGACGGACGCGGCTTCGTCCGGTTCTCGCTGGGGCTGGCGGAGTTCACGGCCGCGGACGACGCGTTGATCATGCGCGTGGTGTCTTCGTCGGAGGAGGACGTGGCGCGGTTGCGCGACGTCGTCGAACGGCACCTGGTCCGGTTCGGAAACCGGGACGAGCTCACCGTGTCCTGGGACTCAGGCAGCCAGGACTGACGCTGCCATACCGATGAGAGCGGTACCACAGACCCGCTCGAACGTCGCGCGGATCTTGGGCTTGTTCAGCAGCGCGCCCAGCTGACGGGCGAGCGGCACGACGATCACCCAGAACATCGCGAACACCCCGACGGTGACCGCGCTGAGGAGCGCGGCCTGCGGCAGCGGCGCGCTGTGCGGGTCCATGGCCTGCGGGATGAGGCTCAGGAACGTGAGCATCACCTTGGGGTTCAACAGGTCGCACAGCATGCCGCGCAGGAAGACGTTGCCCTTGTGCTGCTGTTCCTGCGTGGCCTTGTTCGCCGTCCTCAAGGTCATGAACCCGACGTAGGCCAGGTACAGCGCGCCGATGACCTTGACCACGAGCAACGCCGTCGGCACCGCGGCCACCAGCGCGCTCAGGCCGATGGTGGCGAGCGTCGCGTGGATCATCAGCCCGGTGATCACGCCGAGCGCCGCCTCGACCCCCAGGCGCAGGCTCCGCACCGCGTTGCCCATGATCAGCACGAAGTCCGGCCCCGGCACGATCATGATGATCAGGAGAGCGACCAGGAACGACGTCCACGCGATGTGCATGGGCTGATCGTCGTTCACTCGTTCGAGCGAGTTCCAGCTAGTCAGTACGATGTTCGGTCATGCGCGAACAAGCCGAACTCGATTCGGTCGACTGGCACATCCTGGAGGAGTTGCAGAACGACGCGACCCTGCCCAACCGGACACTGGCGGAGATCGTCGGCCTGGCGCCCTCGTCGTGCCTGCAGCGGGTGCGGCGGCTGCGTGAGCTCGGGGTGATCACGGGGTGCCACGCCGTGGTCGACCCGGCCACGACGGGGCTGCCGCTGGAGGCCGTGGTGTCGGTGAACGTGCGGCCGCACACCCGGCCGGTGGTGGCGGCGTTCCGGGCGTTCGTGATGGCTCAGCCGGAGACCCGGTCGATCTTCCACGTCTCCGGGCAGGCGGACTTCCTCATCCACATCGCTGTCGCGGATTCCACGCACCTGCAGGCGTTCCTGATGGACAAGATCGCGTCGCGGACCGAGGTGCGGAACCTGACCAGCTCGGTGGTGCTGGAGCGGGTGGAGACTCGGGCGTTGACGCCGCCGGCGAACCTGCGGCCGACGCACCGGCGGCGTCGAGCGGACTAGCGCAGGCGAGTGAGGGCGTCGAGGTCGAACGTCAGCGTGGCCGGACGGCTCAACTCCACCTTGCCCGTGCCTTCCTGGACAGGTTCGTAGACACCGTCGACAAGCTCGAACGCCACCAGCCTGACGGGTTCGTCAAGCTCAACGAGCCAGTAGTGGGCGATGCCGACTTTCGCGTACTGCGTCGGCTTCGTGACTCGGTCGGCGCGCTCCGACCCGGGTGACACGATCTCGACCGCAAGCACCACGTCCGCCGCCGCGAACCGCTTCGGACCGCGGACCGCCGCCTCGGTGGTCACCACAACGACGTCAGGCCGGCGCACGGTCGGCCGGTCCGAGCTGTCGAGCGTCACATCGACATCGGCATATGCCGTCAGCCCGTTGGGAAGCTGCTCGTCGAGCCAGTAGGCCAGCCGATTCTGAGCCTTCTGGTGAGGAGGTAGGGCGGCAGGTACCACGCGCAGGACTCCATCTACGAGCTCGAGGTTCTTGTCCTCTGGCATCGCGTCCCACTCGTCCAGGCTCACCAGGTGATCCCGCCACGCTCCCGCAGTCACGTGCTCACCTTCCTTCCGCCCCGGAGTTTCCGCCACCAGTCAGTCTAGGCATCGCCCCAGGCCGCACACGGCTTGATCACTCGCACGAGTGGTTCGAACGAAGGTTCGAATTTGGTCACTGCCCGTCCTCGTCGAAGGGCTCGTCGCTCCAGCGCCACCCGGCGGTGCCGTCTCCGTGGATGTGCAACCAGAACTCGGCCACCGGTTGCCCGTCGGGGAACGTCATGGTGAGCGACTTCCGGATCCGCTCGTAACAGGCGTCGGCTCGCTCGTAGTCCTCGTCGTCGATCGCTCGTTCCTGCTCGGCGAACACCGACCGGAACTCCTCGAACCCGGGCAGGGTCTCGGCCGACGCGTGCACCCACGGGAAGTCGCCACCGGTCACCGTCAGCCGCGCGATCTCCCGGCCCGCGTGGTGCAGCCGCCAGACCGCACCGTCGGCCATCACGGGTTGAGCACCCGGATCAGGCCTTCCTGCACCACCGTCGCCACCAGCTGCCCGTCCCGCGAGAAGAACTGCCCGGTGGCCAGCCCGCGGTTCCCGGACGCCGACGGCGAAGCTGTGTCGTACAACAGCCACTCGTCGGCCCGGAACGGCCGGTGGAACCACATCGCGTGGTCCAGAGAAGCACCGACGACCTTGTCCAGTCCCCAGTACACGCCGTGCTTGGCAAGAACCCCGTCCAGCAGGGTCATGTCCGACGCGTAGGTCATGATGCAGATGTGGAGCATCGGGTCGTCCGGCAGCTTGCCGTCGGCCTTCATCCACACCCGTGACGCGGCCTCGCCCGGACCGTCCTCACGCGACTCCCACGGCGGCTCGGTGACGTACCGCACGTCGATCGGGCGCGGGAACTTCGACGTGTGGAGCCCGTAGCCCGCGGCCGACTCGGTCCACGTGGCCAACGACTCGGGGTCCGGCACGGCCGGCATCGGGGAACCGTGCTCGACGCCCTGCTCCTCCAGCTGGAACGAGGCGGAGAGGGCGAAGATCGCCTTGCCGTGCTGCACGGCGACGACGCGGCGCGTGGTGAACGAGCGGCCGTCGCGGATGCGGTCCACCTCGTACACGATCGGCACGCGCGGGTCGCCGGGCCGGATGAAGTACGAGTGCAGCGAGTGCACCCGGCGTTCGGCCGGGACGGTGCGACCGGCGGCGACCAGGGCCTGGCCCGCCACCTGCCCGCCGAAGACGCGCACGGGCGACTCGGCGGGCGACACACCGCGGAAGATGTTCTCCTCGATGCGTTCCAGGTCGAGCAACGCGACCAGGTCGTCCACTGCGGACTGTCCGCTCAGGCCCGACGGGCTCATCGCAGCGGCGCGGGCGGCCTCTGTCACGAAGTACTCCTAGGCGTGGTCGTCCTCCCCCAGCCGGTGCACCCGGATGAGGTTCGTCGACCCAATGGTGCCAGGAGGCGAACCGGCGACGACCACCATGAGGTCACCCGGCTGGTAACGACCGATCTCCAGCATCGAGCTGTCGACCTGGCGGACCATCTCGTCGGTGGACTCCACCTTCGGGACCAGGAACGTCTCGGTGCCCCACGTCAGCGAGAGCTGCGAGCGCACCGACTGCTCCGGCGTGAACGCCAGCAGCGGGAGGTGCGTGTGCAGCCTGGCCAGCCGGCGGACGGTGTCGCCGGACTGCGTGAAGGCGACCAGGGCCTTGGCGTTGAGACGCTCGCCGATGTCGCGGGCCGCGTACGAGATCACGCCGCGCTTGGTGCGCGGGACGTGGGTCAGCGGCGGCACGACGACGGACTCGGTCTCGACGGCCTCGATGATGCGGCCCATGGTCTTGACCGACTCGATGGCGTAGCGGCCGACGGAGGTCTCGCCGGAGAGCATCAGGGCGTCCGCGCCGTCGAGGACCGCGTTCGCGACGTCGGACGTCTCGGCGCGGGTCGGGCGGGAGTTGCTGATCATCGAGTCCAGCATCTGGGTCGCGACGATGACCGGCTTGGCGTTCTCGCGGGCGATCTGGATCGCTCGCTTCTGCACCAGCGGCACGCTCTCCAGCGGCAGCTCGACGCCCAGGTCACCGCGGGCGACCATGACGCCGTCGAAGGCGAGGACGATGGCCTCGAGGTTGTCCACGGCCTCCGGCTTCTCGATCTTCGCGATCACCGGGAGGCGCTTACCTCCCGAACGGTCCATGACCTGGTGGACCAGGTCGATGTCCGCCGGGGAGCGCACGAACGACAGAGCGATGAAGTCCACGCCCAGCTGGAGCGCGAACTCGAGGTCCTCGATGTCCTTCTCCGACAGCGCGGGCACGGAGACGTCCATGCCGGGCAGCGAGAGGCCCTTGTTGTTGCTGACTGGTCCGCCCTCGGTGACCTCGCACACGACGTCGGAACCTTCGACGTCGACGACCACGAGGCCGACCTTGCCGTCGTCCACGAGCAGGCGGTCGCCGACCTTGGCGTCCTTCGCGAGCTCCTTGTACGTCGTCGACACGCGGTCGTGCGTGCCTTCGACGTCCTCGACGGTGATGCGGACCACGTCGCCGGTGTTCCAGTCGACCGGACCCGCGGCGAACCGGCCGAGGCGGATCTTGGGGCCCTGGAGGTCGGCGAGGATGCCCACCGCGCGGCCCGACTCGTCAGCCGCTGCGCGGACCATGTCGTAGACCTGCTTGTGGTCGGCATGGCTGCCGTGGCTGAAGTTCATCCTGGCCACGTCCATACCGGCCGCTACCAGGTCGCGGACCCTGTCCGGCGTGCCAGTGGCGGGACCGAGGGTACAGACGATCTTTGCGCGTCGACTCACGTCTGCAGAGACTAGTCCTGGTTCCTGGACCGATCCCGAACTACCCGCCGGTAATGTTCCGACAATGGGTCGAGTCCTTCCCTTCGTGACCGCAGCGTTGCTCAGTGTCGTCATTTTGTTCACCCCCGAGTCAGGTGTGCCCACCGCGCCGCCGGGTACGGACAAGGTCATCCACGCGCTGCTGTTCGCGTTGCTCGCGTTCACCGGCCTTTACGCGAAGATTTCTCGCATTTTGCCGCTGCTCGTGGTCTACGCCGGCGTTTCGGAGGTGCTGCAGGAGCTGATCACGCCCCTGCACCGCAGCGGCGACGTGCTCGACGCGCTGGTGGACGTGCTCGGGATCGGGCTGGGCTGGGCTACCGCGACCTGGCTTCGCTCACGCCGACGTGGTCCTCGCACCACGCGTTGAAGTCCTTGAGCTGCCGCCACGACTTTCGGACGCGGTCGAGGCACGCGGGCTCGTGCAGCACGTCGTCCGGCTCCCAGACCTTCCGCACGTAGATCGACCGGTGCTTGAGCAGGTCGAGGTGCGGGTGGTCGTCGGCGAACCCGCGCGGCCTGGACCTCATCACGTCGCCGCACAGCGTCCAGCCCTGCTTGACCAGCTTGTCGACGATCTTGCGCAGCAGGACGCCGTGCGCGTCGACGGAGGCGCGGTAGCGGGCGAGCTGGTCGGACGCCATGTGGAACGACCCGCCGCCGGTCATCAGTCCCTCGGGACTGATCTGCACGTAGTACGCGCCGCCGCCACGTCCCTTTTCGATGACGCCGCCGCAGTGCGTCTTGTACGGCGTCTTGTCCTTGGCGAACCGCACGTCCCGGTACGGGCGGAAGACCTTGCCAGGACCGAACTCCTTCTCCAGCGCGGCGAGCAGCGCCTCCATCGGCCCCCGCACGTCCCGCAGGTACGTCTCCTTGTTGTCGTCCCAGTACGCCTTCGAGTTGTCCAGTTCCAGACCGTCGTAGAAGTCGATGGCGTACTCGCCGAAACCGCTGAACGTCACCGCAACAGCCTAGGCGGATCGCCCATGCGCGTGAAATTCGTTTGAAGGCACACGATCACGGCCATAATCAGATGAATGGCCCGCCGTATCAACGCGCTCGCGACCTGGCTTCACCAACTCGAGCCGGACGAGGTGGCCGCGATACTCGTGCACCGCCGCGACGTGGCGGACCGCTACATCCGGACGTTGAAGGACCTCGCGACGCAGCTCACCGACTCGGACTCGGTGCACGCCGCGGAGGACACACTGGACCAGGGCGCGATCGACGTGCTGGGCGCGATCGTCGCGATGGGCAACTCGGGGACGATCGACCTGGTCTGCACCGAGCTGCACTGCTCGGTCGGCGACTTCGAACGGGCCTTCGGACAGCTCAAGGAACGGGCGCTGGCGTGGCCCGATGGTGCGCGGCTCATCGCGGTGAACTCGGTGCGGGCCACCGGCGCGGCAGGTGGTCAGCTCACGTTGCGGCCGAAGACCCCGCGCGTGCGCAAGGCATCGGCGGTCTCACCGGTGGTCGCCGCCATGTCCACTGTGGACGGTGTCGCGCGGCTGCTCGCACACTGCGAACAGGACAGTTTCGACGCACGCTACACCGGTGGCGTGGCGACCGTGGAGATTCGCCGGGTCGCGCGGGCGTTACGGGTCGCCGACCCCGTCCTGCGCCTCTGGCTGGAGCTCGCGGTCGAGGCTCAGCTGATCGGCATCGAACGCCACCGGCTGCTGCCGACCAAGCACGGTGACGACTGGCTCGACTCGCATCCCGGCACACGGCTCGCGGCGCTGGTCAACGCGTGGCGGCGGATGGACTGGCGGCCGGAGCCGGACCAGGCGCGGGCGGCGTTGCGCGACTACACCGGTGCCGCGGGGCTCGCGTTGCGGCGCACCGCACTGGAGCGGTTCTCGGCCGACGTCGCCTTCGCGGACACCGGCGAGCTGGTCGACGACCTGGTGTGGGAGCGGCCTGCCGTGCACGACCCGCGCGCGACGGCGGCGGTGATCAGCGAGATGGAGTCGCTGGGACTGGTGGCCGGCGGCGCGCTGACGCCGCTGGGTGTGGCGGTGCGGGAAGGCGGCGACATCGAGGCCGCGGCGAGCGGCCTGATGCCACCCGCCGCGGGGAAAGCCGCGTTCCAGACGGACATGACCGCCGTGGTGAACGGGCTGCCGTCGCCGGAGCTGAGTGCGACGCTGAACCTGGCGGCGGACCTGGAGGACAACGACGCCGCAAGGGTGTGGCGTCTGTCCGCCGGTTCGGTGCGGCGCGCGTTGGACACCGGGCTCACCGCCGAGGAGCTGCTGGCGAAGCTCGCCGCGGTGTCGGAAGCGCCGTTGCCGCAGGTGATCGAGTACCAGGTGCAGGACGTGGCGCGACGGCACGGGCAGCTGACGGTGACCGACGTGGCGAGCTGCCTGCGGGCCGAGGACCAGTCGCTGCTGCGGGAGATCGCCAGGTCGAAGCGGCTGGCGCCGCTCAAGCTGCGGTTGCTCGCGCCGACCGTGCTGGCCTCCGCGCGGCCGATGGCGGAGACGCTGGCCGCGTTGCGCCGGGCCGGTTACGCGCCGACCGGGGTCGACGCCGGCGATCAGTCCATTGTGGAGCACATGGAACGGCTGCGTGCACCGGCCCGCGGCGAGCGCAGGCCGGACCGGTGGTGGCGCACCGAGCTGGACGACCTGGAGCTGACCCAGCTCGCGATCCGGCTGGTCGAGCAGGAACGGCCGACCGTCGGCAGGGGCACGCCGCGGGCCAGCGCGGCGCGGATGCTGCGCGACCAGAACGTCTTCCTGCGCGACGAAGAGGTGCTGATCCTGGCGACGGCGCTGGTCGCGGGGCACCAGGTCGAGATCAAGTACGCGAGCGGCCCGCGGCAGCTGGAGACGCACGTGATCACGCCGGCCAAGCACCTGGAGGGTGTGCTGACCGCGGAGTGCGAGGACGGGTCGACCCGCGAGTTCGCGATCGGGCACGTCCGCAAGGTCGTGGTGCCGGTATGAACAGCAGGTGAAGTTCCGGCCGGCCCGGTGATCACGCGCTGATACTGGCGGTGTGGCCGATCCGTTTTCCGCCGGACTGCTGATGGTGCTCGAGACCGTGCTGGAGCGTGTGCTGCTCGGTCTCTTCGACGTCGTGCACAAGGGGGCCAGGAACAAGAAGCGCCAGCGAGAGCTGACCAGGCCGGGACCGCTGGTCGAGCGCGTCAGCTCCGAGCTCGCCCGCGGTGAGCTCAGCGCCGTCGAACAGCACGAGTGGCAGGCCGCCGTGGACGCGGTGCGCGAGTCCATCGAGGCTTCGCTGCCGTTGCGGGAGGGCGAGGCGCTGCGGGTGATGCTGACACCCGAGTCGTTGCGCGCGTACGTGCTGTCCAGGTCGGAGAAGATCCGGCGGGCGGCAGGCCTGTCCGACCACGCGACGGCCGTCTACGACGCGTTGCTGCTGCGGGTGTGCGTCGCCGTGGTGGAGCTGGTGTGGTCGCAGCCGGAGTACGCGCGGCGCCTCGCGGTGGAGATGTTCCGGATCGGCAAGGCGACCGCGGATGCCGTGGCACGCCTGGCCGACCAGCAGCAGCTGGCCCTGGTGGCGGCACACCGGGACTTCGAGGACCGCTACGCCGACCAGGTCGCGCACTCGCTGGGCGGGCTGGAGCTGTTCGGGGTGTCGCGCGGCCGGGCGCCGCGGCGGCACTCGTTCGACACCTCGTACGTGTCGCTGGCGGTGGCACGGGTCGGCGACACCGACGAGCTGACCGGTGCCGGGCTGCCGGTGGCGGCCGCGCTGGCGGACACGCCTCGGGTGCTGATCCGCGGCGGTGCGGGCGCCGGCAAGACGACGTTCCTGCGCTGGCTCGCGATGAACGCGCTGGGCGAGACGCGGACGTCGGGCAACGAGTGGCTCGGGCTGGTGCCGTTCTTCGTGCCGCTGCGGCAGTACCCGACGCTGCCGAAGCCGGAGGAGTTCATCTCGTCGACCGCCTCGATGATCGAGGAGGAGAAGCCGGCCGGGTGGGTGACCGCGCGGCTCAAGGAAGGGCGCGCGCTGGTCCTCGTCGACGGTGTGGACGAGCTGGTCTCGGAACGGCGGGAGGAGGCGCGCCAGTGGCTGTGCCGGCTGGTGAACGCCTATCCGGAGGCCCGGTACGCGATCACCACCCGTCCCTCCGCCGTGCCGGAGGACTGGATGGAGGAGTGCGGCTTCACGGCGTTCGACCTCTTGCCGTTGAGCGACAAGGGTGTGCGGGACTTCGTCGAGGCCTGGCACACCGCAGCCCGCGACGAGCCGGGGATGACGCGGGACGCGCGGGTGTGGCTGACGGAGTGCGAGACGCGGCTCATCTCCACGCTGACGCGGCGGCCGGATCTGCGGCGGCTGGCGTCGAGCCCGTTGCTGGCAGGGCTGTTGTGCGCGTTGCACCAGGACCGGAACATGCACCTGCCCCGCGATCGGCGGTCGCTGTACGAGGCGGCACTGGACCTGTTGCTGGTGCGGTGGGACGAGGACCGCGGGCTGGCGCTGCCGTCGTTCTCCAAGGAGGAGCAGCTGGTTCTGCTGCAGCGGTTCGCGTACTCCTTGGTGCGCAACCGGGAGCTGATGGTGCCGCGCTCGGAAGCCGTGCACCGGCTCGGGAACGCGATGCGCGGGCTGCGGTCGCACGACCTCGACCCGGACGAGGCGATGCAGCGGTTGCTCGAACGGGCGGGGCTGCTGCGGGAGGTGTCGTCCGAGCGGGTGCAGTTCGTGCACCGGACGTTCCGGGACTACCTGGCGGCCAAGGAGGTCGTGGACGCCGGTGACCTGAACCTGTTGGTGGACAGGGCACATCTCGACGAGTGGCACGACGTCGTGGTGATGGCGGTCGCCCACGCCAGGCCTCGTGAACGGGCCCGCGTGCTGATGGATCTGCTGGCGGGCAACGACGACACGCGCAAGGACGAACGCGGGAGGGACAAGCTGCGGCTGCTCGCGCTGGCGTGCCTCGACCAGGCCGACGTGATCGAACCGGAGACGGCACGGGCGCAGGTGACGGCGGCCGCCTCCTCGCTGATCCCGCCGAAGAGCTTCGCGCACGCCGACGCGCTGTCCGAGGCCGGGTCGTTCGTCGTGGACCTGCTGCCAGGACCGGAAGCCACCGAGGAAGCCGCGTACGTCGTGCGGACGCTCGCAAACATCGGTGACGAGGGCGCGTGGGACCGCATCGCGGAGTTCGTGGCCGTGGATCACGCGATGGTCATCGACGAGCTGCTGCGAGCGTGGCGGAACACACCGGACGCCGAGAAGTACGCCAAGTCCGTCCTGTCCAAAGTGGACTTCGGCGATCGGCGCGTCGACGTGCGGGGCTGGCACCGGATCCAGTTCATCATGCACCTGGAGAAGCTGCGGTACGTGCGGTGCATCGGCAACATCAACCCGCTCGACCCGCTGGGCGTGATGCCGTCGCTGCACCGGCTGGAGCTGTGGCAGAACGAGGTCATGCGCGACCTCTCGCCGCTGACTGCTTCCAGGTCCTTGACGGAGCTGCACCTGAGCCGGTGCCGCCCGCTCGGCCGGATCGACCTGACGCCGGTGAAGGACCTCGGCGAGCTGCACCTGCACTTCAGCCGGGTCGAGCTGGCGTCGCTGGAGGGCGGAACGCTGCGGCGCCTGCAGATCCGCGACTCGGCGATCGACGACGGGCTGGCCGCACTGCCCTCGTTGCCGGCGCTGCGCGAGCTGGCGATCGACCACCGCCCGCCCTACTCGCTGGCAGGGCTGCAGCGGTGGCCGACCATCACCGTGCTGGAGGTGTTCGGGGTGCCGTCAGCGGACGACCTGCGGGTGCTGCCGGCGTTGGAACGCCTCGTCGTGCACCAGCCGGAGTCGCTCGCCCGGCTGGAGGAGTTGCGCGGGCAGCTGCCCGGAGTGCGCGTCACGACATGACGGTGAGGGTCTCACCACTGGATGTCGGCGAGGCTCCCCAGCGGCTTGCGCTCCGTCTCGTCGAGCAGCTGCACCGACGCGGTGTCGGCGGCGTGCAGCTCGGCGGGGAAGGTGAGGCTCACGCGCTTCTCCAGCTCGGTCAGCGACACCTGGAACACGCGGAACTCGTCCAGGTCGAGCGCTTCTGCCAGGACGAGGTTCTGCGTGAGCAGGAAAGCGCTGCACCGCAGCTCGCCGTTCACCACGAACGCGATCGCCTTGTAGAACTCGCGCGGGATCGCGACGCCGCGGAACACCCGGTCGTCGGCGTTGAAGACCGGGCCGCCGTAGACGCTGACCTTGAGGTTGTCCACGTCGACGTCGGCGAGCACCGCCTCTTCCAGCCGGCCCCAGAGCCCTTCCTTCGTGCTCTGGTTGAAGTCGTCCATCTGCGGCGTGATGTTCGTGAAGAAGAACGAGTCCCTGTTCGCCCTCTGCGCCTCCGCCTTCGGGCCCCAGAGCAGGTCGGCGCGGCGGGCGAGGTGGCCGCGGTCGAGCCTGTTGTCGCGGTAGAGCTCGTCGCCGGTCTGGAACTCGGCCGGAATCCGCGGGTCCTTGATGAACGGGATGTTGCTGCGGCTGAGGGCCTTCAGGTCACCACCGTCGATGTTCCACGCGACCCAGCTCGCGAACTTGCGCGACTTGCTCATCGCGAGCGAGAAGTGCGTGTAGTCGATCGTGGTCGAGCCGTTGAGCTCGACCGCGTCGGCTGCTCCCGATTCGGTCAGGACCGGGATTCCCGCGTCGGTGCCGAGAAACGTCGCGTCGAAACCGATCTTCACGGCTGTGCTGGTCATGGTCGCCCCCTACTGGTTCATCTTCAGGGTCGACTCATCTCATATCGCCGTTACCCGGATACACCCGAACGGCCCAGTGTTCACGAGGTCTTCTTGACCAGTTTGCCGTCCGGGGCGATCGCGAACCACTCGTCGTCGACGCCCTGGCCGTTGAGGTCACCGGGAACCTGGTCTCCCACGTAGTAATAGAGCGGCCACTTTCCGTACACGGCCTGGGAGCTCTCCTCGATCTGGGAGACCAGCTTCGCGTCCGCACCGTCCTTGGCCTCCACTTCGGACTGCGCGGTGAGGGCGGGCCAGACGGCGATGCAGTCGGCGTCGCACGCGTTGGACTTGTTCTCGTCCTTGGTGAACGCGTAGAGCGTGCGTCCCGATTGGTCGACCAGGATCGGCCCGAGGTCGGACTGCGCGATCTTCACCTCGGCCTTCACCGGCACCTCCTGCTGCGCAACCTGTTGCGGCGCCTCGTTTCCGCAGGCCACCAGCATCGCGAGCAGTGCCGGCAAAGCGAGAATTCCCATACGTGCGCGCATCTTCTTCTCCTAGCGGTGTGTCCCTGTTCCGACGTCGACACGTCCGCGGACGCCGTTCGGTTCACCGGCACGAACTTGTTTGAACCGAATCCGATCTGCATCCGTGTTGGTGGCGTCGGGTCCGCCAGACCCCCCGACTCCCACTGAGGAGCCTTGGAGTACATCCCATGTCTGCCAACAAAACTGTCGCTGCCGCATGCCTGCTGGGCGCTGCGCTCGGCCTGGGAGTGGTGACGCCGGCGTCCGCCGCCCAGGACGCCGTGACCGTGAAGATCACCAACCAGGCCGGCTACGAGGCCACCTTCTGCGCCGCGGACGTCCTCGAAGGGCGTTGCCTGGACGGCGCGAGGAAGGGCGAGTCGCGCACCTTCACCGTGAAGCCGGGCAACGGCCCGATCGAGGTCCGCGTGGTCGTGAAGAACGGCGGTTCGGTCTTCCAGAACTTCACCGCGGACGGCCCCGCGCTGAACATCGACGCGGGTGGTTCGGCCGACAAGCCGACCGCCACCAGGGCCGGTGGCGGCCACGGCGGCCACGACCCCGCCCCCACGCAACCGGCCCCGGACCAGGCCAAGCCCAGCCCCGTGAAGGGCAAGCCCTTCTTCTTCTCCGCCGACCTCGACGGCAAGCAGGAAGTCCCCACGCCGGGCGGTCCTGCCGTGGGTGACGCGGACGGATCCGCCAGGGCGCTGGTCGAGGTCCGCGGTGACCGGGTGACTTACGCGATCGAGTGGAAGAAGACGGCCCAGCTCACGCTCGGCCACCTCCACCAGGGCGTGGCCGGCCAGAACGGCCCGGTGAAGGTCAACCTCTTCACGACGCCGATGCCGGAGACGCTGTCCGCGGCCGCCGGCCAGACCGTGGTCGACCCGAAGCTGGCCGACGAGATCCGCAGGAACCCGGCCGGTTTCTACGTGAACCTGCACAGCACCGACCGGCCTGGCGGCGCTGTCCGCGCCCAGCTCAAGCCGCTCGGCAAGCAGGTCAACCCGCTCGACATCATCAAGGGTGGCAAGCTCCGCGCGTTCTCCAACGGCCGCAACGAGGTGCCGGTGCAGGACGGCCCGAAGGTCGGTGACCCCGACGGTCAGGCCATCACGTTCGTGCAGCCCAGCGGCACCGGTGTGGACTTCTCGCTGGCGTGGGTGAACATCGACGCGCCGACGCTCGGCCACGTGCACCAGGGCGCCAAGGGCGTCAACGGCCCGGTGAAGATCACGTTCTTCGGCACGGCCGTCCCGAACGGCGTCTTCGCGGTGTCCGGCACGGTCGCCGGTCTCGACAAGGCCGCTCTCGACGCGTTGAAGAAGTCGCCCAAGGACTTCTACTCGAACATCCACACCGGACAGTTCCCCGGCGGCGCGGTGCGCGGCCAGTTCACGACCCACTAGCAGTCTCGGGACCATCTGAATAGAGGCGCCGCGACCGCGACCCCCACGGTCGCGGCGCCTCGCCCTTCACGGAGTACGGTGCAGACAAGGCGCCGCTATCTCCCGACCAGCTCGACGGTCCTGCCTGCGCGGCGCGACTCGTCGACCCACTGGTCGATGGCCTGCCCGCAGGCCTGGTCGAGGTGCCGGACCCCGCTCAGGTCCATCCGGACGTGCTCGCGGTCGACCCGGTCCAGCGCGTCCAGCAGCCGGGGCAGTCGCAGGAAGGTCGCGTTTCCCTTGAGCGCGACCCCGTCCTTGGTGATGGTGACGGACAGGCGGGACACGTCCCAGGCCGTCTTCACGACGGCGGCCAGCAGGCCGATGAGCGTCCCGGTCAGCAGGTCCGTGGCCACGATGAGCCCTGCGGTCAGCACCAGCACAGCGCCTTCCGCCTTGTCGGTGCGCCACAACGTGATCACCTGCCTGCCGCCGAGCAGCTTCCACCCGGCGTGCACCAGCACCGCGGCCAGCACGGCGACGGGGATCAGCGTCAGCAGTCCGGGCAGCAACACCACGAACATCAACAACCACACGCCGTGCAGCACTCGCGAGGCCCTGGTTCGCGCACCGGCCTGGACGTTGGCCGCGCTGCGCACGATGACCGCCGTCATCGGCAACGCCCCGAGCAGGCCGCAGATCGAGTTGCCCACGCCCTGCGCCACGAGCTCGCGGTTGTACCGCGTGCGCGGCCCGGTGTGCATGCGATCAACCGCCGCCGCGCTGAACATGCTCTCCGCCGACGCCACGAGGGCGAACACCACCGCGGTACCCACGACTCCGGTGTCCAGCAACGAGAAGTCCGGCAGGTGCACGTCCGCCGAGAGAGTGCCGACCTCGATCCGTGTCACCGGCGAGCCGGACACCGCCGCCACCACCGTGCACACGACCACACCGACGAGGATGCCGGGCACCAGACGTAACCGGGTTCGTTGCCACAGCAGCATGATCACCACGGTGAGCAGGCCCAGCGCCAACGCCACCGGCGACACCACCAGGTGCTTCACCTGTCCGAACACCAGCACCAGCCCGATGCCCGCCAGCATCCCCTGCACGACCGACGGCGAGATCGCGCGGAACCACCGCCCGCACCGGGCCAGGCCCAGCGCGATCTGCAGCAACCCGGCGCCGAGAACGATCACACCCAGCGCCTGGATGCCGTGCTGTGCCACGGCATCCGCCACCAGCACCGTGAGCCCCGCCGCCGGCCCGCTCACCTGCATCGTGCTCCCCGGCAACAGCCCGACGACGATGCCGCCGACCACACCGGTCACGATGCCGAGCTCGGCCGGCACCCCGGACGCCACCGCCACACCAACGCACAGCGGCAGCGCCACGAGGAACACGACGACCGACGCACCGAGATCGGCCCAGTACTTCTTCATGTCCGTGCAACCCTTACAGCGGAAGGAAAGCGTGTTCGGCACACGCGGAAACTTCACCGGTCTCGATGTCGTAGAACCAGCCGTGCACCCGCAGCTCGCCCGCCGCCACCTTCTCGGCGACGAACGGGTACGCCAGCAGCACCTCGAGCTGCCCCCGCACGTGCTCCTGCCCCTCGGCCCGCATCGCCGGATCACCCGGCTGCCTGGTCCGCTGCCGTGGCCGCAGCCATCCCCGCATCGCCGGCAGGTGGTCGATCTTCGCGCCGTTCAACACCGTGACCGCACCGCAGTGCGAGTGACCGCAGACGACGATCTCGCTGACCCCGAGCTGCAGCACCGCGAACTCGATCGTGGCCATCTCGCTGGACGGCGCCGTCAGCGAGTACGGCGGGATGACGTTGCCCGCGGTACGCAACTCGAAGAGCGAGCCCGGCTCGGCCCCGGTGATCTCGGCCGTCACGATGCGCGAGTCGGCACACGTGATGAACATCGTCGTGGGCTGCTGCCCGGCCGCGAGCCTCTTGCCGGCGGCGCGCGACCGCGACTTGGCGTGTGCGCGGGCATGCTGAACAAAGCGGTGGAAGTCCATGGAAATCCCTCACTGCCGATGAGATGTGTTCGGTTCTGATCAGTGTCATTTGTCCTGGCACGATCCGGTTTTCAGCCGACGAGAAGCGTGTCGGCTCAAAACCGGAGGCGGGACCGATCAGTTCCGGAACACCTGCAGTGCGGGCGGTGTGCGCCAAACCGTCATGGGTTCGGCCGCGGACACCAGCACGACGCCGGCCACCTCGCGGGGCGCGAACACCGGCACCTCCGCCGGACGCGCCACGCTGGACACCCGCTCGACGGACGCGGCCGGCACTCGCAACCGGCTCGTCTCGCGCTCCTCTCGGGGCGCTTCCTCCTTGGGCACAGAGGTCTTGGACTTCGGCGGCGGCGCGCCGATCGACGCGGGCGTGACGGCCGGGGCCAGCACGGCGCACAGGGCGATCACGACGGCCAGCAGAACGCTGCGCATGCTCACCCACCCCCGACCGAGATGATCTACGGCCTCCAGTTTCGCCCGAACCGGACAACCTTCGCGATATACGAGACGCAGATCGCCCGTATCAAGCACCAGTTTCACCCGAAAGTGCTTCCGGGTGTCACGCGCTGAAACGGCCCGTCGAGCCGTACAGAAGCGGCGTCACGGTGCCGTCCTCACGATCGGGTGCGGCAGGCGGCGGAGCTCTACCGCGGTCAGGGCAGGGGCGCGCAGCTCGCGGAGGTCACCGCGCTGCTGGGCTGATGCCGAACTTCTCCTCGGCCATCCGCCAGAACGCGGGCACCGCGTCCGCGACCGGGTGCTGCTGAACCTCCTCACGCCCGTGCCTGCGTTTCTTGCGGCCGAAGAAGGTCAGCGCGAAGCAGCCGTCGTCGACGGGCGCCATGGTCGACGGGGAGATCACCTTGATGGTCTCGTAGTGCCCGTTCTTCGTCTCGAGTGACACCACGACGAGGTCGTGCATCGAGGTGATCACGCCCAGGCGGTCCGCCACGCCGCTCGCACGGACATTCGCGACGATGTCGCGCAGGTACTGGTGCGACTCGAATCCTTCGTTGTCCCGGCGCAGTTCGTCGTACCACTCGGCCACGGCGTCCCAGGTGGTGCCGCGGAACTCACCGCGGATCGAAGCGAACGCGAGCGGGAACACCTTCATGCGCATCGACACCAGAGAAGGCGAACGCCCCGGTCGACGTCGTTGTCGGCCGGGGCGTCATGCTGCTCTCCGCGGGTCTGACGCCGTTGTCAGACCACAGCGAGCGGAAGCTGGTTCGGGATGACCGGCGAAGGCAGGTTCGAGGAGCCCGTGAGGAAGTTGTCCACGGCGTGCGCCACGGACCGGCCCTCCGCGATCGCCCACACCACGAGCGAAGCGCCGCGGTGCGCGTCGCCGCACACGAACACGCCGGGCGCGGTCGTCTGCCAGTCGGAGCCGCACGAGATGGTGCCCCGCGTCGTCAGCGAGATGCCGAGGTCGTCAAGGAGCCGCATGTGCTCGACGCCCTCGAAGCCGATCGCCAGCAGCACCAGGTCCGCTGGCAGGACCTCGACCTCGTCGGACAGCGGCACGACCGAGCGGCGGCCGGACGAGTCCTTCTCGACGCGCACCTGCTGCAGCTCGATGAAGCGCACGTGACCGTCGTCGTCACCGACGAAGCGGCGGACCGCCACGGTGAAGCGGCGTTCGCCGGCTTCTTCGTGCGCCGGGTACGTGCGCAGGATGTGCGGCCACACCGGCCACGGCGAGCGCTCGTCGTCGCGCACGGTGGGCGGCATCGGGTACTGGTCGAGCTGCGTCACGGACAGCGCGCCCTGGCGGGTCGCGGTGCCGTAGCAGTCGGCGCCCGTGTCGCCACCGCCGATGACGATGACGTGCTTGCCCTCGGCCGAGATCGACGACGGGCCGTCGCCCTCGCACGCGCGGTTCGCGGGGACCAGGTGGTCCATCGCGAGGTGGATGCCCTTGAGCTCACGTCCGGGGGTCGCCTTGTCGTCCCGGCCGCGCAGCGCGCCGACGGCCAGCACGACCGCGTCGAACTCGGCGCGCAGCTGCTCGACGGTGATGTCGACGCCGACCTCGCAGCCGGTCACGAACTTGGTGCCCTCACGACGGAGTTGCGCCAGGCGCCGGTCGAGGACCTTCTTCTCCATCTTGAACTCGGGGATGCCGTACCGCAGCAGGCCGCCGAGCCGGTCATCCCGTTCGTACACCACGACCTCGTGCCCGGCACGGGTCAGCTGCTGGGCGGCGGCCAGACCGGCGGGGCCGGAGCCGACGACCGCGACGCGCTTGCCGGAGGACACGGCGGCGGTCGACGGCTGGACGTAGCCGTTCTCCCACGACATGTCCGCGATCGTCTCTTCGACGCGCTTGATCGCGACGGCGCCACCCGCGTCGTGCGAGATCGCCAGCACGCAGGCGGCCTCACACGGCGCCGGGCACAGCCGGCCCGTGAACTCCGGGAAGTTGTTGGTGGCGTGCAGGCGGTCCGAGGCGAGCTCCCAGTCGCCGCGGCGGACCAGGTCGTTCCACTCGGGGATCAGGTTCCCGAGCGGGCAGCCCGCGGTTCCGCTGTGGCAGAAGGGAATGCCGCAGTCCATGCAGCGCGTCGCCTGCGTGCGCACGGCGTCGTTGCGCTGGGCGGGGTCTTCCTGGAGGTAGACCTCGTTCCAGTCCTGCAACCGTTCCGGCTTCGGACGCTTCGGAGCGTCGGAGCGGGAGTACTTCATGAAACCCTGTGGATCAGCCACGAGACGCCTCCATGACAGCCGCGTCAACGTCCCGGCCCTCGGCGCGGGCGAGGCGCATGGCCTCGAGAACGCGCTGGTAGTCGCCGGGCATGACCTTCGTGAACGCACCGGCTCGACGGGTCCAGTCACCGAGCAGCGAAGCAGCGACGGCAGAGCCGGTGTGCTTGTGGTGCCTGGTGACGGCGTCCTTGAGCCAACGCAGGTCCTCGGCGTTGAGGCGCTGCAGTTGCACCATCTCCTGGTTCACCGACAACGGGTCCAGGTCGAGCACGTACGCGATACCGCCGGACATGCCGGCCGCGACGTTGCGCCCGGTCGGCCCGAGCACCACGGCCCGGCCACCGGTCATGTATTCGAACGCGTGGTCGCCCACGCCCTCGGCCACCAGCAGGGCGCCGGAGTTGCGGACGCAGAAGCGCTCGCCGACGCGGCCGCGCAGGAACACCTCGCCGGACGTGGCGCCGTAGCCGATCACGTTGCCCGCGATCACCTGGTCCTCGGCGCGGAACGGCGCGTCGTCGTGCGGGCGGACGATGATCCGGCCGCCGGACAGGCCCTTGCCGACGTAGTCGTTCGCGTCGCCGACCATCTCCAGCGTGATGCCGCGCGGCAGGAACGCGCCGAGCGACTGGCCGGCCGAGCCGGTCAGCTTCACCCGGATCGTGTCGTCCTCCAGGCCCTCGCCGCCGTAGCGGCGGGTGACCTCGGCGCCGAGCAGCGTGCCGACCGTGCGGTTGACGTTGCGGACGGGCAGCTCCAGGTTGACCTGGTGCGCGTCCTCCAGCGCCGCCTCGGCGAGCTGGATCAGCGTGCGGTCCAGCGCCTTGTCCAGGCCGTGGTCCTGGTCGCGGATCTTGCGCTTCGCCGTCGGGTACGGGGTTTCCGGCACCTCGAAGACCGGGTCCAGGTTCAGGCCCGCGGTCTTCCAGTGCTCGATCGCCTCGTCCTTGTCGAGCAGCTCGGCGTGTCCGACGGCCTCGTCGACCGTGCGGAAACCGAGCTCCGCCAGCAGTTCCCTTGCTTCCTGCGCGACGAACTCGAAGAAGTTCACCACGTGGTCGGCCTGGCCGGTGTAGCGGGCGCGCAGGTCCGGGTTCTGCGTGGCGACGCCGACCGGGCACGTGTCCAGGTGGCAGACGCGCATCATCACGCAGCCCGCGACGATCAGCGGTGCCGTGGCGAAGCCGAACTCCTCCGCGCCGAGCAGAGCGGCGACCACGACGTCGCGGCCGGTGCGCATCGCGCCGTCGACCTGGACGGTGATGCGGTCGCGCAGACCGTTGAGCAGCAGCGTCTGCTGGGTCTCGGCGAGGCCGATCTCCCACGGCGTTCCCGCGTGCTTGAGCGAGTTCATCGGCGAGGCACCCGTGCCGCCGTCGTAGCCGGAGATCAGCACGACGTCGGCGTGCGCCTTGGCGACACCGGCCGCGACCGTGCCGACACCGATCGACGAGACGAGCTTCACGTGAACCCGCGCCTGCTCGTTCGCGTTCTTCAGATCGTGGATGAGCTGCGCCAGGTCCTCGATCGAGTAGATGTCGTGGTGCGGCGGCGGCGAGATCAGGCCGACGCCCGGCGTGGAGTGCCGGGTGCGCGCGACCCACGGGTAGACCTTGAAGCCGGGCAGCTGGCCGCCCTCGCCGGGCTTCGCGCCCTGCGCCATCTTGATCTGGATGTCCGTGGAGTTCACGAGGTACTCGCTCGTGACGCCGAACCGTCCACTCGCGACCTGCTTGACCGCCGAACGGCGCTCGGGGTCGTACAGGCGCTCGCGGTCTTCGCCGCCCTCACCGGAGTTGGACCGGCCGCCGAGCCGGTTCATCGCGATGGCAAGGGTTTCGTGCGCCTCGGCCGAGATCGAGCCGTACGACATGGCGCCGGTGTTGAAGCGCTTGACGATCGAGCTGACCGGCTCGACCTCGTCGATCGGGATCGGCGTGCGGCCCTCGGTGCGGAACTTGAACAGGCCGCGCAACGTGCCGCCCAACCGCGAGAGGCGCTCGACCTCCGCGGTGTAGCGGCGGAAGACGTCCTCCTTGCGCGTCTTCGTGGCGTGCTGCAGCAGGAACACCGTCTCCGGCGTGAACAGGTGCAGCTCGCCCTCGCGGCGGTACTGGTAGTCGCCACCGACCTCGAGCCGGCGGTGCACGCGGTCGGTCGGGTTGTCCGGGTGCGCGCGGCGGTGGCGCAGCGCGACCTCCTCGGCCAGCACGTCCAGGCCGGCCCCGCCGAGCTTGGACTGCGTGCCGGTGAAGTACTCGTCCAGCAGGTCGTTCGACAGGCCGACCGCCTCGAAGACCTGCGCCGCGGTGTAGGCGCCGACCGTCGAGATGCCCATCTTCGACATGATCTTCAGGACGCCCTTCACGAGCGCCTTGACGTAGTTGCGGATCGCCTTGTGCGCGGGGACGCCGGTGATGGCGCCCTGGCTGATCAGGTCTTCGATCGTCTCGAACGCGAGGTACGGGTTCACCGCGGCGGCGCCGTAGCTCAGCAGCGCGGCGACGTGGTGGACCTCGCGGCAGTCGCCGGACTCGACGACGAGCGCGACGCGCAGGCGTTCCTTGGTGCGCACCAGATGGTGGTGCACCGCGGAGACGAGCAGCAGCGACGGGATCGGCGCCATGCGGTGGTCGGAGTCGCGGTCGCTGAGCACGAGCGTGCGCGCGCCGTTCGCGATGGCCTCGGAGGCCTCCCGGCGGACACGTTCGATGGCAGCCGCGAGAGCTTCGCCGCCGCCGTCCACCTCGTACAGTCCGGAGAGGACGGTGCAGGCGAAGCCCGGCAGGTCGCCGTCGTCGTTGATGTGGATGAGCTTGGCGAGCTCGTCGTTGTCGATGACCGGGTAGTCCAGCGTGACGTGGCGGCACGACACCGGGCCGGGGTCGAGCAGGTTCTGCTCAGGGCCCATCACGCGCTTGACGGACGTGACGATCTCTTCACGGATCGCGTCCAGCGGCGGGTTGGTGACCTGCGCGAAGTTCTGCACGAAGTAGTCGTAGAGCAGCCGGGAACGCTGCGACAGCGCGGCGACCGGGGTGTCCGTGCCCATGGAGCCCAGCGGCTCCTGGCCCGTGATCGACATGGGCGTGAGCAGGATCCGCAGCTCCTCCTCGGTGTAGCCGAAGGTGAGCTGGCGGCGCAGGACGGACTCGTGGCTCTGCACCACGTGCTCGCGGTCCTGCAGGTCGGCGAGGTCGAGCAGGCCGGCGTGCAGCCACTCGTCGTAGGGCAGCTCCGACGCGAGGTTCGACTTGAACTCGTCGTCGTCGATGATGCGGCCCTCGGTGGTGTCCACCAGGAACATGCGGCCCGGCTGCAGGCGGCCCTTCGCGACCACCTGGTCGGACGGCACGTCGAGCACACCGGTCTCGGACGCCAGCACGACGCGGCCGTCCGCGGTCTGCCACCAGCGGGCGGGACGCAGGCCGTTGCGGTCGAGCACCGCGCCGACGATCTCGCCGTCGGTGAAGGTGACACAGGCCGGGCCGTCCCACGGCTCCATCAGCGAGGCGTGGAACTGGTAGAACGCACGGCGCTTCGGATCCATCGTGGCGTGGTTCTCCCACGCCTCCGGGATCATCATCAGCACCGCGTGCGGCAGGCTGCGGCCACCGAGGTGCAGCAGCTCCAGCACCTCGTCGAAGCTCGCCGAGTCCGACCCCTCGGGGTCGCAGATCGGGAAGAGCCGGGCGAGGTCACCGGGAATGAGATCGCTGTCCAGCAACGCCTCGCGGGCGCGCATGCGGTTGCGGTTGCCGCGGACGGTGTTGATCTCACCGTTGTGCGCGACGAACCGGAACGGGTGCGCGAGCGGCCACGAGGGGAACGTGTTCGTGGAGAAACGGCTGTGCACCAACGCGATCGCCGTGTAGAGGCGCTCGTCGTGCAGGTCCGGGAAGAACGCCGGCAGCTGCTCGGTCGTCAGCATTCCCTTGTAGACGATCGTGCGCGCGGACAGCGACGGGAAGTACACGCTGCCCTCGTGCTCGACCCGCTTGCGCAGGCAGAAGGCCAGGCGGTCCAGCCCGATGCCCTCCTCGTCCCGCGTGCCCTTGACGAACAGCTGCGCGAAGTGCGGCGCCACCGACATCGCGGTCGGGCCGACGTTGGCCTTCTCCGGGTCGACCGGAACGTCGCGCCAGCCCAGAACCTCGAGGTTCTCCTCCTCGGCGATGCGCTCGATCTCCCGCATCGCCTTCGCGCGTTCTTCGGCCTCAAACGGCAGGAAAGCGATTCCCGCCGCGTACCGCCCGCGTTCCGGCAGGTCGAACTCGACCACGGCACGCAGGAACTCGTCCGGCAGCTGCAGGAGGATGCCAGCACCGTCACCCGAGGTGGGTTCGGCGCCGGCGGCACCGCGATGCTCCAGGTTCGCGAGCGCTGTCAGGGCATCGATCACGATGCCGTGCGAACGCCTGCCCTGGATGTCGGCCACCATGGCGACACCACAGGCGTCGCGCTCGTCAGACGGGTCGTAAAGACCCTGGGGGCCGGGGATGGCGGAGAAGATCACTGCGCAGACCTCCTTCGTCGTCCTCGCGTAAAGAACTAAAGTCCTCGTGCTCAGACCTCGAACCAACAGGTGGAGCACGGGACGACGATGGCCCGCGTGTTGACGCGACTTTAACAGCCGCGAAACCCAGGTACACCCGCCAATGGGTGATCTAGGTCATGGATGTGTAACGATTCCCCACAGCTGAGCGACATTGCGGCCGACGTCGGCGTTCGTTACAGCCGGGTTAGCGTAACCGAACGTTCAACATCAGCGAGTCCGATGAGAGTTCCGTGACATTCACGGTTTACCACTGGATCCGCTGGGCACCCGAGCCTTCTGGCTGGTCAGCCGCCTGCCGTCTCAGTTAGCGGACGCTCACACCACGGCCTGTGACCGGGTGCGCACCGTCCATTCCGGCGGCCGCCGATTGTTCCCCACCAAACGAGACCGAGGCCCCGTTCACCCCGCGCCGCATGCGGGGAGAGCGAGGCCTCGGCATTCACGAGGACCTGCTGGTCTCGTGGCAGGGGACGGGAAGAGACGTCCCCTGCCACGGACGTTTCTCAGTGGGCAACCGCCACCTTGTCCGCCTCCGAGTGCTGCTTCGCCAGCAGGTCGTCGACGTCGACCAGGTCGGGGTTGTTCAGCACCTCGTTCAGGCGTTCCTTGTCGAGGCCCTTCTGCCAGGCGGCGACGACGAGGGAGCCCACACCGTTGCCGATCACGTTGGTGATGGCGCGGGCCTCGGACATGAAGCGGTCGATGCCGACGATCAGCGCGATGCCGACGGCGGGGATGGCGCTGTGGGCCTCGAAGGCCTGCAGCGACGCGGCCAGGGTGACGAGGCCGGCACCGGTGACGCCCGCCGCGCCCTTCGACGCGATCAGCATGAACAGCAGCAGGCCGATCTGCACGCCGAGCGACACGTCGTGACCGGTGGCCTGGGCGATGAAGATCGCGCCCATCGTCAGGTAGATGCACGTGCCGTCGAGGTTGAACGAGTACCCCGTCGGGATGGTGAGACCGACGACCGACTTCTGGGCGCCCGCCGCCTCCAGCTTGACCAGCATGCGCGGCAGCACCGACTCGCTGGACGACGTGCCGAGCACGATGAGGATCTCGTCCTTGATGTAGCGCAGGAACTTGAACAGGCTGAAGCCGGCGAACTTCGCGACGAGGCCGAGCACCACGATGACGAAGAGCAGGCACGTGGCGTAGAAGGAACCCATCAGCCACAACAGCTTGCCGATGACGCTGCCGCCGAACTTGCCGACGGTGTAGGCGATACCGCCGAAGGCACCGATCGGGGCGACGTACATGACGATCTTGATGATGCCGAACATGACCTTGGCGACGGTGTCCATCGCGGACACGACCTTGGCGCCGCGCTCACCCATGCCGGCGACCGCGATCGCCACGAGAATCGCGACGACGAGCACCTGGATCAGCTGGCCGTCGGTGAAGGCGCTGACGAACGACTTCGGCACCAGGCTGAGGATGAACCCGGTGACGCCGGTTTCGGCGCTGGCGGCGGACTTCAGCGTGGCGTCGGCCTGGCTCGCGTTGAGCGTGATCTCGCCGCCGTGGTGACCCGGCTGCACGATGTTCACGACGACGAGGCCGATGGCGAGAGCCACCGTGGTCATCGCGGTGAAGTAGAGCAGCGTCCGCAGCGCCAGCCCGCCCGCCTTGGCCAGGTTTCCGAGACCGGCGATGCCGACGATGATCGTCGCGAAGATGGTCGGCGCGATGACGACCTTGACGAGGTTGACGAACAGGTCGGCGAGCCACTTCATCTCGGATGCCTGTTTGGGGAACAGGAAGCCGACGGCGGCGCCCAGCACGATGGAGACCAGCACCCAGAAGTACAGGTGCTTGTAGATCGGTTTGCGGCCTGTGGTGGTGGTCGCCACTGTTCCTCCTCGAACATCGCGTTGGGAGTGAGGGTGAGCCGCGCCACGGGCAGCGACAAGGCAACGCACGGAAACTTCAGACAGCTCTGACGTAACGGCTAGTCTTCATCTGTGTCGCTCAGCCGTCGCACACTTCTGCTAGGGGCAACCCTCGCTTTCGCGGGGTGCACCCAGCGCAAGGTCGAGGCGCCTCCGGAACTGGTGCTCGCGACCGGGCCGGACGGCGCGGTCTTCCGCGAGGTCGGAGGCGCGCTGGCGGAGGCACTGGCCGAGCAGCTGCCCGGCACGAAGGTCATCCCGCTGCCGACCGCCGCGTCGGTGGAGAACCTCCGGCTGCTGAGGTCCGGCGCGGCCCAGCTCGCCCTGTCCTCTTTGGACCCCATCGACAACCCCGAGAGCGTTCGCGCGGTCGGGCGGCTCTACGACAGCTTCATGCAGATCGCGGTGCCCGCGATCTCGCCGATCGAGAGGTTCCGCGACCTGGCCGGCAAGCGGATCTCATTGGGACCAACGGGTTCTGGCACCGAGTTCACCGGCACCCGGATGCTCAACCACTTCGGTGTGTCCGCATTGGACGAACGGATGGCGCACTCGGAGGCCTCGCGCCGGGTGG
This sequence comes from Lentzea roselyniae, assembly GCF_039537795.1. NCBI lineage: Bacteria > Bacillati > Actinomycetota > Actinomycetes > Pseudonocardiales > Pseudonocardiaceae > Lentzea > Lentzea roselyniae. Next base: position 108,098 of record NZ_BAABBE010000029.1, read on the forward strand.
CCGAGGGCTCCCTGGACGCGATGCTCGCGCTCACCGGCATCCCGACGTCCGCGATCACCGACCTGCGCGGCAACGTGCGGCTGATCGACATCCCGGCGGAGGCGGCCGAGTTCGCCGACGCGTTCCGCGGCCCGTACATCCCGGCGACGATCCCCGCGAAGACCTACGAGGCGCTGCCGTCGAACCGGACGTTCGCGGTACCGAACCTGCTGCTCGCCCACGAGTCGCTGAGCGCGGACGTCGTCGAGGTCGTGACCCGCACGGTGTTCACCGAGACCGCGCGGATCGTGGAGGGCCACCCGGAGGCGGCGCGGATCAACGTCCGCACCGGCATCGCCACCGGCGAGGTGCCGCTGCACGACGGTGCCGCGCGGTGGTTCCGTTCGGTCAAGCGCTGAGGGCGACCTTCACGTCCAGCCCCGGCCCGGCGTCGTGCAGGGTGAGCGTGCCGCCCGCCGACTCGATCAGCTCCGCGCAGATGGCGAGCCCCATCCCGGTGCCCGCGATGTTCTGGTGCTTGGTGGCGCGCCAGAACCGCTGCAGGGCGTGCTCGCGTTCCTCGCCGGTCAGGCCCTCGCCGTTGTCGATGACGTGCAGCTCGCCGGGCTTGCCGGTGATCCGGACCTCGGTGGCGCCCGCGAGCCGGACCGCGTTGCTGACGAGCTCGTCCAGCACGCTGCCGAGCCCGCCGGGCGGTTCCTGCATGGTGAGGCCGGGCGGGACGTCGACGTCGAGCGTGATGCCCGACTTCGCCGCGAGCGCCTGCCAGGCGGGTTTGTGGGTCACGAGCAGCTGGTCGATGTCGACAGGCTCGGTCTTGCGCGCGCTGTCGAGGCGGGTGGCGGCGAGCAGCGTGTCGAGCACGCGGCCCATCTCCTCGGCCTCGTCGACGGCGATCTGGTGCGCCTCCCTGCCGTGCTCGCCGTCCACGTGCGGCGCGAGGTTGTCGACTGCCAGCCGGAGGCTCGCCAGTGGGTTGCGCAGCTGGTGCGATGCGTCGGCGACGAACGCCTTTTGCCTGTTCAGGGCCTTCCCGACGACGTCGACCATGGTGTTGAAGCTTCTGGCCAGCCTGCGCAGCTCGGGAGGCCCGCCGACCTCGTCCGCGCGCACGTCGAGGTTGCCCGCCGCGACCGCCGCGGTGGCGTCGTCGAGCCTGCGGACCGGCCGGAGCACCCACCGCGACATGGGCCAGGCGGCGGCGACCACGGCCAGCATCGGCGCGAGCCCGGCCAGCGCCATGAGCCCCCACTGGCGCAGCACCTCGGCTCTGAGCGCTCCCGTCGACGAGATCGTGACGACCGCGGCGACCGCCTCGCTGTCGCGCCCGACCGGCTCCACGACGACCATCGGGCCCGTCCGCCACGGCCAGCCCGAGTAGTCGGTGTCGGGCTGGATGCCGTTGAGCGCCTCGTTCAGGACCGCGACGACCTCGGGGTCGTTGGTCGGGTTGAAGCCGCGGCGCGAGGTGAGCAGGAGCCGCTTGTCCGCGCTGACCAGGGCGACGGGGATGTCGAAGAGCTGGTCGTAGCGCTGGATCTCCAGGTCGAGCGGGAGGAGCCGGTCCGACTGCAGGGCGCTCTCGGCCAGCGAGGCGAACCGTCGCGCGTCGCTCAGGCGGTCGAGGTAGGTGGTCTGCGTTTCGCGCTGCACCACCGCGGACGCCAGCGGGATGCCGAGCGCCGCGACCAGGGCGACGAGCAGCGGGACGGTGATGACGAGCAGTCGGCGGAGCATCAGCCGCGATTGTTCCGCACCTGCCTGTGCGTTGTCTCGCGGAGCTACGTCACCCCGCCAGCCGGTACCCCACGCCCCTGACCGTTTCGATCTTGACGTGCTCGCCCAGCTTGCCGCGCAACGCCGCGATGTGCGTGTCCAGCGTTCGTGACGGCGCCTCCCAGTGCGCCTGCCACACCTGGTCGACGATGAAGTCGCGGCTCACCACCTCGCCCGCCCTGGTCGCGAGCAGGGCGAGGAGGTCGAACTCCTTGCGCGTCAGCGACAGCGGTGTGCCCGCGAGCGTGACGGCTCGCGTGGACGTGGAGATCTGCAGCTCGCCGACCTGGATCGGGCCGTCGCTCTCCGGCTCTGCGCGGTGGGTGCGGGTCCTCCTGAGGACGGCTTCGATGCGCGCCAGCAGCTCGGACGTGCCGAACGGCTTCACCACGTAGTCGTCGGCGCCCGCACGCAGCCCGAGCACACGTTCGCGCTCCTCGCCACGCGCCGTCACCGTGATCACGGCGGTGCCCGGACGGTGCCGCAGCTCGCGCAGCACGTCCAGGCCGTCGCCGTCGGGCAGGCCGAGGTCGAGCAGCACGACGTCAGCCGGTGCGGCTCGCAGCGCGTCGGCGGCCGTGGCCACCCGATGCACCTCGTAGCCGGCGTGCCGCAGAGCGGTCAGCAGGCCTCTGGCCACCCGGTCGTCATCCTCGACGACGAGCACGCGCACAGATCACTCCGGTTTGACGGACTCCGGGGAGTTCTTCTCTTCCTTGACGTCGTCGTTCTGGTTCTCGGCGACGTCGTCGGCCGCGGGTTCCGCCGCGGGTCCCGCTTCTGGCTCCGCTTCCGGTTCCGCGGTGGCGCGCAGGGCCGCGACGTCCTCACGCTCGCCGCGCGACCTGGCGATGATGAAGTAGGCGACCGCACCGATGAAGACCAGCGCCGACACGAACACGTTGACGCGCGTGCCGAAGATCAGCGTCGCCTCGTCCGTGCGCATCATCTCGATCCAGAACCGCCCGGCCGTGTAGCCCGCGACGTACAGCGCGAAGACCCGCCCGTGGCCCAGCCGGAACTTGCGGTCGGCCCACACGATCAGCAGCGCGACACCGAGGTTCCACAGCAGCTCGTAGAGGAACGTGGGGTGCACGACCTGGATCGGCGTGTGGTCGATGGCCACACCGGCCAGCGCGTCCTCCCGCCCTTCCGGCGTGACGCGGCGGTAGATCTCCAGGCCCCAAGGCAGCGTCGTGTCGCCGCCGTAGAGCTCCTGGTTGAAGTAGTTGCCGAGCCGCCCGATGGCCTGCGCGACGACGATGCCGGGCGCCAGCGCGTCGGCCAGCGCCGGCAGCGGAATGCCCTTGCGGCGGCATCCGATCCACGCGCCCACGGCACCGAGCGCGATGGCGCCCCAGATGCCCAGGCCACCGTTCCAGATCTCCAGCGCCGCGAGGGGGTTCTTCCCGGGCCCGAAGTACTTCTGGTTGTCGGTGATGACGTGGTAGAGCCTGCCGCCGACGAGGCCGAACGGCACCGCCCACACGGCGATGTCGGTCACCTCGCCCTTGATGCCCCCGCGGGCCACCCAGCGGCGTTCGCCCCACCAGATGGCGACGATGATGCCGGCGATGATGCACAGCGCGTAGGCCCTGATGGGGAGCGGACCGAGGTACCACACACCTTGGTCGGGGCTCGGGATCGTGGCCAGGACGGCGTTCAACACAGCGCCCACCGTACCGGTGGGCTCGTTCACGTCTCGTTCGGACGCTCCTTCGTTAGGGGTTCGCGACCTTGATGGGCGTGATCGGAACGATCACGGCCTCTCCGCGGGCCGGGAATTCCCCAGACCTCCCGGCCTCGGCCTGGGGGGTTCGTGATCGCGGAGCCGACATACTCGGACGCGGTCCTCTGGCGGGCTCGCGAAAGGTCGGACATGACGGTCCTGGTGGTCGGCGGCGGTATCGGTGGCCTGGCAGCAGCGCTCGGGCTCGCACGGGCCGGGCACCGCGTGACGGTGCTCGAGGCCGCCGCGGTGTTCGAGGAGATCGGCGCCGGCATCCAGGTCGGGCCGAACGGGTTTCGCATGCTCGACGCGCTGGGCGTGGGGGCGGTGGTGCGGGCGCGGGCCGTGCACGTGGACGCGTTGCGGCTGCGGTGCGGGGTCTCCGGCGAGCTGATCGCCTCCTTGCCTCTCGACGAGGGCTTCCGGGAGCGGTTCGGCACGTATGCCGTGGTGCATCGCAGCGACGTGCTGACGCCGCTGCTCGACGCCTGTCAGGACGACGAGCGGGTCGACCTGCGGGTGAACAGCGGCGTGGAGGCCTACGCGCAGGACTCGGACGGCGTCACGGCGGTGCTGCGGTCGGGCGAGCTCGTGCAGGGGTCCGCGTTGATCGGCGCGGACGGGTTGCGGTCGGCGGTGCGGAGGCAGCTCGTGGGCGACGGGGATCCGCAGGTGTCCGGGCACACCACCTTCCGCGCGGTCATCCCCGCTCAGAACGTGCCGCGGGAACTGAAAGAGAACGTCGTCACGCTCTGGGCCGGGCCGCGCTACCACGTCGTCTGGTACGTGATCGCCGGTGGGCGGTACGTGAACCTGGTGGCCACCACCGACAACGGCGCCACCGATCCCCTGACCGGCAAGCCCGTCGAGCACGACGAGGTGGTGCGGCACTTCTCGCCGCTGTGCGACGACGCTGCACGCGTCATGGAGCTCGCCAGCGAGTGGCGGGCGTGGGTGTTGTGCGATCGGGCGCCGGTCACGACGTGGCAGGACTCGAGGGTCGTGCTGCTCGGGGACGCCGCCCATCCCGTGCTGCAGTACGCCGCTCAGGGCGCCTGTCAGGCGTTGGAGGACGCCGTGTGCCTCTCGTCCGTGTTCGACCCGAGGGACGTGAGCGGCTCTTTTGCCCGGTACGTGTCTCTGCGCGGAGAGCGGACCGCGCGCGTCCACCACGTCTCACGGCTGATGGGACGGGAGGTCTACCACCCGGCCGGTGACGCCGCCGCGGCACGTGACGCGATGTTCGCCTCGTGGACAACGGCCGACCTGCACGAACGGCTGGAGTGGTTGTACGGCTAGATGACTGATTCCGTGAAGTTCGGGTGAAGTCGGCCCGGTGCCGGGGCATGGGAGGAGGGTGTTCAAGATCAATGTGTGACGAAAGACCTGAACACCCTCCTTACCGCACTGTACGTGCTGGTC
>NZ_BAABBE010000030.1:0-110529 GCF_039537795.1 Lentzea roselyniae
GGTCCCGGCGGGCCTCCACGACCATCCGGGTCGCCCGCTCACGCAGCTCATCTGGGTACTTCTTCGGTGGGGCCATTGCTCCTCATCATCCAGGCTTGATGGTCTCCATCAAACCCGGCACGGAACAGGTCATCCCCGCCCCGGTGCTGGGCTGGCATCGCAGGTTCATCACCTGGAAGTGGAACTACACTGCGCGACGCCCATCCACCCGAGCAGCGATCAACGCGCTCGTACTGCGGCTCGCAGCAGAGAACCCGCAGTGGGGACATCGGCGGATCCAAGGCGAGCTGGCCCGGCTCGGCCAGCAGATCGCCGCCTCAACGGTCTGGAAGATCTTGCACACGGCAGGCATCGACCCGGCACCACGTCGCTGCGGCCCACGTGGCGCGAGTTCCTCACCGCTCAAGCAGAGGGCATCATCGCGACAGACTTCTTCCACATCGACACCGCACCCGGCACACGCCTGTACGCGCTGGCCTTCCTCGAACACGACGCCAGACGCCTGCACATCACCAGCGCCACCACCCTGCCCGACACAGGACTGGACGGCACAGCAGACGAGGAACCTCACTGCCGACCCCGAACCGCGTATGGAGTCCCTGCGCTTCCTGCTACGCGACCGCGACAGCAAATACAGCAATACAGCACGGCGTTCGACATCGTGTTCCAGACCGAGGACCTGCGCGTGATCAAGAGTGCCACACAGACGCCCCGGATGAACGCCCACTGCGAACGCATCATCGGCAGCATCCGGCGCGAGGCCCTCGACCACAGGACAAGCCCACGCACGTCAAGTCCTTGCCACCTACCAGACGCACTACAACGAGCATCGACCCCACCAGTCACGCGACCACCCAATGCCGTAGAGCCCTCCGCCGCGGTGCATGACCTCGATACCCTCCGACTGCTGCGCGACTGCTGCGCGCCCGGATCCTCAGCGGAGTCATCAACGAGTACAGATGTGCCGCGTGACGTACAGCGATGACTCTTCGAGTGGCACAGGCTCGCTGCGGCCCGAGTTCTGCGTGGTGGACCTCGGAGAACCGCAACCACTTCTCCCGTTTGCGGGGGCCGCGTCGCCGCCGTCGGCCAGCCAGAAGTCCACATGGGACTCCGGCAGGGACACATTGTGCCGGGTCACCCAGGCATCGAGCTTCTGCCCGGCGAACCAGCCGGTGACCCGCTCGGTCCAGCCCTGCCCGTGGACATGCGCCCAGTTCGCGGCGAACTGCAGGCACAGGTCCGTTCAGGTTCAGTGGCGCGGAGGTGACCCCGCGTCGATCCGGTCGCGGGAAGGTCCGGGTGGGTTCGGGAGGATGGCGTTGTCGCCGAGGTTGGCATCGGGGTCGTTGGTCTTGTGGTTCTCGTGTTCAGCGGAGGCGCAGTGATCGGCGTCGCGCCCGGCTGCGCGGAAGGGGCAGCGTGAGCAGGTACGCCGCTCCCGTTGCCGCACTGCGTCACAAGGTTCCCGACCGTGCTCGTCATTCCGCAGCCAGTGGTGATGGTGGTGTGACCTCCTGGGGGTAGCGGGTGATCAGCGCATGGGTCTCGTGGGCAGGACTTTCCGGTTTGCGCTGAACCTGTGGGGGTGGATGGTGCGCTGGTGTCGAGCTCGGCCGCGTCCATCGTGGCCGCAGGGGCGTCGATCGACCCGTACCGGGTATTGGCGAGCTCGCGTCCGGTGGTGAGGCCGGCACGCTGCGTCTGAGGCGGGGCGGAGCTGGCCGGCGGAGGTGAGGCTTGGGCGGTGACATGCTGGACCGGTGTGTGGTGGGGCAGGAGGGTTACGCCGATCATGGCCGCCGCGGTGACCGCGGTGGGGGCGGTGGCCGCGACCGCGGTCGTGGTGTGGCGGGTCAGGCGCAGCGCGGCGCAGGCCAGGGCGGCCGCGGCGCCGGCGGCCAGATGCCGCAGCAGGCGGCGAGCGCGGGTCAGGTGGGATTGCACTGAGCGGCAGGTCAGCCCCAGCCGGGCGGCGGTCTCCTCGGTGCTGACGCCCTCGGCCACCAACCGGCACACCTGCTGGGTGGTGGCGGGCAGCTCGCGCAGCGCCTTGATCAGCCAGATGGCCAGCGCCTGCTCGGCCACCACTTCGCTCGGGTCAGGCGCCGGCGGCGCCGCTGCGTGCAGCCGGGCCAGGGCGTTCCGTTCCCGCTGCGAGCGCCGCAGGTGGTCGACCAGCTTGCGGTGGGCGGTCACGCCCAGCCACGCCTCGACCTGTTCTATCGGCGCATCGTCGCAGTCACCGACTTGCTCCGGATAGCGGGTCAGCATGGCCAGCAGGGCCTCATGCACGCAGTCCTCGGCCTCGGCGGGCGATAGCCCCGCACGCTGGCAGCGCCGCACCACCCGATCTACCGCACGTACGAGATCACCGGCGTCCATCGCGTCCTCTCCGGCATCACGCACGATCCCGGCCGTGACGCTGCCGGTTTCGGAATGTGGCCTGTGGTTCAGGGTGGCCCGACACCACTGCATCGCCCTGGGCCGCGTCGGCGTGACCTGCGAAGTACCGACATAGCCCGTCCGGCCCAGAGCGGTATGAGGAAGAACCGGCAGCGAATACACGGATGGGTGAAAACTGACCCGTGACAACATTGACGACGACTGTTGCGTCCAACGGGTGAATACGTGACCAAAACAAAGTTGGTGTGCGTACCGGGGCCCGCTGGAGCGTCTACCGGGTAGAGAGCACCCACACTGACAACGGGAGCCCTCCACCCAGCAGCACCCCGCGAGAAGGTCCAGGAGCGAAAGGGAAATCACGAACGGTATGGCGTATCGCGGGTCTGACGACGACGCGGCAGTGGCCCTGTGGCGACAGCCAGACAAGAGAGGGAGGTCGATGTGCGTCCCGAAATAACACGAAGGCAAAGCGCGGAAGAGCGCATCGCTCGGTTCGCGGGTGAGTCCGGAATTCCGCTGCTGCGCATCGGACTGGGGGTCGTTTACCTCTGGTTCGGCGTACTGAAACTCTTTCCGGCGGCAGCCCCGCCCAAGATCTCGTCGAACGCACGGTGTCCGCGCTGACGTTCGGGATCATCCACGGGGAATTGGCGAGCCTGAGTGCGGCGATCACCGACATAACGATCGCATTGGTATTGCTGAGCTTCCGCGTACCCAGGTCGTGCGCGGTCCTGTTGATCGGGCACGCCGTGCTGGTGTCGACACCGTTGGTGCTCTTCCCCAGCGAGATGTGGGCCGGCCCGCTGCAGCGTCGTTCGAAGCCCAATACATCCTGAAGAACCTGGTGACCGTCGCCGCCGCGGTGGTCATCGCCTCAGCGCACTCTCGGACGCGCTGACCGGGAGCCGCAAGATCCCCTGAATCGGGTGGCCGATAAACCCCCACACCACGCTGGCGTGCCCTGCGGCATTTCACCACCAACCCACGCAAGATCGGCCACATCGCCAAAGCCTGTGCCGCTCGAAAAGTCAGCGCTGCACGTCACGCGGCATTTCCATACTCGTCGATGAGTCCGCCGAGGATCCGGGTGCGTAGCAGCCTCCGGGTCCTGAGGTCGTGCACGGCGGCGGGTTGTTCTTGAGCCTCGGGTGGTAGCTGGCCGCGGGCCCGGTAAGGCCGGTGCTTGTTATAGTGGCCTTGGTAGGCCGTGAGGACTTGACGCGCATGGGCTTCGCCCATGATGAGGATGTGGTCGAGTACCTCGCGCCGGATAGCGCCGATGATGCGTTCGCAGTGAGCGTTTTTCATCCTGCGGCGAGCTCGTAGTTCTGTAGGACGTGGATGTCTTTGGCGAGTCGGCCGGCGCGGCGGGGGCAGCAGCGGAGTTTGCGCAGGATGCGCCAGGTCTTGAGCTGGGCGTTGGCACGTTCGCCAGGGCCGCGCAGGCGGGCGTGAGCGCGGTTGGCGTCCTTCTGTGACTCTGGCTTGTTGCGGCCCTTGTAGGGGGTGATCATGTGTCGTCCGGTTGGGTCGTGGCCGTGGTAGCCCTTGTCTCCCAAGGCGATGAGCCCGGCGTCACGCAGGGCGGCGAGGATGTTCCAGATCCGGGCCGCGGCGGTGTCGTGGGCACTGCCCGGCAGGTCACCGGACACCCACAGGATCGTGCCGTCCGGGGACCCGATCACCTGCAGGTTCACCCCGTGCATCTTGTGTTTGCCGGAGTAGAAGGGGCGGTCGGCGGCGATCCGGTCGATCGGGATCAGCGTGCCGTCGATCACCACGTAGGCCAGGCCCTGCCGCTTCGCCCTACGCAGTGCCTCCCGTAGTTTCGGGGACCGCTGAGCCAGCAGTTCAACGGTCTCGTTGACGTAGCGCCAGCAGGTCGTGGCAGAGACCGCGAATCCGGAGCCGAGGTCGGCGAACGTCTCGCCTTTGCGCAGGTACACCAGCACCAGCAGTGCCTGCTGTCCTGGATTGAGCTTGCGCCACACCGACCCGAGCCGCCTGCGGTGAGCGCGGACCAGGCCGGACACGAACGTCAGGGTCTGACACCCGCGCAACGTCTTTCCGCCGTACAGCAGGTCGAGCACATCCAACTGCAGCTGCGCGGGCCCCAGGCCGACGACGACCGCGATGCCGTTCGACGCGAGGGCCTTGACCGCGGCATCGATGATCGCGGGCAGTCCCGTGGTGTCCAGTGCGTGCGTGCTGCCGCCCGCGGTGAGATCGGCGATTGCACCCGCGACATTGATACCGGCAGGGTCAAGCACGTGGGCGGCACCGAGCCGCAATGCGAGATCCCGGCGCCGAGGCGACACGTCGACCGCCACCACGGTCGCACCGGCCGACCGTGCGGCAAGCAGCCCGGCCAGGCCAACCGACCCCGCGCCGTAAATGACCACAGTGGACGACTCGTCGGGACGTAGCACGGTGAGCACCGCGCCGGCACCAGTCTGGAATCCGCAGCCGAACGGTGCGGCGACGGTGAGTTCGACCGGGGATGGTTGAGACGCTGCGGGACGCGTGACGCATCCCGTGTTATGTGATCGCCCGCTGTTACTGCTAGCCTCCCGATCATGACTTCCTGTGTTCAGATGAACACGGGATCAGTCCCGGCTTTGGGCGTTGGAATTCCCGGACTGGGACGCGTCGATGGCCCGGCAGGCGTCGCAGCTCTCGGAGTTCGTTCCAGCCGGCGCGCGCGTTCTGGACTGCGCGTGCGGCATCGGTACTCAGGCGTTGCCTTCGTTGGCCGCGGACATGCGTTCGTTGCCCTTCGCCGATGCCTCGTTCGACGTCGTGCTCGCCGCGGACAACGCGTTGCCGCACCTGTTGACCTCGGACGACGTGCTCGCGGGGTTGCGCGAGATGCGCCGTGTGCTGCGACCCGGCGGCCGGCTCATCCTCTCGACGCGCGACTACGACACGATCCGGCGCGAACGTCCGGTGTCGACGCCGCCGTCCGTCGGGCCTGGTCGCACGGTGTGGTTCCAGCTCTGGCACTGGGACGGCGACCAGTACGAGCAGGAGATGTTCCAGCTGAACGAGGCCGAGTCGTGGCGCGTTGTGGTGAGTAAGACACGGTATTGGGCGGTTACCTGTGACGAAATCACCGAGTTGGCGGAACGCGCGGGGTTCGGTTACCTGGAGTGGTCGCTCCACGTCTATTGCCAACCGCTGATGATTGGTACGAACGGGTGACGTTTGAAGTTTCTCCCTACTTTCCGCATAAGGAGTGACATGTCGCACGTCTCCTCTCCGGGACGTCGACGAGGGGACGCTTCGAATGGAGAGTTCGGCTTTATCCGCAGAACTGGTCAACCTGGCCGTGCATGGCGATCGCAGGGCCATTGACCAGGTGCTTCGCTACCTGCGCCCGCTGGTGGTGAAGTACTGTCGCGCGCGTGTGGGGCGTTCCGCGACAACCGCGGACGACGTCGCGCAGGACGTGTGTCTGGCCGTGCTGACAGCGCTGCCGAACTACAAGGAGCAGGGCAGGCCCTTCCTGGCGTTCGTCTACGGCATCGCGGCGCACAAGGTTGCCGACGCGCACCGGGCCCTGGCTCGTAACCGTGCGGAGCCGATGGCGGAGGTGCCCGACCAGCCTTCGCGGGGCACCGGGCCGGAGGACTGGGCCCTCCAGGTCGAGCTGAACGGGACCATGGGCGACTTGCTGCGGATGCTGCCGGAGAAGCAGCGCGAGATCCTCGTGCTGCGAGTGGTGGTGGGGCTCTCCGCTGAGGAGACCGCTGAAGCTGTGGGGTCCACGCCGGGCGCCGTTCGCGTCGCTCAGCACCGTGCGCTCGGGCGGCTGCGCAAGGAAATAGCCGCCGCCAGTGTGCCGATCGGGTGAATCCCGGTTGGGCGCGTGGGGTGAATGCATCCAAACGACATACCTAAGGGCATGAGGAGTTCTGACGCGGCGCAGTCGGCCGAACGGCTGCGCTACGACGGGGTGCTGGTGCAGCACTTCCGCGAGTCAGGACTGACAGGACCGCGCTGGGACCAGTTCCACCGCCAGCTTCTCGGGTACGGGCTCGCGATCGTTACAAAGCTCGTGCGGTCGGGGGCGATGTTCTCCCGCTGTGGCCGCCACGGCCGGTACCTGCAGCAGCAGGCCATTTCGCCGCAGGAAGCCGAGGAACTGGCGAGCGACGCGGTCTTCGAGGGGTTCATCTACTTCTGCGATCGCGGGCTGCTCGGCAAGCAGTGGTCGGTCGAGCACGGCCAGCCGCTGGCCGAGTACTTCGTCAACGCCTGCGTGCTGGCGTTCCCGAACGTCTACCGGCGCTGGCAGACGCGGATGAGCGGCTGGCGGAACGTGGACCTGCTGGACTCCTTCGCCTCTCTCGAACAGGTCGTGACCGAGGGGACCCCGGAGGAAGCGGTGGTGGAGCAACAGGCGGCCGATGCGGCGTTCCAGGCGTTGAGCGAGGACAGCCGCAAGTTGCTGATCCTGCACGAGCAGGGCTACTCGCACGCGGAGATCGCGGAGCTCACGCGTCTCACCCCACGTGCTGTCGAAGGGCGGATCCGGCGTGCCCGGCTCGCCGCACGTCAGCGCTCAGACGAGGATCGGTGATCTGCGTGGAGTTCACACCCGGTCTGCATCGCAAGGTTCCCGCGGGCGCCGTTGAGCGGTCCTCCGTGGGCGGCTCGGTCAGCGTCGGGAAGGAGACGCTCGACGCGTTGGTCGAGCGGACCGCGAGCGTCGGTGGTCAGGAGCCGGTGGATCCGCCTGCGCCGTCGTACTACTCGAACAAGCCCGAGGCGGCTGACGACCACGTCGCGCGCGCCGTGGCGGGGGATCGTGCTGCCATCAACAGGCTGCTCGGCACCATCAGGCCGTTGGTGGTCCGGTACTGCCGTGCGCGCGTTGGATCGTTCGCGTCAGCGGATGACGTTGCGCAGGACGTGTGCCTCGCCGTGTTGACCTCGTTGCCGTCGTATCGAGATCAGGGACGGCCGTTCTTGGCTTTCGTGTACGGCATCGCGGCGCACAAGGTCGCTGATTCGTACCGGAGCCACACGAGGAACCGTGCGGAGGCCGTGGCCGAGGTGCCGGAGTCGACCGACACCGACGCCGGGCCGGAGCAACGGGCGATGCAGGGGGAGCTGTCCGAGCACATGGCTGCTCTTCTGCGCGTGTTGCCCGAGAAGCAGCGCGAGATCGTGGTGCTGCGTGTGGTGGTGGGACTGTCCGCGGAGGAGACGGCAGAAGCGGTCGGCTCCACGCCCGGCGCGGTGCGAGTGGCTCAGCACCGGGCGTTGGCGCGCCTGCGCAAGGAGATCAGTGGCGCCAGCGAGTGACGTTGGCGATGCCCTGCGGGCTGGCGTCCTTGTAGCGCTCCATCTCACCGCGCCGCACGTCGGCGATCGTGCCCGCGAGCTCCTTGCCGAACGCTTCGGTGAGCACGGCGTCCTTCTCGAACTCCTCGACGGCTTCCCTGAGCGACGTGGGCAGCCGCGGGACGTCGCCCAGCAGCGCCGGATCGACGTTGAGGCCCTCGGGAAGCGTGGCCTGCGTCGCGATGCCGTCGAGGCCGGCCGCGACGACGCTCGCGACGAGGAGGTACGGGTTCGCCGTCAGGTCGAAGCACTTGACTTCGAGGTTGTCCCGGATGAGGCGCAGTGCCGTTTCGCGGTTCTCCTCGCCCCACGCCGCGAACGGTGCTGACCACGTTTGCGGCACGAGCCTGAGGTAGCTCGCGAGAGAGGGACAGCCGATGGCGCACAACGCGCGGATGTGGTTGAGGACGCCCGCGCTGAACTGCCTGGCCTCGTCGTGGAAGCCGTCGAAGAGGTTCGTGCCGTCGCGCCAGAGGCTGATGTGCAGGTGGCCGCCGTTGCCGACGCCACCGTTGATCACCTTGGGGGAGAACGACGGCCGCAGGCCGTGGCGGATCGTGATGGCGCGGATGGTTTCCCTCACGAGCACTGCGGTGTCTGCTGCTGCGACCGGGCCTTCGGGTGCCGTGGAGACCTCGAACTGGCTCGCGGCGTACTCGGGGTGGAACTGGAGGACCTCGACGTCCTGCTGGTCGAGAGCGTTGAGGACGTCCACGCAGTAGTCGGACAGCTCTACCTGCCGTGCGTGGCCATAGGCCGCGCCGCTCGTGGCGGGGACCCAGTCGTCGGTGTCCGCCTTGCCGACGCACCACTCGATCTCGAAACCCGCTTTGGCGGTGAAGCCGCGCTCGGCGAGCGACTGCTCGGCCTTGCGCGCCTGGAGACGCTGGTCCATCGGGTAGGGGACGCCGCTCTGGAAGTGGCGGTCGGCGGGTGCCCAGGCCCAGCCCGGCTGGCCCGCGAGCACGGTGAGGCGGTCGAGGTCGGGGTGCAGGCGCAGGTCGCCCACGGGACCGCCGGCGAACCGGCCCTGGATGATCCAGTCGTCGAACAGGAAGACGTCGAACACCGGTGACGCGCCGACGCCGTGAGCTGCTGCGTGGGCCAGCTTGCGCAGAGGCACGGACTTGGTGCGTGTGATGCCGCTGTTGTCCACCCAGGTGAGTGCGACCACGCGCACTTCCCTGGCGTTCAGCCCGTCGAAGAGTTCCGTCGCGCGGTCGAACCGCTGGTCCCGCTCCGCAGAGTCCACGATCCTAAGGTTATGGGCATCTTGCCGTTCGTCGCCGAACTCGGGCTGATAGATCACCACTGCCACGGTGTGTTGCGCGTGGACAGCACGCGTGAGGAGTTCGAGTCGCTGCTGTTGGAGGCTGACTCTGTCTCGCCGTTGGGTGGGTCCTTCTTCGACTCGGCCATCGGCTTCGCGGTGCGGCGGTGGTGTGCTCCGCTGCTGGACCTGCCTCGCCACGCGTCCGCGGACGAGTACCTCGAACGGAGGAATTCGCTGCACATCACCGAGGTGTCGCGGACGTTCCTGATGGCGTCCGGGATCCACACGTTCCTGGTGGACGGCGGGTTCCAGGCCGAGCGGTTGCTGTCGGCGCCGGAGCTCGGCTCGCTCGCGGGGGCCGACTCGCACGAGATCGTGCGGCTGGAGCACCTCGCCGATGAGTTGTCCGGCACCGCGACGGCGAACGAGTTCCTGGATCAGTTCCGCCAACGGCTGCGGTCGTCGTCCGCGGTGGGGGCGAAGTCGATCGCGGCGTACCGGGTGGGGCTGGCGTTGAGCGGCGAGCGGCCGACGGAGCGGGACGTGCTGGTGGCGATGCAGGCACGCAGCCCCGGGCCGGTGAAGGATCCTGTGGTCATCTCATGGCTGGCGTGGGAGGCGTTGGACGCTGGGCTGCCGTTGCAGTTCCACGTGGGCTACGGCGACTCGGACATCGACCTGCACCGTTGCGATCCGTCGTTGCTGACGCCGTTCCTGCGCGCGACGGCTTCTCTTGGTGTGCCGATCTTGTTGCTGCACAACTACCCGTTCCACCGGCAGGCCGGGTACCTCACACAGGTGTTCCCGCACGTGTTCTGCGACCTCGGGCTGGCGACGCACGGGTTGGGGCACCAGGCGTCGCGCGTGCTCGCCGAGGCGCTGGAGATCGTGCCGTACGGCAAGTTCCTGTTCTCGTCGGACGCGTTCGCTCTGCCTGAGTTGTACTACCTCGGCGCGTTGATGTTCCGTCGCGCGTTGTCCGACTTCCTGGCCGACGGGCTTCGCCGTGACGCGTTCCTCGAGGAGGACGCGCACCGGATCGCGCGACTCATCGCGTCGGAGAACGCAGCGCGTGTGTACAAACTGTAGGATCCATTTCGAACTCACGTTCGAGAGGGGTGTTCATGGGTCGCAGTGCGAACCTGCCGCGCGGCCTGCGCGATCGGTTCCGTGCTCGTGATGGCGTCTGGCCCGATGACACGGGCTGCCGGATGCTGCACGTCGACATGGACGCCTTCTACGCGTCTGTGGAGATCCGCGAACGCCCTGAGCTCGCTTCGGTGCCCGTCGTGGTCGGAGGGGTCGGCGGCCGCGGTGTCGTCTGTTCCGCCAACTACCTGGCTCGCGAGTACGGCGTCCGCTCGGCGATGCCGACGGCACACGCTCGCCGCCTGGCGCCCCACGCCGTGTACCTGCCGCCGCAGTTCGACCTCTACCAGGAGGTTTCGCGCGGGGTCATGGCGATCTTCCGCGACATCACGCCGCTGGTGGAGCCGCTGTCGCTCGACGAGGCGTTCCTCGACGTGGGTGGTGCGCTTCGCCGCCTGGGCCTCACGCCCGGCGGTGTGGGGGAGCTGATCAGGTCTCGGGTGTTCGCCGAGTATTCGGTCACGTGCTCGGTGGGCGTGGCGTCGACGAAGTTCCTCGCGAAGCTCGCTTCTGGCATGTGCAAGCCCGACGGCATGATGGTCGTGCCTTCTACTGCCGCTCTGGACTTCCTGCACCCGTTGCCGGTGTCCGCGCTGTGGGGCGTGGGACAGAAAACCGCTGCGCGCCTTGAAGAACTGGGCTTGGAGACCGTCGCCGACGTCGCCGCGACACCGCTGCCCCGGCTGCGTCGCATGATCGGTGTCGCTCTCGCGGAGCACTTGTTCGCTCTCGCCGCCGGTGTCGACGACCGCGCGGTGGTGCCCGTGTCGCGCGAGAAGTCGATCGGCGCCGAGGAGACCTTCGAGGTCGACCACTACGACCGCGAGTTGCTTCGCCGCGAGTTGCTCCGTCTGTCCGAGCGGTCCGCGGGTTCGTTGCGCGCCAAGGGTTTGCACGGTCGAACGGTGTCCATCAAGGTCCGCTTCTCGGACTTCACGACGATCACCCGCTCACGGACGCTGCCCGTCGCCACCGACGTGACCCAGGAGATCTACCGCACCGCGGCCGACCTCCTGGACACCCAGGTGCCGCCCGGCGCGGTCCGCCTGATCGGCGTCCGAATAGAGGGCCTTGACAACGCCGACTCCGCCCAGCAACTGATCTTCGACGCCCCGGAACGCGGCTGGCGCGAAGCCGAGCAAGCCGCTGACCAGGCCCGTTCCCGCTTCGGCTCGCTGGCGGTCCGCCCAGCCTCCCTCCTCGGCAACAGTCCGGAAAGGACAGCCGAGTTCGATCCGAAGCCTGAGTGATCGCGACCTGTCCACAACCCGGAAGTTGTCCACAACTTCCACTCCACCCGGATCACCCCCGGTCCACCCGCCCCACCATGGACCCATGCGCCACCCCATCGACCTCGAAGCCCTGGGCACCCTCTTCGACCACCGGGTAGCTCCCGCGGCCGCCCTGCTCCACATAGGACTGACGTCGTCCCTGGTGGAGTCCCGCTGCCGGCCGGGCGGCCCCTGGCAACGCCTGCTACCCGGCATCGTGCTCCTGAGCCGAGCGGGCCCCAGCCGCACCCAGCTGGTCCACGCGGCCCTCATGTACGCGGGCGAAGGCGCCATGCTCACCGCCTTCGACGCCCTGTGCCTGCACGGCATGAAGTCCGCGATCCCGCTGCTGGGCCCGATCCACGTCCTGGCCCCACGCCGCTCCAGAGCCATGGGCTACGGCGCCCTGCGAGTGGAGCACACCGACCGCCTGCCGAAGCCGGTCATCCGCCGCGGCTTCCACACGGCCCCGCTGGAACGAGCCGCGATCGACGCCGTCCGCCGCACCAAGTCGATCCCGGACACCAAAACCATCCTCGAGGAGGTGAGCCACTTCGTAGGCGCCCAGGCCCTGCGCACAGAACTGGCCCTGGCCCCGGCGCGCGGTACCGCCCTGGCCCGCAAGCTGCTGGGCGAGTCCCGCGCCCGTCAGCTGGAGCGTGCGGTGATGGAGCGCCGCACCCCGCTGCCCGTGCCGGCGGCGCGTGTTCCGGTGGGGGTCGGCTGACGGCGTTGTCCCGCGACGGAAGTCGGAGGGCGCGACCCCGCCTCGCGTTGGCCGGGCTCTGCCGGAACTCGTCCGGTGGGTGGCTTTGCCTGTGCGCGGCGCTCAGGTTCTGCGCACGCTCGCCCTGGCTTCAGCGCGTGGCGCTGCCCTGGTCCGCAAGCTCCTGGGCGGATCGCGTGCCCGCCAGTTGGGAAGTGTGCGGTGATGGAGCGCCGGACCCCGTTGGCTGTCCCGGCGCGCGTGTTCCGGGAGGGGATTGGCTGACGGCGTTGTCCTGCACCGGAAGCCGGAGGGCGTGACCCCGGCGTCGCGCCGGCCGAGCTCTGCCGGAGCCCGTCTGGCGGATGTCCTTGCCCGTGCGCGGCGCCAAGGCCCTGCGCACAGGACTGGCAGTGGTCCCGGCGGCACTGCCCTGGCCCGCAAGCTGCTGGGCGAGTTCTGTGCCCGTCAGCTGGAGCGTGCGGTGGTGGAGCACCGTACCCCGTTGCCCGTGTCGGCGGCCCGTGTTCCGGCGGGGTCGGCTGACGGCGTTGTCGCGCAACGGAAGCCGGAGGGTGTGACCCGGCGTCGCACCAGCTGAGCTCTGCCGGAACTCGTCCGGTGGGTGGCTTTGCCTGTGCGCGGCCCAGGCCCTGCGCACGCTCGCCCTGGCTTCGGCGCGTGGCACTGCCCGGCCCGCAAGCCCCTGGGCGAATCGCGTGCCCGCCAGTTGGAGCGTGCAGTGATGGAGCGCCGGACCCCGTTGGCTGTCCCGGCGGCGAGTGTTCCGGTGGGGGTTGGCTGACGGCGTTGTCTCGCAACGGAAGTCGGATGGCGCGACCCCGCGTCGCGCCATCCGGGCACTGACGGGACTCGTCCGGCGAGGTCTTTGCCTGTGGGCGGTGCTCAGGCCTTGTGCACTGGCTCTGGCCTCGGCGCGCGGTACCGCCCTGGCCCGCAAGCTGCTGGGCGAGTCGCGTGTTCGCCAGTTGGAGCGTGCGGTGATGGAACGCCGTACTCCGCTGCCCGTGTCCTGGTGGAGGTCGGCTGACGGCGTTGTCCCGCAACGGAAGTCCGAGGGCGCGACCCCGGCGTCGCGCCAGCCGAACCCTGACGGAACCCGTCCGGCGGGTGTGGCCTTGCCCGTGCACGGCGGCCCAAACGAGATCAAGTCTCTGACCAGTGCGAACACGATGGGAGGTGACGCCAGAGCGGCTGAACGAGCGCGGGTGTCAACCGGTCGATCGGTCTTTTCGCGTACGTCTGCGGGATGAGTTCTGTAACAACACCTCCGGCCCCCAGAGGGAGGTGCGGTGACGCTGAGTGTCCCTACGGTCACTCGGGCATCACCTCATCGAACACTGGAGGTACCCAGTGAGAGCAGGACAGCGAGGTGCCCGTCGGGGGATCACCGCGCTCGCACTGTCGGCAGGCCTTGTCACCACGGCAACGGCGGCTGTCGCACACGCGGGAGAACCGGCATCGGGAGAGCGAGGCCAGAGCGTCACGCTGATCACCGGTGACCGGGTGGAACTGGTGGGCAACCGGGTCGTGCGGTACGTGCCGGGGCCCGGCCGGGAGAAGCTCGCCGTGCGCACCTACACGCAGAACGGGCGCCAGCACGTCGTGCCCGCGGACGCGGTCGGGTTGGTGGCCAACGGGAAACTCGACCCGCGGCTGTTCGACGTGACGTCGTTGGTGGAGTTCGGCTACGACGACGCGCGACGCAACACCGTCCCTGTGATCGTGCGGCCGGCGGCGGGCGCACGGTCGGGCATCGCGGCGTTGAGCGTCAAGGAGTCCGTGGCCGATCTGGTGACGGGTGCGGCTGAGAAGTCGGGCAGCGCCTGGGAGTCGCTGCGCGGTGGCGCGGTCGAGAAGGTGTGGCTCGACGGCGTCCGCAAGGTGACGCTCGACCGCAGCACCAAGCAGATCGGCGCGCCCGAGGCGTGGCAGGCCGGCGTCACCGGCAAGGGCGTGAAGGTCGCCGTGCTCGACACGGGCGTCGACGAGAAGCACCCGGACCTGCAGGGCAGGCAGGTCGCGGAGAAGAACTTCACGACCTCGCCGGACGCCACCGACGAGGTCGGCCACGGCACGCACGTCGCGTCGACGATCGCCAGCAAGGGTGAGAAGTACCGCGGTGTCGCGCCGGACGCCGAGATCCTCGACGGCAAGGTGTGCCAGCCGGGTGGCTGCACCGAGTCGGCGATTCTCGGCGGCATGCAGTGGGCGGCCGAGCAGGGCGCGCACGTCATCAACATGAGCCTGGGTGGAGGTGATACCCCGGAGATCGACCCGATCGAGGAGGCCGTCAACCGGATCTCCGCGCAGACCGGCGCGCTGTTCGTCATCGCGGCGGGCAACGCGGGGCGGCCGGAGACCATCGGCTCGCCCGGCAGTGCCGAGTCGGCGCTGACCGTCGGCGCGGTGGACCGCAACGACGACATCGCGTCGTTCTCGAGCCGTGGCCCCGCGGCGGACGGTGCGGTGAAGCCGGACGTCACCGCGCCCGGCGTCGACATCGTGGCGGCCGAGGCCGGAACGCAGGGACACGTCGCGATGTCGGGCACGTCGATGGCCACCCCGCACGTCGCGGGCGTCGTCGCGCTGCTCAAGCAGCGGCACCCGGACTGGACCGGCACGCGGCTCAAGGCGACGATCATGGCGTCGGCGAAGGCCAACCCGGCGCTGAAGCCGTTCGACCAGGGCACGGGTCGTGTCGACGTGCCGAAGATGCTGGCGCAGCAGGTGATCTCCGAGCCCGCCAACATCAACTTCGGCGTGCAGCAGTGGCCGCACGACGACGACCAGAAGGTCGTCCGCGAGGTCACCTACCGCAACGCCGGCAAGGACGCGCTCACGCTCGACCTGACCGTCGACGTCACCGGACCGGACGGCAAGCCCGCGCCCGCCGGTCTGTTCGCGGTGTCACCGGCGAAGCTCACCGTGCCCGCGGGCGGCGAGGCCAAGGCCACGATCACCGCTGACACCAAGGTGAACGCGGTCGACGGCGCCTACAGCGGAGCGGTCGTCGCGTCGAACGGGCAGCGCACGCTGATCAGCGTCAACCGCGAGGTCGAGAGCTACGACGTCGGCGTCTCGGTGCTGGGTCTCGACGGCAACCCGACGGCCGACCACGGCACGGTGTTCATCAACACCAAGACCGGTAAGGGCTACTCGACCCAGGCGAAGAACATCCGCCTGCCCAAGGGCGAGTACATCGTGGACAGCGCGGTCATCACGGAGGACCGCAAGGTCCTGTTCCTGGTGCAGCCAAGCTTCCAGGTGACCGGCAGGACCGCGATCACCGTCGACGCGCGCAAGGCCAAGCCGGTCGCGCTCAAGACCCCGGATCCGGCCGCCAAGGGCATCATCGGCACGATCTCGTACAGCACCAAGGTCGCGGGCCAGCCGTACGGCTCTGGCTGGCTGTTCTTCGACGGCCTGGAAGGCCGCGTGTTCACCGCCCAGCTCGGTCCGGCCACACCGGGCTTCAGCACGACGCTGGCCGAGCAGTTCCAGGGCACGCCCCGCGACGAGAAGACGCCGGTCAGCTACCGCCTGATGTGGACCGAGCGCGGCATGCCCACCGGTTTCGAACGCACGGCCAAGGCGAACGAGCTCGCCGAGATGACGAGCACCTTCCGCCCGGCGGGCGAGGGCTACCGCCACGGCGTCGCGGCCATGCCCCACCCGTCCGACGGCAGCGGCGGCTTCGGCTGGTTCACGCCGGTGCCCGACAACGGCCGGGCAGTCGACTACGTCACGACCACCGGCGGCAAGTGGAGCTGGATCTACGACCGCACTGCCCCGGACAACGCCAGCGAGTACTCGGCCGAAACCCCGGCCGGCACCTTCAAGGGCGGCAGGAAGTACACGCAGGCGTTCGGCAAGGCCGTCCTCGGCCCGTCCGTCCCGTCCGCACCCAGCTTCGGCCTGGCGCGGCTCGAGGACCAGATCGCCGTCAGGGTCCCGCTCTTCACCGACAACAACGGCGGCGAGGGCAGGGTCGGCGTCGGCACCGCGAAGACCACGCTGTTCCACAACGGCACCAAGCTCGGCGAGCAGCCCCAGCCGGGCGCCATCTTCGACGTCCCGGCAGCCGAAGGCTCCTACCGGGCGGAGATGGAGCACAGCCGCACCGCCGAGGTGTCCACGAAGGTCAGCGGCGCCTGGACCTTCAAGGCCAAGCACACCACCGACGTGACGCACCTGCCGCTCTCGGTGGTCCGCTTCCTGCCCAGGCTCGACGACCAGGACACCGCCCACGGCCGCGTCCTCGTCGTCCCGCTGAAGGTCGAACAGCAGCAGAACACACCGAAGGTCAAGCGCGTCACCGTCGAGGTCTCCTTCGACGACGGCGCCACCTGGCAGCAGGTCCCGGTCGCCGGCGACAAGGCGATCGTGAAGCACCCCAACGGCGCGAAGTTCGCTTCGTTGCGCGCCAAGACCACCGACGCCGCCGGCAACACCGGCGAGGTGACGATCATCCGCGCCTACAAGATCGCGGCCTGATCAAGTGATCTGCTGATCAACGACCCAACCGATCAACTGATCGACCGAGAGTGTCAGACCCGCTGACCAGCATCGGATTCGGGGGCTCCGCGCTCCGGCCTCACAAGGCCTGGGAATCCCCAGAATCCAGCATGGTCAGCGGGTCTGACACTTTTGGGCTTGTGCAGTGCGGTGCCGCTTGGTGGTGCGATGCGCGTGGGCGCGCCGTGCGCTTGGTCTGGTTGTGCGCTTGGGATTGTGCTGCGCGCGGTTCGGCTGGGGTGGGCTGGCGCCGGTTCCAGCGGGGTGGTCGCCAGCGCGGGTGGGGCGCGTTCCGGCGTGGTTGCGCGGGCCTTGACGAGCCGGGTCATACGCGGGCTGGCTCTGGCATCTACAACGCGCTGTGCCCGGCCGCGAATCGAGACGATCAACCCGGCAAGCTCACGTTCTGTCGCCGGAGGCTCCGGGCGGCGTCACCGCCACCGAAGAACGAACCGACGGCTGGGATCACCGGCCCTGGACACCCCGGCAGGTGTCGACGCGCGCCACGATCGGGGCACGGCGACGGGGAGCCAGCGGTCACGCCTGCTCGGAACCGGCGTAGACGAGACGATCGGTCGTGCGGCCGGGTCGTCGCGGGCGGATCCCGCCGCCGATTCAGGCGTGAAAGCGGGGTGCGAGGGCCGTGAAAGTGCCTCACGAAGGCCTCACCACTGCCCCAGGAGGATGATGGTGACAGAACCGACCGTATGAGAAGGCCCACTGGGTAGTCGCCGGGGCGCGCGGATCGTATCCTGGAGGGTGACGTCCCCAGGGTGGGTCGTCCGCCGGGTTCGGCGGAAACCGAGAACACCCGGCGCCCGCGACCGCTGTGCCGGAGGAGGAACGATGCCACTCTCCGAGCACGAGCAGCGACTGCTCGACCAGATTGAGCGCGCGCTCTACGCCGAAGACCCGAAGTTCGCATCCACCGTACGAGGCGCCAAGTTGCGGCGGCCGTCCAAGCGGCGCCGTGTACAGGGCATCGTGTTGTTCGTCGTTGGTATGGCGGCGCTCGTCGCCGGTGTGAGCTTCCTGTCGAAGCTCGCCATCGTCGGGATCCCCGTCGTGAGCGTCTTCGGCTTCTTGCTCATGTTCTTCGGTGTGCTCATCACCCTGACGACGCTGCGTCGCGGTGACCAGGTCGCCGAGGGGACGCAGGAAGACGGCAAGCCCACACGCAGCCGCAGCTCGTTCTCCGAACGGATGGAGGAGCGCTTCCGTCGTCGCTTCGACGAGGAGCAGTGAGCCTTCAAGAGCCACGAGCAAAAGGCCCGCCCCCGAGAGGGAGCGGGCCTTTTGCTCGTGGTGCCTAGACCGGGACGGCTTCCCGCTCCGGCGTCTCCGCCACCGGTGCGGGCGACGGCTTGAGCACCGACTTCGGGAACAGCCGCGCCCGCCACGACAGCGGAGCGTTCTGTCGCAACGACTGTCGCACCGCGGCCAGCGCGCCGGGCAGTGCGGGGTCGGCCGCCGGGTTCGCGCTGTACCAGGAGCGTTCGATCGCGCCGATCACCAGGCGCAGGCCGTCCTTGCCCGCGTCGTCGAGGTTGTGCTCGCGCGCCAGCCGCCGGGCGGCCGTGCGGATTGTCTCGGCCGACGGCACGGGGGCGCCACGGTCGATCGACTCCGCCATTAGCTCGCTCCAGGCAGCGGTGGCCGCACCCGGACCGAGCCGGGCGACCTCGTGCAACCGGTTGCGCCGGCGCAGCGCACGGATCGCCGCAGGGGTGGTCGCGGCGAGCAGCAGCAGTACGACCGTCATGAGGATGTACGACAGCCACGCCACCGCCAGCAGCAGCACAACCGCCCACAGCACCATCGAGAGCGGGCCAACCACCCTCCGCAGCACGGCCATCGGTCCGGTGCGTTTCGGTCCTGGTGCCTCGCGCGGGCCGGAGGAGTCGGGACGCTGCTCTCCCGGCGTCACGTTGCTCCCGACCTTGAACATGCGCAGCAGCTGGACGACCACCGCGAGCACGATGGCGGCGACCAGCGCGTACGGGATCCAGTCCTTCGAGGTGTCCTCCGGCGCGGCCAGGGACGGGTTGCCGGCGTCGTCCTCGCCGTCGGCCGGGGCGGACGGCTGGGCCGACCCGCTGGCGGACGGTGCCGCGGTCTCGGTCTTCGTCTCGGCGGTCGGCTGCTCGTCGGCTCCCGGCGAGGTCTCCCGCAGGTACGGCGGCACGACGCCGCGGCCGTCGTTGACCGGGGTCGGGTCGAAGGTCATCCAGCCGTGGTTCGGGAAGAAGATCTCGACCCACGCGTGCGCGTCGTCCGTGCTGATCACGCGGTGAGAGTTGTCCGCGGACGCGACACCGGCGGTGAAGCCGATCGCGACCCGGGACGGCAGGCCCACCACGCGGGCCATCACGGCCATCGCGGAGGCGTACTGCTCGCAGTAGCCGACCTTGCTGCGGGTCACGAAGTCGGTCAGCGCGTCCCTCGTGACGTCGCCCTGGGTCTTGAGGTCGTACTTGAAACCGCTGGTCGGGCTGTTGAAGAACGCTGACAGCGCGGCGGCCTTGTCGAAGTTGTTGGTGGCGCCCTCGACGACCTTGTTCGCGAGGTCGATCACCGGCTGTTCGACGCCCTCGAACTTGTAGTACTCGGCGTCGACCACGTTCTTCGAGTCCGGTGTCAGGCGCAGCGCCTGCTTCGTGGGGGTCGAGAGCACCGTGTCGATCACGTACGGTTCCGGCTCCCGCTCCCGCTGACTGAAGATCACGCCCTTCTTCACGTCGAAGCGGTAGTCGTCGTCCGGGGTGTCGATGCGGCGGACCGCGCCGTAGGTCGGCAGCCAGAAGCTCCGCCAGTCGCGCGGCTCGATGTCGATCCGCGTCGTCTTGCCCTCGCCGCGGTCACCCGCCTGGGGCGGCAGCTCGCCGCGCGCGGGCTGGCCGCCGGGGTCGGTGCCGCGCTCCCAGCCCTTGTCCGGCACGTACTTCGCCAGCGTGGTCGCGCGCAGGTAGGTCTGCTCCGGCAGGCCGCGCACGTAGAACACCTCGGCGGTCTTGCCGCGGTTGAGCATGCCGCGCAACGACGTCATCTCGCTCAGCCCGATGCCGCCCTTGCCGCCGCCTCCGCTGCCGCTCATCGGCAGCCGGCCGACCGTGCCGACGATCGTGAAGCCCGCGCCGACGATCAACGCGATCACCATCGCGATGCTCGCCACCGTGGTCGCCGAACCACCCGATCCGCTCGCCGAACCGGACCCGAGCCTGCCCCGCCACGCCTCGTGCCGGTGCTGGCCGTCGACCGCGAGCAGCATCGCGAACGCCGCGGCGCCCAGGATGAACGTCCAGAACGGCAGCATCTCGTCGGCCAGCGACGCGGGCACCGCGAACACGCACAGCAGCACCAGCCCGGACGCCGCCGGCGCCGCGGCCGCGACGGCCAGCGTGTCGACCAGCACCGCGACCAGGCCGATCGCCAGCACCACGAGCGCCTGGATCGCCGGCGTCGCGTGCACCGGCGGCACCCCGGTCTGCACCTGCGCGACGGACTCCGCGAGCACGTCGCCCAGCTCGCCCAGCGCGTCGGGGCCGGGGATGAACAGGAAGATGCCCGACCTCGTGTGCAAGGCCGTGAGCAGGCACAGCAGCACGAAGACCTGGGCGATCGCGACCAGCGGCGGGGTAAGCCTGGTCGCTCGCAGGAACGCGCCGGTCACGGTGATCGCGACGATCACCACGCCGATGCGCACCAGCCACAGGTCGCCCTCGATCACACCGGACAGCGCCGTCGACGCGCACAGCACGGCCAGCGCGGCGATCCACGGCGTGGCCGAGGTGAACCACTCGGGCTCCGTGGCCTTCGCGGGAGCGGAACGGGACCCCATCTCAGCCCACCTCCGAGCGCATGGACGGCCCCCGGTGGCTGGCCGAGGCGCACAACTCCTGCCACACCTGCTGCATCGACGCCGACGGCCGGGCGATCGCCACGCCCCAGCCCGCGCTGCCCAGCAACCGCCGCGCGTCCTCCGGATCGGGCGCGGTGGGGTCCGAGCCGCCGGCCCACGCGTTCACGTCCAGCAGCACGGCCAGGCTGCGCATGCCGCGCGGCCGGTACCTGATCAGCTCTTCCACCGATGCCGGTGACACACCGCCCAGCACCGCGATGACCTCCTGGCCCGCGCCGGGGTCGATGCCGGCGCTCAGCTCACGCCGGTGCGAGCCCTGCAGCGCCGCCAGCGAGTCCAGCACCACGTGGTCGCTGTGCCCGCCGTCGGACGACCCGCCCGCGAGCACCCGCCCGTCCTCGGAGACCAGGCGCACCTGGTGCCCGAAGTGGTGCAGGTGCAGGCAGATCGACGCCACGAACGAGATCGCCCACTCGAGCGACGCCGTCGGCCCGCTGCCGCGGTGAGCGTGCACCCGGTGGTCGAGCAGCACGGTCGTGCCGCCGCGCCACGGGCGTTCCTCGACGCGCACCATCAGCTCGTCGCGGCGGGCCGTGGACCTCCAGTGGACCTTCCGCAGGTCGTCGCCGTGGCGGTACGGGCGCACCACCGCGTCGTCCTCGCCCTGACCGGCCCGCAGCCGCACCGAGCCGTCATCGCCCGCGCCCATGCCGGACCCGCCGGGCAGACCAGACAGCCGCACGACCCGCGGCACCACCACCAGGCGCGACCGCCCGGCCAGCTCGCGGTCGAACTCCGCGAGGCCGAACGGGTCGGTGATCCGCGCCATCAGCGGGCCGACCTGCTGGATGCCGCGCATGACCGGCTTGAGCGGGTAGCGCAACGTCGTGGGCGTGTTGCGCGGCAACCGCTCCACCAGGAACCGCGGCCGCGCGCCCAGCGCGTACGGCACGGTGTCCTCCAGCATCAGCCCGCCCGTCGGCAACCGGCCGGTGCTGCGCAGGTCGAGCTTCACCTCCGACGCCGCCCCGACCGGCACGCGGCTCGGCGCGAGGAACCGGGCGGCGTGCAGCCCGACCCTGGCCCTCGTCGCGAGCCACGCGGCCAGCAGGGGCAGCGCGATCACGAAGGCGGCGACCCTCAGCAGGTCGCGTTCGTTCAGCACCGCGGCGCACACTCCGGCGGCGAACCCCGCGGCCAGCAAGCATCGTCCGCGCGTGGTCAGACCGGAGAGTGCTGTTCGCATCGTTAGCGTGGCGTCCCTGCGTTGTTGTTGCTCATGCTGCGGACGAAGGCGGCATTCGGATCGAGAGCGGCCGTCGGCACCGGAACCCGTTGCAACAGCGCCCTGATCAGCTCGGCGGGCGACCGGCGGGCGGCCTGCGCCTCCGCGGTCATCACGAGCCGGTGCGCGAGCACCGGGATCGCGATCGCGTGGATGTCGTCCGGCACCACGAAGTCACGGCCGGCCAGCGCGGCTTGTGCCCGTGCGGCGCGCACGAGGTGCAACGTGGACCGCGGCGACGCGCCCAGCCGCAGCTCCGGCAGACGGCGCGTGGCCGACACCAGCTCGACGGCGTACCGGCGCACCTCCGGGGAGAGGTGCACCCGGCGCACGGCCTCGATCAGCCGCAGCACCTGGGCCGCGTCCGAGACCGGACGCAGGTCGTCGAGCGGGTTGTGGCCCGCGTGCTCGTCGACCATCGCGAGCTCGGCCGCCGGGTCCGGGTAGCCGATCGACAGTCGCGTGGTGAACCTGTCGCGCTGCGCTTCGGGCAGGGCGTAGGTGCCCTCCATCTCGATCGGGTTCTGCGTCGCGATCACCATGAACGGCGAACCCAGCGGGTACGTGTTCGCGTCGACCGTGACCTGGTGCTCCTCCATGCACTCCAGGAGCGCCGACTGCGTCTTGGGGGAGGCGCGGTTGATCTCGTCGCCGACGACGATGTTCGCGAAGATGGGTCCCGGCCGGAACTCGAAGTCGTTCTCCTGCCGGTTGTAGATGGACGAGCCGGTGATGTCGCTGGGCAACAGGTCCGGCGTGAACTGCACGCGGCTCACGGTGCAGTCGATCGAACGGGCAAGCGCTTTCGCCAGCGAGGTCTTGCCGACGCCTGGCACGTCCTCCACGAGCAGGTGCCCCTCGGCGAGCAGCGTCACCAGGGCGAGACGGACCACGTCGGGTTTGCCGACGAGTACCCGTTCGACGTTGGCGGCGATCCGCTGGACGGCGCCGTGCAACTCTCCCAGGATCTGATCGACCGGCGCGTGACTGTTCGCGCTTGGGCTTCCCGGTGTCACTAAACCTCCAGCAGCCGTGTCCGGAACACGGACGTGTGAGCGTTTCACGCAGTGTGTCAAACCACGGCTAAGTGCCCTACACCTGCGGGCTACATCGGGTTCGCTCCACCAGTTTCCACCTTCCCCCACCATCGCGTGCCAACCCCACGTTTTGGCCGAAATTTCTAGGCCGTTCGAGTGGCAAATCGGCGCTGAACCCTCACCCGCGAAGGTGGAGCCTGACCAGCTCCCCCACCGTCCCCCCACGCCTGCCCACTCGATCTACCTGCAAAAACGGGTCACGAGTTGGTGTGTAAACACCTGTTTCAGCGTTGACTGTGGTGAAAAGTGGGGTACTGTGGCGGCCGGTGGGGCAGACGGGGGCCCCGCTGCCGGTCCGTCGCCCGGCAAGGGAGGTGGATGCCGTGTTCCTCGGCACTCACTACCCGCGCCTGGACGACAAGGGTCGGCTGACACTGCCTGCGAAGTTCCGGGACGAACTGGCGGGAGGTCTCATGGTCACCAAGGGCCAGGACCACTGCCTGTACGTGTTTCCCCGGGCTGAGTTCGAGCAGATGGCGAGGAAGGTCGCCGAGGCGCCGTTCACCAACGACGCCGTACGCGCCTATCAGCGTTATCTGTTCGCGGGTACGGACGAGCAGCGTCCGGACGGTCAGGGCCGCGTTCTGATCGCACCGGAACTGCGCCGGTATGCCGGGTTGACCAAGGAGTGCGTGGTCGTCGGCGCGTTCACCAGGATGGAGATCTGGGACGCGCAGGCCTGGCAGACCTACCTCGAGGAGCACGAGGACGGCTACGCCGAGGCTCGCGAGGAGGTCATACCGGGCGTCTTCTGATGGCGGTCAGCCGAGCAACAGGCCGGATGTTCCACCGCGATTCGGGTGCCGTGAGGCCTCGGTCCGCTCGACTATCGGCCCTGGCGCACCTTCCCCGGCGCCAGGTTCGACGGGCGGGCGGGGACCTGACGTCACCCGAACGCGCATCAGGGGAGTAGAGGGACGATGGATCAGCCGCGGCACGTTCCGGTGCTGCTGGACCGCGTCCTGGAACTCTTCGCTCCAGCGCTCTCCGGCAAGCCCGCCGTCGTCGTCGACACGACGCTCGGCATGGGCGGTCACTCCGACGCGCTGTTGAGCGCGCACCCCGAACTCACGCTCATCGGGCTCGACCGCGACCCGCAGGCCATCGAGATGGCCGGAAAGCGGCTCGCCCGCCACGGTGACCGCGTTCATCTGGTCAACGTCACCTACGACCACATCGCCGAGGCCGTGCACGACCTCGGTTACTCGCGTGTGGACGGTGTGCTGATGGACCTCGGCGTGTCCTCGTTGCAGCTGGACGAGGAGGAGCGCGGGTTCGCCTACTCGAAGGACGCCCCGCTCGACATGCGGATGTCCAAGGGCACCGGGATGACGGCGGCGGACGTGCTCAACACGTACTCGCACGGCGACCTCGCGCGGATCCTCTCCACCTACGGCGAGGAGCGGTTCGCGGGCAAGATCGCCTCCGCGGTGCTCAGGGAACGCGAGAAGGAACCGTTCACCAACTCCGGACGGCTCGTCGAGCTGCTCTACGCGGTGGTGCCGGCGGCTTCCCGGCGCACGGGCGGGCATCCGGCGAAGCGCACGTTCCAGGCGCTGCGGATCGAGGTCAACGGCGAGCTGGAGTCGTTGCGGCTCGCGCTCCCGGCCGCCCTGGGTGTGCTGGGCATGGGCGGGCGGATCGTCGTCGAGTCGTACCAGTCCCTCGAGGACCGGATGGTGAAGCAGGCGTTCGCGGAGCTGGCGAAGTCCAAGACGCCGCCGGGCCTGCCCGTCGAGCTGCCCGGCCACGGGCCGGAGATCAAGCTGCTCACGAAGGGCGCGGAGCTCGCGACCGAGCAGGAGATCGAGGACAACCCGCGCGCGGCGCCGGTGCGGCTGCGGGCGGCGGAACGGATCGGAGAACCGAGATGACGGCACCCGCGAGGGTCGGCGGGCCGTCGCCCCGCAACCCCTCCAAGAAGACGCAGAAGACGGCGGAGGAGCACGACAGGGCGCGGCGGCGGACCGCCGGTGCCGAACGTGCCTACGCCCGCCGGGCCCAGCGCGCCCAGAACCTGCGGGGCGGTGCCGCCGCGCCGCAGCAGAAGCAGGTGTCGAAGGCGCCGTTCGTCGTGCTGGTGATGCTCGTGCTGGGCGCGGGCGTCGCCGGGATCATGTACTTCTCGACCCAGGCCGCCGCCGACACCTACCGCCTCCAGGAGGCGAAGGCGGAGGCGGAGAAGCTGACGTTGCGGATGGAGCAGTTGCGCCGTGAGGTGGCGCTGCTCGAGTCGCCGACGGACCTCGCGCGCCGGGCCGCCGAGATGGGCCTCGTCGAGCCGTCGAACCCGGCGCGGCTGCGGCTGAACCCGGACGGCTCGATCGAGGAGTTCGGCAAGCCGAGCGCGCCGACCAAGTCGACGCCCGCGCCGCCGCCGTCCGCCGAGCCACCCGCGGGTCAGCAGCCACCGGCCGCCGGCAACCAGACTCCTCCGGCGGGTGGCTGATGCCGGGTCCGCAGCAGAGGGGGCCGCGTCGCCCGTTGTCGGTGCGCGGCCCTCGCCCGGCGGCGCGGCTGGGCGGCAACAGCAGGCTGCGCATCGCGGTCGGCCGCATCCTGCTGATCGGCGCGCTGCTGGTCGCTGGCGTGAAGCTCGTGCAGGTGCAGGGCATCCAGGCCGCGGAGCTGGCGCAGCAGGCGCAGAAGCAGCGCACGACGCGCCTCGACATCCCCGCCGAGCGCGGCTCGATCCTCGACCGCAACGGCAACCAGCTCGCGTTCTCGGTCGAGGTGCGCGCGCTCTACATCCTTCCGCAGCGTGCCCGCAAGACGTGGGACGAGGCGCGCGCGAAGGACCCCGAGAAGTACCCGGTCTCGTACGACGACCACATGCGTGAGGTCGCGAAGTTCGTCTCGTCGACCCTCGGTCCCGAGGTCAACGGGGAGAAGACCGACGAGGAAACCGTCTACCAGCAGCTCGTGAAGGACATCAGCTACGAGGTCCTGGTCAGCGAGGCGGAGCCGGCCAAGGCGGCGCAGATCGTCGCGAAGTACCCGACGGAGATCGGCTCCGAGTACCGCTCGAAGCGCATCTACCCCAACGGCGAGGTGGCGTCGAACATCATCGGCGCCGCGAACTGGCGCCAGGAGGAGAAGCCGCCGACCACGCAGGGCATCCTCGGCCTGGAGAGCGCGCAGGACAACGTGCTGGCCGGCCGCATGGGCCGCCGCGTGGTCGACACGATGTCCGGCGACGACACCCTCGTCATCCCGAACACCGAGCGCGAGCTCGTGAAGCCGCTGCCCGGCAAGAGCCTCGAGCTGACCATCGACATCGACACGCAGTACGCCGTGCAGAAGATGGTCACCGACTACACGAAGAAGTCGGGCGCCCGCAACGGTTCCGCGGTGGTCCTCGACAGCCGCACCGGCGAGATCATCGCCATGGCCAACGACAAGACCTACGACCCGACGGACTTCGGCAAGGCCGACCCGGACCAGCTCCGCAACGCCGCGGTCGCCTCGTCGTTCGAACCGGGTTCGGTGAACAAGATCGTCACGGCTGCCGCGGCCGTCGAGTACGGCCTCTTCAAGCCGGACGACGTGCTGCAGGTGCCGGGCTCGCTGAAGGTCGCCGACCGCACGATCAAGGACGCGTGGACGCACGGCACCGTGCCCATGTCGTTCACCGGCGTCTTCGCCAAGTCCTCCAACGTCGGCACGCTCCTCGCCGCCCAGGAGGTCGGCAAGGAGCGCTACGCCGAGATGCTGCAGAAGTTCGGCCTCGGCCGCCGCACCAACTCCGGCGTCCCCGCCGAGGAGTCCGGTGTCGTGCCGCCGCTGAACCAGTGGTCCGGCTCGACCTTCGGCAACCTGCCGATCGGCCAGGGTCTGTCGATGACGCTGCTGCAGATGACCGGCATGTACCAGGCCATCGCCAACGACGGCGTCCGCATCCCGCCGCGCCTGATCCGCGCCGAGATCGGTGAAGAGGGCGCGCGCTCCGAGAAGCAGCGCCCAGAAGGCGTTCGCGTCGTTTCTCCGGAGACCGCCAAGACCGTCCGCGACATGTTCCGCCACGTCGCGCAGACCGACCCGCGCGACGCGAACCAGAACGGGACGGGCAAGCAAGCCGCGCTGCCCGGCTACCAGATCGCGGGCAAGACCGGCACGGCCCAGCAGATCGACCCGGTCTGCAAGTGCTACTCGCAGGTCGACTACTGGATCACCTTCGCCGGCATCCTGCCCGCCGACAACCCGCGCTACGTCGTCGGCATCATGCTGGACAAGCCGCACGGCACCCAGTTCAGCGGCTCGGCCGCGCCGCTGTTCCACGACATCGCCGCGTATCTGACCCAGCGCTTCCAGGTGCCGATGTCGGCCGAGCAGACGCCGTTCGTCCGGCTGCAGATGTAGCTCGTTCGAGCGGGCCGCGCATTCTTGGTGACGCTTGCTTCTTTTACAAGTGATCTGAGACGCGGCCACGCGTGCCAATGACGCACTTCATTGTTTCGCGGTGAAAATTTCCCTGCATTTGTTGCTAATGAGACGCATTTCATCACGTCTAATGCTCCGAAACCGGAGTGCAAGGCGAGATGGGGTTTGGCGTGCGTTTCTGGCGTGTTTCGATCTTGGTGGCGGCCCTGGCGGTGGCATTGGTACCCGCAGCTCAGGCCGGTGAAGAAGGCCGGACAGCGAAGTCGTACTGGCTGCAAGTGAACAGCACGCCGACGAACGACGAAATGATCAGAACCGAGGCGCCACGACGTTCGTACGTCGTGCTGAACGCCTGGGAGGCCGATCTCGCCGCGAAGTTCAAGGCGGCCAATCCCAAGATCCAGACCTTCGTCTACAAGGACCGCTCCTCGACGCGCAGCTACGCGTGCTCGAACGGCGCCGACGACACCGATCTCCCCGCCGGCGTCGGCTACTGCGCGGCCGATCCCTCGTGGTTTCTCGTCGATCCGAGCGGTCAGCGCTTCGAGTACGACGGCTACGAGGGCCATTGGCAGATGGACGTCGGCAACACCGACTACCAGAACGCCTGGGTGGACAACGTGATCGCGTCGTCGCGGGGGGCCTTCGACGGCGTGTTCATGGACAACGCGCTCTTCGCCTGCGACACCTACCACGAGGGCACCTGCCCGGCCGCGTACCCGACCGGCGAGGCGATGCGCGACGCCTACCGCTCGATGCTCGCCAACACGCGCCAGAAGTTCGTCGACGCCGACCTCAAAACGGTCGCCAACATGTCCAGCGCCCGCCTCCAGGAAGGCGCGTGGGACAGCTACGTCGAGCACCTCGACGGCGGCTTCGACGAGTGGTGGCTGACCTTCGGCGACGACGACCTGCTCTCCGAGTACCCCGAGGGCTGGAGCCGCCAGGTCGCCGAGATCGCCGCGAACGAGGCCAAGGGCAAGATCACCTGGGTGCAGCCGCACCACAGCGGCGCCGAGCAGCCGTTCCGCTACGCCTACGCGAGCTACCTGCTGGCGGCGGGCGACCACGCGGCCATCTCCGAGATCTCGCAGACCGACCGCTACGACAACGCCTCCCCGTGGCGCGCCGAGTACGACTGGGACCCAGGCACTCCGCTCGGCACGTACTTCCCGGTGGCGGCCAACGTGTACCAGCGCGACTTCACGTGCGGCACCGTGCTCGTCAACGCGAACAAGACGGGCAGCACCGCCGTCAACGTCCGTCTCTCCTCGCCGCACACCAACGAAAAGGGCTCCGCGGTCCGCTCGGTCCCGCTGCGCGGCACGAGTGGTTCGGTCCTGCGCAAGGCGTGCTAGTCCCAGCGTGGGTGCCGGCCGGTGATGCCCCAGCCGAACGAGCCTTCGGTTACGGCACCACCCGATCGTCGTGAAGGGGCTCGGGCCGGGCCACCAGCACCGGACAGGACGAGTGGTACAGCGCCGCCCGCGTGATCAGCCCGACCCCGTCGTGCTGCCCGCCCCGCCCGACCACGACCAGGTCCGAGTCCAGGGCGGCCAGCGCCTCGTGCGGGTGCCGCGACTCGACGAGGACGTCGGGCGTCAGCTCGGGCGCCGTGGTGCGCAGGAACAGGACGGCGCGGCGGACCGCGGCCTCGTCGCGCGGCACCGGCACGCCGTGCTGGGCCGGTGGGTGGACGTGGAGCAGGCGCAAAGACGCTCGGCGGGTGCGGCAGAGCTCGACCGCGCGTCGCAGCACGACCGGGTCCTCGCACCCGCCGACGGCGGCGGTGATCCAGCCGTACTCGCCACGGATCGCCGGGGGTCGTCCGCGCACCACTACGACTCCGCACCGCGCGCGGCGCAACACCGGGAGGACGAGGGAACCCAGACCCAGGCTGCGGTGCTGTTCGCCCTTGCACCCCAAGACCAAGGTCGCGCTCGAGTCCGACGCCCCCACCAGTGCGGCCACCGGGTCGTCACCGCTCGGGCGGAAGTGGGCGGTGAGCATGGGGAGACGTTCCAGCACCCGCTGGACCGTCATGTCGCCAGGGTCCGCGAGGTAGACCTGGAGGTCCGTCCTGAGCGACCAGGCGTGGCGTGCTGCCCACTCGAAAGCGTGATACGCGGTCTCGGAAGTGTCGACCCCGACTGTCACGGAACGACTGAAATCCGGTGCCCAGAAAGAGAATCTCCTGGGCTGCACCGTGGTGGTTGTTCTCATCGCCGCCTCCTGCCGTCTCCTACCTCACCGCGCCCGCATTGCTGGTCACAGGGGCCAAAGTCACAAACCGGGCAGGAATTTGTTCGGCCGGCCGGGCTCACTCCTGAAGCGCAACGGACAAGCCCACTCGAACGGCCTATCACTGCTGATCATCACCCGAACGCCAACGCGCCGCTCGGCCACTCTGTGTACGCCGGTAGCCTCTTGCCCGTGCCTGCCAAGCTCGAGGGCAAGGTCGCGACCGCCCCGCCCCGCCCCACCAGCATCCGACCTGCTTCCGTGGCTGCTCTCGCCGCGGTCGCCGACGTGCACCTGACCAGGCCAGCGCATGCCGACGTCCAGGTGACGGGGGTGACGCTGCGTGCACAGCACGTGGTCCCCGGAGACCTGTACGCCGCGCTGCCCGGTGCCCGCGTGCACGGCGCCGACTTCGCCGAGACCGCTCTCGCGAACGGTGCCGTCGCGGTGCTCACGGACGAGGCCGGTGCCGCGCGTGAGGCCCTCAAGGACGTGCCCGTGCTGATCCACCCGCGGCCCCGCGAGGTCGTGGGTCTGCTCGCCGCGCACGTCTACGGCCGGCCGTCGACGAAGGTGCGGCTGTGGGGCGTCACCGGCACGTCCGGCAAGACCACCACCACGTACATGATCGAGTCCGTGCTCAAGGCCGCCGGCCGGCAGACCGGTCTCATCGGGACGGTCGGCACCCGCATCGGCGACGAGCAGCTCGGCAGCTCGCACACCACGCCGGAGGCGCCGGACCTGCAGGCGCTGTTCGCGGTGATGGCCGAGCGCGGCGTCACCGACGTCGCCATGGAGGTGTCGAGCCACGCCCTGCACATGGGCCGCGTCGCCGCCACCGAGTTCGAGATCGGCGCCTTCACGAACCTCAGCCAGGACCACCTCGACTTCCACGCCGACATGGAGGAGTACTTCCAGGTCAAGGCGCAGCTGTTCGACGGCCGCGCGCGCAGGGAGGTCGTCTGCGTCGACGGCGAGTGGGGCCCCAGGCTGGTCAAGGACTCCACGATCACCGTCGCCACGACCAAGCCCGCCACCTGGACCGCGAGCAACGTCGAGGTGAGCCCGACCGGTGAGCAGACGTTCACCGCGCAGGGCCCCGACGGCGACATCGGGATCCACCTGCCGCTCGCGGGGAGCTTCAACATCGCGAACGCCCTGCTCGCGATCGCCTGCCTGCACGCGGAGGGCATCTCGGACGACGCCATCGCGGCAGGCCTGGCGAACGTCCAGGTGCCCGGCCGCATGCAGCGCGTCGACGAGGGCCAGGCGTTCACCGCCGTCGTCGACTACTCGCACAAGCCCGCCGCCGTCGCGCTCGCGCTCGACGCCGTGCGCGCCAAGACCGACGGCCGGGTGATCATCGTGCTCGGCTGCGGTGGCGACCGGGACAGGGCCAAGCGCCCGCTGATGGGTGAGGCCGCCGCGGCACGAGCCGACGTGTTGATCATCACCGATGACAACCCGAGGAGCGAAGACGCGTCTTCTATTCGGGCCGCCATGCTCGAAGGGGCCCTCGCCACCGAGAACCGGGGCGAGGTGCTGGAGATCGGCGACCGGAAGCTCGCGATCGAGAAGGCCGTCGAGCTGGCACATCCGGGCGATGTCGTCGTCGTGGCGGGCAAGGGACACGAGACGGGACAGGAGATCGCCGGTGTGATCCACCCGTTCTCGGACGTGGAGACGCTGACCGCCGCGATCAGAAAGGCTCACCGTTGATCGCACTCACGCTCGCCGAGATCGCGGAGATCGTCGGCGGACGGTTGCACGCAACCGATGGCTCCCCGACAGTCACGGGTTCCATCGAGTTCGACACCCGCAAGGTCACCGAGGGCGGCCTCTTCCTGGCGCTGCCCGGTGAACGCGTGGACGGCCACGACTTCGCCGCCCAGGCCATCTCCCGGGGCGCTGCCGGTGTGCTGGCCGGACGCGAGGTCGACGCCCCGGCGGTGATCGCGCCGCCGGTGGAGGCCAAGCACGCCAACGCCTACGTTCTCGCCGGCGACAAGAACGGTGAGGGCGCAGCGGTGCTCGAGGCGCTGGCCAAGCTGGCCCGCCACGTCACCGACCAGCTCAAGGACCTCACCATCATCGGCGTCACCGGCTCGGCCGGGAAGACGTCCACGAAGGACCTCATCGCGCAGGTGCTGCGGCCGGCCGGCGAGGTCATCGCTCCGCCGGAGTCGTTCAACAACGAGCTGGGCCACCCGTGGACCGCGCTCCGTTCGACCGAGGACACCCGGTTCCTCGTGCTGGAGCTGTCCGCCAGGGGCATCGGCCACATCGCGAACCTCTGCGAGATCGCCCCGCCGAAGTTCGGCGCCGTGCTCAACGTCGGCACCGCCCACCTCGGCGAGTTCGGCTCCCGCGAGGGCATCGCGCAGGGCAAGGGCGAGCTGATCGAGGCACTGCCTGAGGACGGCGTCGCGATCCTCAACGCCGACGACCCGCTGGTCGCGGGCATGGCGAGCCGCACGAAGGCCAAGGTCGTCCTGGTCGGTGAGAACCAGAAGGCGGACGTCCGCGCCGAGAACATCGAACTCGACGAGCAGGCCCGCGCGAGCTTCACGCTCAAGACCGCCCAGGGCGACGCGCAGGTCAAGCTCGCGCTGAACGGCCCCCACCAGGTGGGCAACGCGCTGGTCGCCGCCGCGATCGCCCTGGAGCTGGGCGCAACGCCGGCCGAGGTCGCCGAACGGCTCGGTGCCGCGGAACGGGTGTCCGCGCACCGCATGGTGATCACCGACCGGCCCGACGGCGTGACGGTCATCGACGACGCGTACAACGCGAACCCGGACTCCGTGCGGGCGGCGTTGAAGGCGCTCGCGACGATCTCGCGCGCCACCACGCCCGCCCGCCGCAGCTGGGCAGTGCTCGGACCGATGGCCGAACTGGGCGACGGCGCGGTGCGTGAGCACGACGAAATCGGCCGCCTCGTGGTGCGCCTGGACATCAGCAAGCTCGTCGTCATCGGTGACGCGGCCCGCGCGATGCACCAGGGTGCGCACCTGGAAGGATCTTGGGGAGAGGAATCCGTCCTGGTGCCGGACGCGGACGCGGCGATCGCGTTGCTGCGCGCGGAAATCCGGCCCGGTGACGTCGTGCTGGTCAAGGCATCCAACGCCTACCGCCTGTGGCGCATCGCCGAGGCCCTGCTGGAGGCAGGAACCAAGTGAAGAGCATCCTGATCGCGGCAGCGATCGCACTGGCAGTGTCGATCCTGCTGACGCCCTACCTGATCAAGATCTTCTCTCGCCAGGGCTTCGGCCAGGAGATCCGCGAGGACGGTCCGCAGCACCACAAGACCAAGCGCGGCACGCCGACCATGGGTGGTCTCGCCATCCTGGTCGCGATGTGGGCCGGCTACCTCGGCACGCACCTCGTGAACTCGATGTCGGCCTCGGCGTCCGGGCAGACCCCGACCGCGTCGGGCCTGCTCGTGCTGATGCTGACGACGTCGCTGGGGCTCGTCGGCTTCCTCGACGACTTCATCAAGATCCGCAAGGCGCGCAACCTCGGCCTGAACAAGACGGCCAAGCTGGTCGGCCAGTTCATCGCCACGATCACGTTCGCGATCCTCGTGCTGCAGTTCCCGAACAAGGACGGCCTGACGCCCGCGTCGGTCAACCTGTCGTTCGTCCGCGACATCACCGTGGTCTCGTTCGGCACGATCGGGTTCATCGTCTTCTGCTACGGCATGGTCGCCGCGTGGTCGAACGCGGTGAACCTGACCGACGGCCTGGACGGTCTCGCCGGTGGCTCGTCGGCGATGGTGCTCGGCACGTACGTCGTGATCTCGTTCTGGCAGTTCCGCTACAACTGCTCGAGCTACGCGGTGGCCGGCTGCTACGACGTGCGCGACCCGCTGGACCTCGCGGTGATCGCCGCGGCCGCGATGGCGGGCTGCATCGGCTTCCTCTGGTGGAACGCCGCCCCTGCCAAGATCTTCATGGGTGACACGGGTTCGCTCGCGCTCGGCGGCCTGGTCGCGGGTCTCGCGATCGCGACCCGCACCGAGCTGCTGATGATCGTCATCGGTGGTCTGTTCGTGGTCGAGGCCCTGTCGGTGGCGCTGCAGGTCGCGGTCTTCCGCACCTCACGACGGCGGCTGTTCCGCATGGCCCCGTTCCACCACCACTTCGAGCTGGCCGGCTGGGCGGAAACCACGGTCATCATCCGGTTCTGGCTGATGGCGGGTATCTGCTGCATGTTCGGTCTGGGCGTGTTCTACAGCGAGTGGCTGACAGGCGGGTTCTAGGACATGACCAAGCTGGCCGGAACGAAGGTGCTGGTCGCCGGTGCTGGAGTGACCGGCCGGTCCGCCGCCGAGGCGTTGCTCGCCGCGGGGGCGGAGGTCGTGGTGACGGACTCGTCGCCGGAACGGCTGATGGCGCTGGAGACGCTGCTGGACGGCGTCGAGCTGGTGCCCGGCCTGACGGAGCCGCCAGCGGGGACCTCGCTGGTCGTCACGTCGCCCGGCTGGCAGCCGTCGAGCCCGCTGCTCGCGGCCGCCGCGGCGGCGGGCATCGAGGTGATCGGCGAGGTCGAGCTGGCCTGGCGGATGGCCGCCGAGCTGGCCGACCCGCCGGTGTGGCTCGCGGTGACGGGCACCAACGGCAAGACCACGACGGTCGGCATGCTGGAG
The DNA here is from genome assembly GCF_039537795.1 of Lentzea roselyniae. Taxonomy (NCBI): domain Bacteria; kingdom Bacillati; phylum Actinomycetota; class Actinomycetes; order Pseudonocardiales; family Pseudonocardiaceae; genus Lentzea; species Lentzea roselyniae. Next base: position 34,201 of record NZ_BAABBE010000030.1, read on the forward strand.
TCGATCCTGCACGCGGCCGGCGCGGACGCTGTGGCGTGCGGCAACGTCGGGCTGCCGGTCGTGGACGCGCTGCTGGCCGGACGCCGGGTGCTGGCCGTGGAGCTGTCGAGCTTCCAGCTGCACTGGTCGCCGTCGGTGCGGCCGCAGGCGGGCGCGCTGCTCAACCTCGCGGAGGACCACCTCGACTGGCACGGCGGCATGGAGCCGTACGCGCAGGCCAAGGCCAGGGTCCTCACCGGTGACGTCGCGATCGGCTGGCTCGACGACGACCTCGTCGTCGACCTGCTGGAGTCCTCGCCCGCCCGTGACCAGGTCGGTTTCACCCTGGACGAGCCCGAGGCGGGCCAGCTCGGGGTGCGCGGCGGCTGGCTGGTCGACCGCGCGTTCGCCGACGACGAGGCGTTGATCGAGGTCGCGAAGATCCGCCCGGCCGGTCCTCCCGGCATCGCGGACGCTCTCGCCGCCACGGCACTGGCGCGCGCGTACGGCGTTCCGTCGGAGGCCGTGCGCGAGGGCCTGGAAGCGTTCGAACCGGCCGCTCACCGCGCTGTGCTCGTCGCGGTGGACGCCGCCGACATCCACTATGTCAACGACTCGAAGGCGACGAACCCGCACGCCGCCGTGGCGTCGCTGCGGGCGTTCGAGAGCGTCGTCTGGATCGCGGGCGGCCTGCTCAAGGGCGCGTCGGTCGAGGAGATGGTGCGGACAGAAGCCCACCGGCTGCGGGGCGCCGTGCTGATCGGCGCCGACCGCGCGGTGATCGCGGACGCCCTGGCGCGGTACGCGCCGGACGTGCCGATGCGCGTGCTCGACGTCGCTGACGACGACGAGCCGATGACGGCGGTCGTCCGTGCCGCGCAGGAGTTCGCGCGGCCTGGCGACACGGTGCTGCTGGCTCCCGCGGCCGCGTCGATGGACATGTTCACCGACTACGCGCACCGCGGGCAGGCGTTCACGGACGCGGTCCGGCGGTTGACGTCGGGGTGAAGGCCGTGGCCGGTAGGGTGGTGGTGTCGTGACCGCCGGACTTCACCGCGTCTTCCGGCGCTCAGCAGGGCACCACGATGCACCCGTCTGACCGTCGAAATACGGGGCAAAGGCCGACGATCACGACACCATGCGCGACACGCCACACGAATCCCCGTTCGAGCGCTTGACACAGGAGACGATGATCTGGTGACCGTCGTCGCCGACAAGCCGAGGAGCAAGCGGAAGGTTCGTCCCGCGGGCCGCATCGCGTCGATGCGCGGAGGTCTGACCGCGTGGCTCGGCCGCCCGCTCGCCGACTTCCACCTGTTGCTCGCGATCTTCGGCATGCTCACCGTGCTGGGTCTGGTGATGGTGCTGTCGGCGTCGGCGCCGGGACAGGTCGCCTCGGGTGTGTCGGCGTACAGCGTGTTCCAGAAGCAGCTGATCTACGTCTGCATCGGCGCAGTGCTGTTCTGGCTCGTGCTGCGGTTCCCGTTGCGGCGCCTGCGGCATCTGTCGACGGCGGCGATGGGCATCGGCGTGCTGCTGCTGGCGCTGGTGCTGACGCCGCTGGGCGACGTCCGCGGTGGCGCCCGGTCCTGGTTCACCGTCGGGCCGATCTCGTTCCAGCCCATCGAGGCCGTGAAGCTCGCGCTGGCGTTGTGGGGCGCGCACGTCCTGGTCACCAAGCGGGCGTTGCTGTCGCAGTACCGGCACCTGCTGGTGCCCGTCGTGCCGGTCGCGATGCTGATCTTCGCGCTGGTCATGCTGCAGCCCGACCTCGGCGGCACGATCACGCTCGGCGTGGTGCTGATCAGCCTGCTGTGGTTCGTCGGCGCGCCGATGCGGTTGTTCGGCGTGATCGCCGGTGGCGCGGTGGCCGGTGCCGTCGTGCTCGCGATCGGCGCCGCGTACCGGTTGCAGCGCGTGTCGACGTTCCTCAACCCGGACGCCGATCCGGAGGGAGCGGGTCTGCAGGCGCGGCAGGCGATGTTCGCGCTCGCGGAGGGCGGCTGGTTCGGCAAGGGGCTCGCGCAGGGCAGCTCGCAGTGGCGGTACCTGCCCAACGTCGAGTCGGACTTCATCTTCGCCGTCATCGGCGAGGAGCTCGGGTTCATCGGGTGCGCGCTGGTGCTGGCGCTGTTCGGCGGGGTCGCGTGGGTCGGCCTGCGGGTGGCGTGGCGCAACACCGACCCGTGGATCCGGATCGTGTCCGCGACGCTGACGGTGTGGCTGGTCGCGCAGGCCGCGATCAACATCGGCTACGTCGTGCGGCTGCTGCCCGTCACCGGCATCACGCTGCCGATGATCTCCTCCGGCGGCACCTCGGTCGTGATGACCATGATCGTGTTCGGCATCCTCGCGAACTGCGCCCGGCACGAGCCCGAGGCCGTGGCGGCGCTGCGTTCGCTCGGTCCTGGCCGTGTCGGCGGCCTGCTCAAGCTGCCGGCGCCCGAGGCGTACCGGCCGCCGCCCAAGCGCAAGCCGGTCCGCCCGTCGACGCCTCCGCGCGCGCCGGGCAGGCGCACGGCGCAACTCCCGGTCATCGACGAACGTCGTATGGCTGGACGGTCCGCTCCTCCCTCGGAGTACCGTCGCCGCGAGTCGCGGCGCACCCAGGGCCGGACGGAGCAAGGCCGGTCGACCCGCGGTCGCGGGCGATACAACTGATTGTTCAGCCAAAACCAATATCCGGAGGCAAGTCTTGACCGGGCACCCTGCCCCCAGTGGTCCGTGCATCGTGGTCGCAGGTGGTGGCACCGCGGGACACATCGAGCCGGCACTGGCGCTGGCCGACGCGGTCATGCGGCTGCGGCCGGACGCACGTGTCGTCGCGCTCGGCACCGAGCGCGGCCTGGAGAACAAGATCGTGCCGGCCCGCGGCTACCCGCTGGAGCTGATCCCGCCGGTGCCGATGCCGCGCAAGCCCACGCTCGATCTGCTGAAGCTGCCGCTCAACGTGCGCGGCGCCGTGAAGCAGACCCGTGAGGTGCTGGAGCGCGTCGGCGCGGACGTCGTCGTCGGCTTCGGCGGCTACGTGGCACTGCCCGCGTACCTGGCCGCGCGTGGCCGCGTGCCGATCGTGGTGCACGAGGCGAACGCCAAGGCCGGCCTCGCGAACAAGGTCGGCGCCAAGTTCGCCGCGCACGTCGCGGCGGCTGTGCCGGACTCGGGCCTGACCGACGCCCAGATCATCGGCATCCCGCTGCGCCAGTCGATCACGACGCTGAACCGCGCGGCACTGCGCGACGAGGCCCGCCGCTTCTTCGGCCTGGACCCGGACGCGCCGACGCTGCTGGTGTTCGGTGGTTCGCAGGGTGCGCGCTCGATCAACGAGGCCGTGGCCCCCGTTGCGGCCGAGTTCGCCCGTGCGGGCATCGGCGTGCTGCACGCGCACGGCCCGAAGAACACCATTGCGGTGCAGCAGGTTCCGGGCGCACCCGCGTACGTGCCGGTGCCGTACCTGGAGCGCATGGACCTCGCGTACGCCGCCGCGGACGCCGTGCTGTGCCGCTCGGGTGCGATGACCGTCGCCGAGGTGTCGGCCGTCGGCCTGCCCGCGGTGTTCGTGCCGCTGCCTCACGGCAACGGCGAGCAGGCGTTGAACGCCGGTCCGGTCGTCTCGGCCGGTGGCGGCATCCTGGTGCCGGACGAGGAGCTGACGCCGGAGAAGGTCGTCTCGCTGGTGGTGCCGCTGGTCGCGGACCGCGCGCGCCTCGCCGCCATGTCCGCGGCGACGCTCGGCACCGGCCGTCGCGAGGCGGACGAGATCCTGGCCCGCGCCGTGCTGGAGGTGATCAAGAAGTGAGCCTCGAACGCGTTCACCTCGTCGGCATCGGTGGTGCCGGAATGAGCGGCATCGCCCGCATCCTGCTCGCGCGCGGTGCGCAGGTGTCCGGTTCGGACGCCAAGGACTCGCGGACCGTGCTGGCGCTGCGTGCCCAGGGCGCGCGGGTCGCGGTGGGACACGACTCGGCCAACCTCGACCAGCTCGTCGGTGGCCCGACCGAGGTCGTGGTGTCGACCGCGATCAAGGACTCGAACCCGGAGTACGCCGCGGCTCGCGAGCGCGGCATCACGGTGCTGCGCCGCGCCGAGGCGCTGGCCGCTCTCATGGAAGACCACCGGGTCGTGTGTGTCGCCGGCACGCACGGCAAGACGTCGACCACGTCGATGCTGACCGTCGCGCTGCAGCACTGCCGGTTGGACCCGTCGTTCGCGATCGGTGGCGACCTCAACGAGTCCGGTGCCAACGCGCATCAGGGCACCGGTGGCGTGTTCGTCGCCGAGGCGGACGAGTCCGACGGCTCGTTCCTGTTCTTCTCGCCGTCGGTCGCCGTCGTGACGAACGTCGAGGCCGACCACCTCGATCACCACGGCACCGTCGAGGCGTACACGGCGGTGTTCGACTCGTTCCTGGACCGGATCGCGCCGGGTGGTGTTCTGGTGTCCTGTGTGGACGATCCAGGTGCGGCGCGGCTGATCGCCGAGGCTCGCGCTCGCGGGATTCGGGTGCGGGAGTACGGCCGCGCCGCTTCCGACGCGCGGATCGTCGACTACAAGCCGTTCGAGTCCGGTGGCCTGGCGTCGGTCGAGATCGACGGAGTGGCCCTCGAGGTCCGCGTCGCGGTGCCGGGTGAGCACATGGCGTTGAACGCCGTTGCGGCGCTGCTGGCCGGTCTGGAGCTCGGTGCCGACCAGACCGGGTTGCTGGAGGGTCTCGCGGCCTTCGGTGGTGTGCGGCGGCGGTTCGAGTTCAAGGGCCGTGCCGGTGGCGTGTCCGTCTACGACGACTACGCGCACCACCCGACCGAGGTCGACGCCCAGCTGCGTGCGGCGCGTCCGGTCGCGGGTACCGGCAGGGTTGTCGTGGTGTTCCAGCCGCACCTGTACTCGCGTACGCGCACGTTCGCCACGGAGTTCGCCGCTGCGCTGTCGCTGGCGGACGAAGTGGTCGTGCTGGACGTGTACGGCGCCCGCGAGGAGCCGGAGCCCGGTGTGACCGGCGGGCTGATCGCGGAGCAGGTGACGGCTTCCGTGCACTACGAGCCGTCGTTCGACCGCGTGCCCGCCCTGGTGGCGTCGCTGGTCCACGAGGGCGACCTGGTGGTGACCATGGGCGCGGGTGACGTGACGATGCTCGGCCCCGAGATCGTCAGCGCGCTGTCGCAGCAAGAGCAGGCATGAGCGCCCCGGTTCGTGGCAGGTCCACGCGAGTTCGCCCCGCGAACCGGAGACCGAAGAGCGCTGAGTACCGGGCGCGGCGCAGGGTGATCCTGCGCCGCCGCCTGGTCGCGTTGCTGACGTTGCTTTCCATAGTGGGTTTGACTTACGGGGTGTTCTTCACGCCGTTGCTGGGCGTCCGCAACGTGGACGTCCACGGCGCGGTGGTGCTGACCGACGACGAGGTCCGCCGCGCCGCCGCCATCGAACCCGGCTCTCCGTTGGTGCGGCTGGACCTTCGCGGCATCCGCGAACGCGTCGCCGCCGTACCGCGCATCGCCACCATCGAGGTGGAACGCCAGCTGCCGGGCACGGTCCGGCTGCTGATCACCGAACGCGTGCCCGTCGGCTCGGTGAAGCTGCCCGACGGCTTCCACCTCGTCGACTCCACCGGCATGGACTACGCGGTCCTGCCGACGGCGGCGCCGGGCGTCCCCGAACTGGTCGTGGCCACCCCGTCGTCCACGGACCCGGCCACTCGCGCCGTGGTCGGGGTCCTGAACGAACTGCCGGAGAAGCTGCGGCCCGACGTCCTGCAGGTGTCGGCCACGTCCGGTGCCGACGTGAAGCTGACGCTGTCCGGCAACCGCGTGGTGAAGTGGGGCAGCTCCGACGACACCCCGCGCAAGGCGGCGGTGCTGATGGTGCTGCTCTCACGTCCGGGCACGACGTACGACGTGTCGTCCCCGGACCTGGCCACCGTTTCGTAGCCTTACCAACGGTCTTGCGCGCCAACGACCCTGGTGTCGGCGCGCTGTGTCACGGCCGCGGTGCCGGCGGCCGTGACGGTGCCGGGAAGCGGCGGGGACGTCGGTGCGGGGACCGGGGAAGTGGCTGGGAGCACACGAAGATCTCCTGTGGCCCGCCGGTCAGCCGTTCGGCTTCAACGCTGTCGCGACCCGCACGAACAGGCTGCCCAGCCTGCTCGTCACGAGTTCCAACACGATCGCCTCGATGACGAGCGAACGCACGGACGCGGTTGCGGGTGCCAAGAGGAGCCTCCTCGAAGTGAACGACTACCGTGCTCATCGGACTGCTTCTCGCGGCATTAGCCGTATCGGTCGTTGTCACCCGAAGGAAGTACGCATGGCAGGACACGTCGTGGTCGTGGGCGCCGGTCTTGCCGGACTGTCGGCGGCGTTGCACCTGCAGGGCACCGGCCGCCGGGTCACCGTGCTCGAAAAGGCTGATGCCCCAGGCGGTCGCGCCGGGACCGTCCAGGTGGGCGGGTTCACGGCGGACAGCGGGCCGACGGTGCTCACGATGCCGGAGTACCTGGACGAGGTGTTCGGCGCGGTGGGGGAGCGAACTGCGGACTGGCTGACGCTCGACAGGGTCGATCCCGCCTACCACGCGCGGTTCGCGGACGGGTCGCGGATCGCGGTGCACACCGATGCCGAGGCCATGGAGGCCGAGGTCCGCAACGTCTGCGGCGCAAGGGAAGCGGCCGGGTACCGGAAGCTGCGGCGGTGGCTGGGCGAGCTGTACGCGGTGCAGCGCGAGCACTTCATCGGGGCGAACTTCGACTCGCCGCTCGACCTGCTGAGGCCGGAGCTCGTGAAGCTGGCGGGCCTGGGCGGGTTCGGCCGGCTGGAACCGCAGTTGCGGCGATTCATCAGCGATGAACGTTTGATCCGGCTTTTCTCCTTCCAGGCGTTGTACGCGGGTGTGCCGCCGCAGCAAGCTCTCGCGGCGTACGCGGTCATCGCGTACATGGACACCATCGCGGGCGTCTACCACCCACGCGGTGGGATGCACGCGGTTCCCCAGGCACTGAGCGCAGCCGCGGAGAAACACGGCGCGGAGTTCCGTTACGGCGCAACGGTCACACGGCTGGAGTGGAGCGGCGCACGGGTCGCGGCCGTCCACACCTCGGATGAGCGGATCGCCGCGGACGCGGTGGTGCTGGCGTGCGAGTTGCCGGACGCGTACCGGTTGCTCGGGAAGCGCCCGCAACGGCTTGTGCGGCACCGTTGGTCGCCATCGGCCGTGGTGTTGCACGCCGCGACGGATCGCACGTGGGATCTCGGGCACCACAACATCCTGTTCGGCGCGGCCTGGCGCGAGACGTTCACCGAAATCGTCCACAAGGGACAGTTGATGTCGGACCCGTCGCTGCTCGTCACGCACGCGCAGGACGGGCTGCACTACGTGCTGGCGCCGTGCCCGAACCTGCGGACCGGCCCGATCGACTGGCAGCGCGTCGGGCCGAGGTATCGCGACGAGCTCATCGCCACGCTCGAAGAGCGAGGCCTCGACGGCTTCGGTGCGGCGATCCAGGACGAGCGCCTCGTCACGCCGCGGGACTGGGGCAACGCCGCCGGTACGCCGTTCGGGCTGGCGCACACCTTCGCGCAGACCGGACCGTTCCGGCCGCGCAACGTCGTCAAGGGAGCCGAGAACGTGGCGTTGGCGGGCGCAGGCACCACACCGGGCGTCGGAGTGCCTCCAGTGCTCATCTCCGGCCGGCTCGCAGCCCAGCGGATAGATGCGGTGCGGTGACGGACCTGGACCAGGTCGTGCCGTTCCGGGGCGACCGGACGGTCTCGGCCCGATGGTGATCGCGCACCTCGTCGAGGAGACCGCCCGGCACGCCGGGCATCTGGACGGGGCGACCGATGACTAGGCCGCCGGAAGCTCCCACTTCTGCGTGAGGCGGTCGGTCTTGTGGTCGGAGACGAACACCTCACCCATGGGGCCGCCGCTCATGGTCGGGTAGCGGCCGGTCCACACCGTCGTGATCTCGTGATGGCCGAACTCGTCGGCCGCGAGCCTCCACTTCTGCTTGGCCGCCAGCGCGGCCGTGCAGGGCATCGCGCTGACGTAGTCGTAGCTGAAGCTGGTCAGGCACCTGCCGCTCGTTGTGCTGCGCCACCTCGCCGCCCCGAGATCGACGCGCCGGAACGCCTGCCTCGTCGCGAGGGTGCAGTGGTCCGTCAGGGCCTGCTCGGTGGGCAGGTGTTCGGTCCGGCAGGTGCCGTAGTCCGGGGTTCCTCAGACGGACGACCTCCGCCGGTTCGGGCGCCGGCGCGGTCCCGGTCTCCCGGATCCGCCACTGCTGGGAGTCGCGCTCGGCCTCTTCTTCCGTCGTCGCGGAACCGAGGGCGTTGAAGTGGATGGCGTCGACGAACGTGTCCCGGTACCTCAGCCGGACGGTTCCCTCCTGGCCGGGCACCACCTCCACAGGCTGGCTGGTGGACGCGGTGCCGCACACGAGGCGGACGAACTCCCTGAACCGGTCGTCGCCGCCCCCAGTGCGATCGCCGCGAGGGCGACGCTCAGCGTCTTCATCCCCGTCCACGGACGGTAACGGAAGATCACCGGCAAAAGAGGTGGAAGTGTCGATTGGGCGGGCGAGACGATCTCTGATTCGAGGTCCGACTACGCTTGTGGTGCGCCGTGCTCTGCACCGTGCGCACTACTTGACGGCACGACCGGGGAGTAGTAGCGCACAGTGTTGGGACCCTACGGCGTGGCTGCTGGACCGACGCACCGCCGGTGCTTAACGTCCAGCAGGAACATATGGGGTTGACATAACTCTGGACCTCGAGGAGAGGTTGAGGGTTTCAATCCGGGTGCATCACCACCCAGCACCACAGCACGGACCACGATCAGGAAGGCGGATCCGATGACGCCCCCGCACAACTACCTCGCGGTGATCAAGGTCGTCGGCATCGGTGGTGGCGGTGTCAACGCCGTCAACCGCATGATCGAGGTCGGGCTCAAGGGCGTCGAGTTCATCGCGGTGAACACCGACGCACAGGCCTTGCTGATGTCTGATGCCGACGTCAAGCTCGACATCGGCCGCGAGCTCACCCGCGGCCTCGGTGCCGGCGCCAACCCGGAGGTCGGGCACAAGGCCGCCGAAGACCACCGCGAGGAGATCGAAGAGGTCCTCAAGGGGGCCGACATGGTCTTCGTGACCGCCGGCGAGGGCGGCGGCACGGGCACCGGCGGCGCGCCGGTGGTGGCCTCGATCGCCCGCAAGCTCGGCGCGCTGACGATCGGTGTCGTCACGCGCCCGTTCTCGTTCGAGGGCAAGCGCCGCGCCAAGCAGGCAGAGGACGGCATCCAGGCGCTGCGCAACGAGTGCGACACGCTGATCGTGATTCCCAACGACCGGCTGCTCCAGCTGGGTGACATCGGTGTCAGCCTGATGGACGCGTTCCGTTCGGCCGACGAGGTCCTCCTCTCCGGTGTCCAGGGCATCACCGACCTGATCACCACGCCCGGTCTGATCAACCTGGACTTCGCCGACGTCAAGTCGGTCATGTCCGGTGCGGGCTCGGCGTTGATGGGCATCGGTTCCGCGCGCGGTGAGGGCCGCGCCGTCCAGGCCGCGCAGAAGGCGATCAACTCGCCGCTGCTCGAGGCGTCGATGGAGGGTGCGCACGGCGTGCTGCTCTCGATCGCCGGTGGCTCCGACCTGGGCCTGTTCGAGATCAACGAGTCCGCGTCGCTGGTCCAGGAGGCCGCGCACCCGGATGCGAACATCATCTTCGGTACGGTCATCGACGACTCGCTCGGCGACGAGGTGCGCGTCACGGTGATCGCGGCGGGGTTCGACAGCGGCGGGCCCACGCACAAGAAGCTGGAGCCGACGGCGTTGTCCTCGCCGCCGCGGACGCCCTCCGGCCCGATCGCCACCGCGACCGCGGCGCCGACGCACGCACCGGCGTCTCAGCCGGTCGCGCAGACGCCGCCTCCGCCCGTCGTGCAGACGCCGCCACCGGCCGCCCAGCCGGTCGCACAGTCGCAGCAGGAGGTCCGTCAGGCCCCGCCGCCGCCCACCACGGTGCCGCCGCAGCCGTCGCCGATGCAGGGCAACGGGTACGTGCCGCGGTCGCTGTCGCAGAACGGTTCGCTGCCGTCGCGTCCGGTGCCCGTCACCGACGACCCGGACGACGAGGTGGACGTGCCGCCGTTCATGCGGCGCTGACGACCGGATCGCAGTTCTTGTCGGACCCCCTGAGTACCTTGAGTTCTCAGGGGGTCCTGCTTATGTGGAATTAGGGTGTAAGCCGTGCGCATTCGTCGTGTTGTCACCACTCGCGCTGGTGGCGTCTCCAAGGCTCCGTACGACTCGTTCAACCTCGGCGACCACGTGGGGGACGACGGGAAGGCGGTGGAGGCCAACCGCGCCCGGCTCGCCGAGGGCATCGGTCTCGCGCCGGACCGCTTGGTGTGGATGGAACAGGTGCACGGCCGGACCGTCGGGGTGGTCGACGGGCCACAGGCGCAGCCGCTGGAGGCGACCGACGCCGTCGTGACGAAACAGCCGGGTCTCGCGCTCGCCGTGCTGACGGCCGACTGCGTCCCGGTGCTGCTCGGCGACCAGGAGGCCGGCGTGGTCGGCGCGGTGCACGCCGGGCGTGTCGGCGCGCGGGTCGGAGTCGTCGTCGAGGCGTTGAAGGTGATGCTGGCGCAGGGTGCCGAGCTGGGGCGGATCGAGGTCCTGCTGGGGCCCGCGGTGTGCGGCGAGTGCTACGAGGTGCCCGCTGACATGCAGAAAGACGTCGAGAAGCACCTTCCTGGCAGCGCCTCCAAGTCGCGCAGGGGTACCCCCGCGCTCGATCTGCGCGCGGGGCTGTGGAACCAGCTGGCGAGCGCCGGTGTCGGCAAGATCGGCGTCGACCCGCGCTGCACGTTCGAGGAGAAGGACCTCTTCAGCCACCGCAGGCAGGCCCCGACCGGGCGGCTCGCGTCGGTCGTCTGGATCGAGCCGTGAGCCGGCGGGAGGAGCTCGCCGCGAACCTCGCAGAGGTCGAGGAACGCATCGCCAAAGCCTGTGAAGCGGCGGGCCGTGATCGGTCGGAAGTGATGTTGCTCGCGGTGACGAAAACCTGGCCGGCGAGCGATGTCGAACTCCTCTACGAACTCGGTCTTCGCGAGTTCGCGGAAAACCGCGATCAGGAAGCGAGCGCCAAGGTCGCCCAATTGAGACATCTCGAAGGTGCGAGATGGCACATGGTCGGCCGATTGCAGCGGAACAAGGCCAAATCCGTCGTCGAGTGGGCCGATCAGGTCGACTCGGTCGACAGCGTGAGATTGGCAGAGGCCCTCGCGAAAGCGGCGCACGCGAAAGGCGTGAAGCTCGACGTGTTGCTGCAGGTCAGCATCGACGGCGACACGTCACGGGGCGGCTGTCCCGTTCCCGAGGTCGCGGAACTGGCTGGCGCGATCACTCGTTCGGGTGATCTTATTCTTCGAGGTGCGATGACTGTCGCACCACTGACGATGAAGCCAGCGCAGGCGTTTGACGTGTTGGCGTCAGTGGTATCAGGCCTACGTGATGATCATCCCACTGTCAGCAGTGTGTCAGCGGGAATGAGCGGAGACCTGGAAGATGCCATCTCGCACGGATCGACCTGTGTGCGTGTCGGAACAGGGTTGCTCGGTAGTCGGCGACTAACGTTGCCATAGGTTGTCGGGAACCTCGGGGCCGTCCGCACCGTCCCTAAGGTGGGGCACTCGCGGAGGAGGGGCTTGGGATGAGCGCTTTGCACAAGCTGAAGGCCTACTTCGGGATGGTCCCCGCCGAGTACGCAGACGACCCCGGCTACGACGACGACCGCGGTCGCTACGGCGACTACCGGTCCGAGTACGCGGCCGAGGCCGACGACTACGACCCCTACCCGCGGCGCAGCCGTGTGTTCACACCGGGCCGGTCGGAGCTCCAGGGCTCCGGGTACCGGGCCGACATCGACGAGTCGGACGACTACGAGCCGGAGTCGCGGCGCGGGGGCAGCCCCTCGAGCACGCGGCGCTGGAGCGCCGATGCACCCGTGCACGGCGCGCTCGCCGTCGAGCCGCAGCGCGAGCCCGTGAGCAGACTGCGTCCGGTCGCCGAGCCGGCAGGCAACCCGTTGGCGCGCATCACCACGCTTCACCCCCGTAACTACAGCGAGGCGCGCACGATCGGGGAGCACTACCGCGACGGCACTCCGGTGATCCTCAACCTGACCGACATGGACGACGCGGACGCCAAGCGTCTCGTCGACTTCTCGGCCGGTCTCGCGTTCGCTCTGCGCGGGTCCATGGACAAGATCACCAGCAGGGTGTTCCTTCTCTCACCGCCCAACGTTGACGTGACGGCGGAGGACCGGCGGAAGCTGGCGGAGGGTGGGTTCGGCAACCACGGTTAGAGTTGACCCCGTGGACCCGATCCGTCTCGTCATCTTCTACCTACTCTTCGCGTTCTCCCTGTTCCTGACCGCGCGTGTCGTGGTCGAACTGGTGAGGACGTTCGCGAGGGAGTGGCGCCCCGCGGGCGGCGTAGCCGTGACGCTGGAGACCGTTTACACCGTGACCGACCCACCGGTCCGCGTAGTCCGTCGGATGATCCCGACTGTGCGGATCGGGGGCGTCGGGCTGGACCTATCGATTATTGTGCTGTGGCTGGTCGTTATCATTCTGATGCGATTCGCAGATCCCAGGTGACGGGGAACCGGGGATGACCGCAGCCCAGGAGTGCGAGAGGTGATCCGATGCCGTTGACCCCCGCTGACGTGCACAACGTCGCGTTCAGCAAGCCGCCGATTGGCAAGCGGGGCTACAACGAGGACGAGGTGGACGCGTTCCTCGACCTGGTTGAGGGCGAACTGGCCCGCTTGATCGAGGAGAACAACGACCTCCGTCAGCAGGTTGAGCAGCTCGACCAGCAGCTCGAGACCGCGCGCGCCGACCTCGACGACGCGCGCGCCAAGGCTTCCTCCGGCCCCATGACGAGCCGAGTCCCGGTCGAGGAGCCGCGCCGTCTGGCGCCGGTTCCCCCGCCGTCGGTGCTGGAGCAGACGTCGCCCGGTGGTGGCGGCGACCACCACGTGCAGGCCGCGAAGGTCCTGGGTCTCGCCCAGGAGATGGCGGACAGGCTGACCGGCGAGGCCAAGGCCGAAGCCGACGGCATGCTGTCCGAGGCCCGCACGAAGTCCGAGCAGCTGCTGTCCGAGGCCCGTGCCAAGGCCGACACGATGGTCAACGAGGCGCGCACGCGTGCCGAGACCATGCTGAACGACGCGCGCACGCGCGCCGAGACGCTCGAGCGGCAGGCCCGTGAGAAGGCCACCGCGCTCGACCGCGACGCGCAGCGCAAGCACGCCGAGGTGATGGGCAACATCACCCAGGAGAAGAACACGCTCGAGAAGCAGATCGACAAGCTGCAGACGTTCGAGCGCGAGTACCGCACGCGACTGAAGACCATGCTCGAGTCGTCCCTGCGCGACCTCCAGGACCGCGGCCCCGCCGCTCCGTCCGAGGGTCGTTCCCAGGGCTACTCCTTCGGCGCACGCGCCGAAGCGGGCTGAACTACTGTTCATTAGGTGCTCTTCGTAGTTCTACTTCTGGTGCTGGCTGCCCTCGGGTTGCTCGTCCCTGCGCTGACCACGTCCAACAACATCTGGGCGTGGGCATCCGTGGGCGCGAGTGTGCTCGCCGCCCTGGTCCTGATCTGGGACTGGTGGCGACGACGTCCGGGGGACCCCGCAGCCGTGGCGCAGAGTGTAGATCAACACGTGGTAGCTGATGATCAACGGGTGGTGGCTTCGGCGGTAGCCGACACGCCGCCCGCTGACGAGGAGCCACCGGAAGAGGACACCGACGCGGCAGACCTGCTCGCGGTGGCCGATCTGGTGGATGAGGTGCGGGTGCTGGACGAGCGGCCCCGGTATCACCTGAGCTCGTGTTCCTGGCTCGCCGGGAGGCCCACGCTGGGCCTCCCGGTGCAGGAGGCACGGCAACTGCAGTTCACCCCGTGCGCCGTGTGCCGCCCCGACTCGACCCTGGTCCGGAAGAGTCGTTCCACACAGTCGGAGTGAACGGCGCCCGAGCGGGTTCCGGCATCGGCTATGAAGTGCGAATGCCCCCGAGGGCCGTTTTCCGTGTCGCGGTGGTAACCGCGTTCCTGCTGGTCAGCACTGCATGTTCCGATCCAGGCTGAGTCCAACGAATGCGTGCCGGGCGACCTGCGCGACAAGTCGGTGAGCTTCCGCACTGAAGACGACGTGCAGCTGTCCGGTCTGGTGCTCGGCAGCGGACCACGTGGAGTCATCCTCGCCTCTTACCTCAAGCAGTCGTACTGCGACTGGTTGCCGTTGGCGCAGAGCCTGGCCGACTCCGGTAATCAGGTGCTGCTCTTCGACATCCGGTTCTTCGAACTGGGCGATCCGCGCATGCTGAAGGACGAGTACAAGTACGACCTCGATCTGCAGGCCGCCGCGCAGGAACTCACCCGGCGTGGCGCTACCTCGATCGTGGCGGGTGGCGAGGCACGGACCGCCGCAGCCGCTGTGCTGGCAGCGCCGCGGATCCAGGGGCCGGCGGGCCTGGTGCTGGTGTCACCCGTGCAGGGTTTCGGCGGGGTTGAACGCAGCACCTTCCGGCAGGTGAAGCCGGTGCTGGAGTCGCTGACGGTGCCGGTGTTCATCGCTTCTTCGGACGCGCCGATGTCGAACGGGGATCCTTCCTTCGCGGACTCCGCACGTGTGCTGGCCGACGTGTCCGCGGCGTCGGGTTCCAGGCTGGACCTGGTGTCCGGCGCGTCGCACGGGGGTCGAGCTGGTGAAGACCGACGCCGCGTTGCGGGATCGCGTGGTCGCGTTCGTCGACGAGGTGCGGTCGAAGCCCTGGTACGAGCGGTTCATGTGGCCGATGACCGGCGCAGTGCCGGTGCTCGGCCCGCTAGGGGCGCTGTTGGTGTTTCGGCGCCGGCTGAAGGACAACGGGGTGGGCGCCGTGAGCGGTGACGAGGCCGGGCAGGCGTTCGCGGCTGGTCACAACGACCCGGCACCGCGGAGTGCCCGGTAGCAGCGGAACGACCTGGGCCGTGTCGGCGGCGTTGTCGAGGACGATCAGCATTCGCCGGTTCGCCAGCAACGTGCGGTAGAGCGCCGTCTGCGCGTGCGGCTCCGGCGGGATGCCGTCAGGGCCGGTGCCGAGAGCGGTGATGAGCTCGCGGACGACGTCGGCCGGGTCGCTGCCGGTCAGGTCCACGAACAGCTGGCCGTCCGGGTAGTCGGCGGCGTGCGCGTGCGCCCAGTGCAACGCGAGCCACGTCTTGCCGGCGCCCGCCGGTCCGGTGATCGTGACGATCGGCCCGTCGCCGAGTGCCGCGAGCTCGGCCTCTCTGCCCGTGAAACCCGTTGGTGCCGGCGGAAGCCGACGCGGGTTCCACTGTGGACGCTGGATCGACGCGACGAGGTCGCGCAGGGCGGGGCCGGGGTCGAGGCCGAGATCCTCCGCGAGCCGGTGCCGCAGCCGTGAGTGGTGAGCCAGCGCGTCGGACTGTCGTCCGGCGCCGATCAACGCCCGCATCAACTGCCCTGCGAGCCGTTCGTCGAGCGGGCGCTCGGCCGTGCGCGCGGTCAGTTCGGCGACCAGTGTCCGGTGCTCACCAGCCGCGAGCCGTGCGTCGGTGTGATCCAGTTCGGCGGCGGTGATCTCACCGGCGACGGTCTCGCGCAGGCCGGCGAACCACGCGCCCTGCAGCCCTTCGAACGGTTCCCCGCGCACGAGGGCGATGGCCTCGCCGTGCCGGCCCTCGCCGACGAGCGAGCGGAACCTGTGCAGGTCGACGGCCGCGGGGTCGGCCTCCAGCACGTAACCGCCGGAGCGGCGCACGATCGGCAGCCCTTCCAGCGCGGCCCGCAGCCGCGACACGTAGCTGTAGAGCGCGGCCCTGGCCTGTCGCGGCGGCGCCTCACCCCACACCCGCGCGAGCAGCTTGTCGACGCCGACCACCTGGTTCACGTCGACCAGCAGCACCGCCAGCACGCTCATCTGCCGCGCGTGCCCGACGTCCACGAGCGTGGTGCCGCGCCGCACCTCCGGCGGGCCGAGCAGGCGGAACTCGAGGCTCACCGGTCCAGGAACAGCAGGGTGATCAGCAACGCCAGCATCACCAGGTCCACGACGACGCCGGTCGGCTTCGAGTCGTACCGCAACCGGGTGATCGTGGCGCCGACCATCAGCAGCCCGAGCCCGACGGTGGCCGCGTGCGCCACCCACTGCCAGGTGACCAGGCCGACGACCAGGCCTGCGGCGCCCGCCCACTCCAGCGCGCCGATGGTCCGCCACAACGCGCTGTTCATCCGGAAGTGGTCGCGGGCCTCGAGCGACGTCTTCGCCCCGAACAGCTTCCCCGCGCCCGTGGCCACGAACAGCAGGGCCAGCACGATCGACAACGCGATGGTCAACGTCATCGCGCGAGCATACGGTTTGCGCCGCCGGTTACCCTTGTACCTACAGGCACCGATCCGGCCATCACCGGGGAGCCTCCGGAAGAACGGGCGCGAGCCTCAGTAGAACCGGACGGGACCGGCCCGTCACAGCCGAAGAACGAGAGGCTCGTCCGCGTGACGAGCAAGCGGGGTGGTACCGCGGCTTGCCGAGCCACATCGGCGTGTCGTCCTCGCGTGTCCTTCATGACCGCGAGGAGCAGTGGAGATGGCCTACCCCAGGGCCGGACAGAACGAGGTCCCGGCGCAGCCGTCCTTTCCGAACCTCGAGCAGGACGTGCTCGGGTACTGGAAGGACGACGAGACCTTCCAGGCGAGCATCGACCGCAACCCGGTGGGTGAGAACGGCGCCAACGAGTTCGTCTTCTACGACGGCCCGCCGTTCGCCAATGGCCTGCCGCACTACGGGCACCTGCTGACCGGCTACGTCAAGGACGTCGTGCCGCGTTACATGACCATGCGCGGCAAGCACGTCGAGCGCCGGTTCGGCTGGGACACGCACGGCATGCCCGCCGAGTACGAGGCGGAGAAGCAGCTCGGCATCACGCACAAGAACGAGATCGACGAGCTCGGCATCGAGAAGTTCAACGAGGCGTGCCGGACGTCCGTGCTGCAGTACACGGACCAGTGGCGCGACTACGTGACGCGGCAGGCGCGCTGGGTCGACTTCGACAACGACTACAAGACGCTCGACCTCGACTACATGGAAAGCGTCATGTGGGCGTTCAAGGCCTTGTGGGACAAGGGCTTGATCTACGAGGGCTTCCGCGTGCTCTGGTACTGCTGGCGCTGCGAGACGCCGCTGTCCAACACCGAGACCAAGATGGACGACGCCTACCGCGACCGGCAGGACCCGGCCGTCACGGTGGCGCTGCGCCTCGAGTCCGGGGAGAAGGCCCTGGTCTGGACGACGACGCCGTGGACGCTGCCGAGCAACCTCGCGGCCGCCGTGCACCCCGACGTCGACTACGTGACCGTGGAAGCGAACGGCGAGCGCTACCTGCTCGCAGAGGCCCGTGTCGCGGCGTACGCGCGCGAGCTCGGCGAGGAGCCCGAGGTCGTCGCCCGCTACAAGGGCTCGGACCTGGTCGGCAAGAAGTATCTGCCGCCGTTCGACTTCTTCGTGGGCCGCGAGAACGCGCACCAGGTGCTGGCCGCGGACTACGTGACCACCGACGACGGCACCGGCATCGTCCACATCGCACCGGCGTTCGGTGAGGACGACAAGGTCGTGACGGACGCGGCGGGCATCGAGGTCGTCGTGCCGGTCGGCTCGGACGGCAAGTTCACCGCCGAGGTGGCGCCGTACGCGGGCGTGCACGTGTTCGAGGCGAACAAGCTGATCATCCGCGACCTCAAGGAAGCGGGCCTGCTGCTGCGCCACGAGACCTACGACCACCCGTACCCGCACTGCTGGCGGTGCGCGAACCCGCTGATCCAGCGCGCGCTTTCGGCGTGGTTCGTCGCGGTCACGCAGTTCAAGGACCGGATGGTCGAGCTCAACCAGCAGATCAACTGGGTGCCCGGTCACATCAAGGACGGCCAGTTCGGCAAGTGGCTCGAGAACGCGCGCGACTGGAACATCTCACGCAACCGGTACTGGGGTTCGCCGCTGCCCGTGTGGGTGTCGGACAACCCCGAGTTCCCGCGCACGGACGTGTACGGGTCGCTGGACGAGCTGGAGCGCGACTTCGGTGTGCGCCCGGACAACCTGCACCGGCCGTTCATCGACGAGCTGACGCGGCCGAACCCGGACGACCCGAGCGGGAAGTCCACGATGCGGCGCGTGCCGGACGTGCTCGACTGCTGGTTCGAGTCGGGCTCGATGTCGTTCGCGCAGGTGCACTACCCGTTCGAGAACGCGGAGTGGTTCGAGAACCACTACCCCGGCGACTTCATCGTCGAGTACAACGGGCAGACGCGCGGCTGGTTCTACACGCTGCACGTGCTCGCGACGGCGTTGTTCGACCGGCCCGCGTTCCGCGACTGCGTGGCGCACGGCATCGTGCTCGGTGACGACGGCCAGAAGATGTCCAAGTCGCTGAAGAACTACCCGGACGTCAACGAGGTCTTCGACCGCGACGGCTCGGACGCGATGAGGTGGTTCCTCATGGCGTCGCCGATCCTGCGCGGTGGCGACCTGGTGGTGACCGAGCGCGGCATCAGGGACGCGGTGCGCCAGGCGGTGCTGCCGCTGTGGAACTCCTGGTACTTCCTCGCGTTGTACGCCAACGCTTCCGGGAAGGAGGGCACCTGGCGGACCGACTCCTCGCACGTGCTGGACCGCTATGCGCTCGCGAAGACTCACGACCTGGTGCGCGACGTCCAGGCGGCGATGGACGTCTACGACATCTCCGGCGCGTGCCAGATGGTGCGGGAGTACCTGGAGGTGCTCACGAACTGGTACGTGCGGCGGTCGCGGCAGCGGTTCTGGGACGGTGAGCAGGACGCGATCGACACCCTGCACACGGTGCTGGAGGTCGTCACGCGCGTGGCGGCGCCGTTGCTGCCGTACACGACCGAGGTCGTGTGGCGCGGGCTGACCGGTGGGCGTTCGGTGCACCTGACGGACTTCCCGTCGGTGTCCGACCTGCCGGCGGACGACGCTCTCGTGACGGCGATGGACGAGGTGCGCGCGGTCTGCTCGACGGCGTTGTCCCTGCGCAAGGGGAACAAGCTGCGCGTGCGGCTTCCGTTGGCGCGCTTGACGGTCGCGTCGCCGGTCGCGGCGTCGCTGGAGGACTTCGCCGAGATCGTGCGCGACGAGGTCAACGTCAAGGAGGTCTCGCTGACCACCGACGTCGACGCGTACGGGCAGTTCCAGCTCGTGGTGAACGCACGCGCCGCCGGTCCGCGCCTCGGACCGAACGTGCAGAAGGTCATCAAGGCCGTCAAGGCCGGTGACTGGTCCGAAGTGGACGGACGGATCGTCGCCGCCGGTGTCGAGCTGTTCGAGGGCGAGTACGAACAGCGGCTGGTGGCAACCGATCCGGCTGCCACGGCGGCACTGCCGGGTGGCGCCGGCGTCGTCGTGCTCGACACGGTGGTGACGCCGGAGCTGGAGGCCGAGGGTGTCGCGCGTGACCTGGTGCGTGTGGTGCAGCAGGCGCGCAAGGACGCCGCGCTGGACGTGTCCGACCGGATCACGCTGACGCTGGAACTGCCGGACGCGGTGCGCTCCGCCGTGGAGCCGCACCTGGAGTTCGTGAAGTCGGAGACGCTGACGTCGTCGGTCGTCTTCGGTGAGGGCTCCGCGGAGGGCACCGTCGGCGACGGCCTGAAGGTCAAGGTGGCTGTCGCGCGAGTGTGATCGCAGTTGTACGGGGCCGCTGTCTTCGGACGGCGGCCCCGTCGCACGTCTGCGGCGGAAGAACTGTCAGACCCTCTCGCTACGGTCGTCCCCCGGGCCAACCGGCAAGGGGGAATTGCAATGGTCTTCACTGGGGGATGGCGCGTCCTCGTGGGCGCACTGGTCCTTTCCGCCGGAGTGGTGGCGCCCGCCACCGCGTCGGCCGATCCGGCTTTCTGCGACACCTGGACCGAGTCCGAGCTGCCGAAGCCGGACGGTGTGGGGCCGAGCGGCGTGGCCGGTGCCGCCGGGGTGTGGGCCGTCGGCAACGGCTCCTTCCGCTGGACGTCCGGTTCGGCGGTACTGGTCTGGAAGGACGGGCAGCTGGTCGACCAGCTGTCGTTCTTCAGAAACGTCGTCTACGCCAGTGATGTGAACTCGTCCGGCGTAGTGATCCTGACGGGTCACACCTTCCCGGCGGCGTCGCGCTGGCAGGCAGGCGTGTACACGACCCTGCGCGGCTGGCAGGGGGAGCACGGCGTGCAGGCGATCGACGTGAACGAGCGCGGCGACGTGCTCGGCGAGTCGGACGGCAAACCGGTGGTGTGGCCGGCCGGCTCTGCTGATGCCCGGCTCGTGCCGGGTACCGACGCCTCGTGGTCGGCGATCGGCATCGCCGACGACGGGACGGTGCTGGCCTCGTCGAACACGGGCACCTACTGGCTCGGCGCCTCAGGTCCCGTGCAGCTCGGCGCGGGCACGGACGTGGAGGTGCGGGCGGTGCGCGGCTCCTACGCCGCGGGCCGGTCCGGTCAGCAGATCGTGCGCTGGCACCTGCACGGCCGGGAGAGCGGGCCGTTCGCCGGCGCGGTGGACGCGCTGAGCGTGAACTCCCACGGTCACCTGCTGGGCACCGTGGACAACGGCACGACGACCGGGGCGACCGCGTTCTGGCCGGACCTCGACCAGCAGGTGGGGGTGGACAGCGGTGCGCGTTTCGGTGTCATCACCGACGAAGGCGACCTGTACGGCACGCGTGTCCTCGAACAGTCGAGCAGTTACCCGGTCGTCCTGAAGTGCGTCCGTGGTGCGTGATTCACCTGTCCGTTGATCATGATCTGGGGGATGTTGTGAAGCTGAGCAAGGTGGTCCATTCGGCGTGCGCTGCGGCGCTCGCGTTCGCCGTGGTGGTTCCGGGAGCGGCGCAGGCCGGGACCGGATGCACCTGGGTGACGACGGATCTGCCGTTGCCCGATGGCGCGGACGTCTACGGGTTCCACGCCTCGTCCGACGGCGTGTGGGTCGCTTCGGACAACTGGGGCATGCAAACCGTTGTCTGGCAAGGAAACCAGCCTCGGTTGTGGCGCTTCCGCGAGCAGACCATCGTGATGGGTGTCAGTGCTACCGGCACGCTGGCCGCCAACACCGACGTGCTGTCGTTCCGGCTGTCGGCAGCGGGTGTGCGGGAGGTGCTGCAGCCGTTGCCCGGCACCACCGGCCGGACGTGGGTCACCTCGATCAACGCCGCGGGAGACGTGGCGGGCAGCTCCGGCAGCACGATCGTGGTGTGGCCGGCCGGCTCGAGCACGCCGCGGGCGCTGCCGAACCCGGACAACCGTCGTGGCGGGACGGTGCGCGGCATCGACGACGAGGGGCGGGTGATCGCGCAAACGATGATCGGCGGCGGCGACTACGTGGGTTACCTGTGGGACCGCGACGGCAACGCGGTCCGGCTGGAGACGTTGCCCGGCCACAACTCCGTCACCGCGGTGTCGGTGCGCGGCGGGCGGGTGGTCGGCACGTCCGGGCCGCCCAGCAACTTCCCCGGCACGGCGGTGGAGTGGGGTGCCGACGGCAGGATCGTGCGGGAGCTGGGTCCGCTGTTTCCGCACCCGCTCGAGATCAACACCAGTGGTGACGTGACCGGCGGCGCCCCGGACAGGCCCGTTGTCGTGGTGCGGGCCAACGGCGAGATCGAGGACGTGCCCGGCCTGCTGGACGTCGACCACATCGCGGAGGACGGCGGTCTGATCGGGTACCACTGGCCGGGCAGCGGCCCGCTCATCCCGCGCAGGGCGACGTGTCGGGCGTGACCGAGGTGTAGCCGGCGGCGTGCGCGGTGGTTCCGGCCACCGCGCACGCCTTCACGCTCGCGGACCGTTGGGGCACTACGGTTTCCGTCGTGACCGAACCGTCCACGAGGACTGCCTACGACTCCGTCGCGCCCCTCTACGCCGAGCTGTTCGGCGACGTGCTCGACACCCTGCCGCTGGAGCGCGCACTGCTGACCGCGTTCGCCGAGCTCGTGCAGGCCCACGACTCCGGGCCGGTCGCGGACGTCGGCTGCGGCCCCGGACACGTGACCGCACACCTGCACTCGCTCGGACTGAACGCCTTCGGCATCGACCTGTCGCCCGAGATGATCGCCATCGCCCGGCGGTCCCGTCCGGATCTCCGGTTCGACGTGGGGTCGATGACCGCGCTGGACCTCGCGAACTCGGCGGTGAGCGGCCTGCTGGCGAACTACTCCTTGATCCACACGCCCCCGGAGCAGCTGCCGGTCGTGTTCGCCGAGTTCGCGCGGGTGCTGGTGCCGGGCGGGTACCTCCTGCTCGGCTTCTACGCCGGCGACGATCCGGAGCCGCAGGAGTTCGACCACAAGGTCACGCTCGCCTACCGGTGGTCGCCCGGCAGTCTCGCCGACCTGGCGGGTGAGGCCGGGTTCGGCGAGGTCGCGCGGCTGGTGCGGGCGCCGAACGAGGGCGAGCGTTTCCTGCAGGGCCAGCTGCTGCTGCGCGAGCAGTCCTGATCAGACGCGCGCCGGCCGGCGCCTGATCAGCATCCGCCGCACGAACCGGACCCAGAGCGACCACCGCGCCGGCGTGGCGGGCTCGCGGCCCGCCGCCCGCTCGAAGTTGTCGAAGAGGTCCTCCAGACAGGCGTCGTGCAGCCAGCGGATCACCAGCGCCCAGCGCAGCCGTGCGCCGAGGCTGAAATTGCCGATCAGCTCGTGCCGCACCACGTTGCCCGAGGCCGACAGCGTGTGCGTGCCCTCGCCGTCGCTGAAGGCGAAGGTGATCGACTCGCCGGGCTTGAACTCCGTGCAGTGGTAGCGGATCGGGCCGTGCCCGCCGTCGGCGCCGACGCCGAGCGGGCGGTCGAACTCCTGCTTGCCCCACAGGGGTGGCCACAGCTCCTGGATGCGTTCGACGAACGGTCCGGCGGGTACCGGCAGTTCCCTCTCGTGCACGTTGCGAACCACGACACGCTCCTTCCATACGGCACCGTATGTTGGCGAAACATACGCTAGCGTACGGAAATGCGCCGCACTCGTGACGACTGGACTGAGATAGCGCTGAGAGCACTCGCGGAAGGCGGGCTGCCCGCCGTCGCGATCGAGCCGCTCGCGGCCAGGGCCGGCGCGACGAAGGGGAGCGTCTACCACCACTTCCCCAACCGCGAGGCGCTGCTGAAAGCGACCGTCGAGCGGTGGGAGCGGGAGCACACCGAGAAGGTCATCGAGCTCGTCGAGGCCGAGAAGTCACCGCGGGACAAGCTCAGGACGTTGTTCGAGACGGTGCTCGACCGCACCCGCAAGGGGTCGGTGGAGATGGCTTTGCAGGCGGGCGCCGGGAACGAGGTGATCGGGCCGGTTCTCCAGCGGGTCACCGAACGGCGGCTGGGCTACCTGACCGAGCTGTTCGAGCAGCTCGGGTTCGACGCGGAGCACGCGAGGAAGCGCGCGTTGATCGCGTTCAGCCTCTACCTGGGCCAGGTGCAGATGTTCGCGACCCTGCCCGGCCTCGTCGAGCCGATGGTCGACGAGGCCGTGCAGGTGCTGACTCAGGCCGCGATCGCCCACAACGCGTAGGCGATCACGTCCGCGTTGCGGTCGAGCGCCGTGGCGTTGACGTTGGACGTGGTGTCGCAGGAGCGGTGGTAGCAGCGGTCGAAGGCCAGGCCGGCCGTGCCGCCCCACTTCCTCGCCTGGGCGGTGGTCTTGGTCTGCTCGGCACCGGTGAAGGTGCCGCCGGTCGGGATGTTCGCCGCGGCGAAGGCGGCGTGGTCGGAGCGGCCGCCGACCTTGACCAGCTCGGTCTGGACGTTCAGCGTCGTGAAACCCGCCTGCAGTCGCTGCTGCAGCGCCACCGAACCGGCGGGCTGACCGTCAGCACCGTCGTAGACGAAGTAGCCGGGGTTCGGCGAGCCGGTCATGTCGAAGTTCAGGTAGGCCTTGATCCTCGACTTGTCCGCGGCGGACAGGGAGTTCACGTAGAACCTCGAGCCGCGCAGGCCGAGCTCCTCCGCGCCCCACCAGGCGAACCGGACGTGCTTGGTCGGCTGGAAACCGGTGGCCTTCATCTGGAGGGCGACCTCCAGGATCGACGCGGAGCCCGTGCCGTTGTCGTTGATGCCGGGTCCCGAGGTGACGCTGTCGAGGTGGCCACCGAGCATGACAACGTTGTTCAGGTCGCCGCCGGGGTAGTCCGCGATCAGGTTGTAGCCGGTGGCGCCGTTGTAGGTGAACGACTGCACCCGCGTGGTGAAGCCCGCCGCGTCGAGCTTGCCCTTCACCCAGTTCACCGAGGCCAGGTACCCCGGACGTCCGTGCGCGCGGCTGCCGCCGTTGGCGTTCGCGATCGACTGGAACTGGTTGAGGTGGGCTTGCACGTTCGCGACGTTGATGTTGGGAGCCGCCAGAGCGGTGACTTCGGGCGGAGCGGCCGCCTGTGCTGTGGTTGCTCCGGCCACCGTCAAGGCGGCCGCCAGTGCGATGAGGATCCTCATGGTTCAACTCCGTGCAGGGTTGGGATTGAGCCACTGATCAACATGCTCCTGTGCGCATGAGCCCGGTAGGTGCGAACGGCTGGTTGTTCGACGCGTCGGATTCGTCCAATTCGGTGGTGATCACTCAGAATGGTCCAGGTGGGTGACGTCACCGTCGTGCTGGGCATCGGCGCCGCCGTCCTGCTGATCTCCGTGATCGCGGTGCGTGTGTCGATCCGGCTTGGGCTGCCCTCGTTGCTGCTGTACCTGGGCATCGGCGTGGTCCTCGGCGAGTCCGTGCTCGGCATCAACTTCGACGACGCAGACCTCACCCAGTCGCTCGGCGTCGCGGCCCTCGTGCTGATCTTGACCGAGGGTGGCCTCACGACCCGCTGGCAGGCCGTGAAGACGTCCCTGTGGTTAGGCGTCACACTGTCCACAGTGGCCGTTGCGGTGAGCGTCGCGATCACCGGCACGGCATTGCACCACCTGCTCGGCCTCGACTGGCGGATGGCGTTGCTGTGGGGCGCGGTGCTGTCGTCCACGGACGCGGCGGCCGTGTTCAGCGTGCTGCGGTCGTTGGGCGTGGGAGCGCGGCTCACGGGCGCGCTCGAACTGGAGTCAGGTCTCAACGACGCACCCGTCTACATCGCCGTCGTGCTGCTGGCCTCCGCGGACCAGATCACCTGGACCGCGCCGCTGCTCGTGCTCTACGAACTGGCCGCGGGCGCGCTCATCGGCGTCGCACTGGGCATCCTCGGCGGTGCCGGGCTGAGACGCGCGGCGCTGCCCGCGACCGGTCTGTACCCGCTCGCCACGGTTGCGGTGTGCGTCATGGCCTACACGGCGGGCGATCTGCTGCACGCGTCCGGATTCCTCGCCACCTACGTCGCGGCTCTGGTGCTGGGCAACGCCCGCCTGCCGCACCGCGCGGACACCCTCTCCTTCGCCGAAGGTCTCGGCTGGCTCGCCCAGATCGGGCTCTTCGTCCTGCTCGGCCTCTACGCGTCGCCGTCGCGGCTGCTCGACGTGCTGGTTCCCGCGCTGATCGCGGGCGTGGTGGTGACGCTCGTGGCCCGGCCGTTGTCCGTCGTCGTCGCCGCGCTGCCGTTCAAGGTGCCGTGGCGGGAGCAGGTGTTCCTCTCCTGGTCGGGGCTGCGCGGTGCGGTGCCGATCGTGTTCGCGCTGATCCCGCTGATCCAGGGTGTCGAAGGCGCGCGTGAGCTGGTCGACGCGGTGTTCGTGCTGGTCATCGTGCTGACGGTGGTGCAGGGCACGACGTTGCCGTTCCTCGCGCGGCGTCTCGGCCTGGTGCGCGCGGGTGAGCCGCAGGAGGTGCAGGTCGACTCCTCGCCGCTGGACGAGCTGAGCGCCGAGCTGCTGCAGGTGCACATCCAGCGCGGGTCGAAGCTGCACGGCGTCTACATGTCCGAGCTGCGGCTGCCGATCGGTGCCACGGTGAGCCTCGTCGTGCGTGCAGGGAAGAGTTTCACGCCACAACCGACGACGCGGCTGCAGACCGACGACCAGTTGCTCATCGTCACCACCGAAGAAGCGCGTGACGCTGCTGAGCGGCGCATTCGTGCCGTCGACCGGGCCGGTCGCTACGCACGGTGGAAGGGTGAGACCGGCGATTAGTTCTGTCTCCGAGGCTTCTCAGCATGTGATCGGGAGTCGACGAGCGCCGCGAGGCTCCGCTAACGTCGTCGGCAGGTCATGAGAGCCAGCGTCAAGCCCAAGCTTGCTGGCCGGCAACCCTCCAACCGCGGTGGGGTGCCCTTGGTGAGGACCTGGTCCGGCGCGTGGGGCGCCGGTCAAGCGCGGGCCTTCGCGACACGGGGCCCCTGGCCTCGGAGGCAGCTCGATGACGCTCGCGATCACCAAGACCACCAGCACTGCGGTTCCGGCTGTTGTCGGCTCTGACCTGCGTGTTCCGCTGGTGACCGGAGAGCGCGTCACCTACGCCAACCTCGACCACGCGGCCAGCGCGCCGTGTCTTCAGGAGGTGCGCGACGCCGTCGACGAGCTGCTGCCCTGGTACGCCAGCGTGCACCGCGGCGCCGGGTTCGCCTCCCAGGTCTCGACCCGCGTCTACGAGCAGGCCCGTGACCGCATCCGCAAGTTCGTCGGGGCGCACGCCTCCGACACCGTCGTCTTCACCCGCAACACCACCGATTCGCTGAACCTGTTGGCGCGCAGCGTTCCTCGCGGCACCGCGGTCGTTCTCTTCGACAGCGAGCACCACGCGGCGCTGCTGCCCTGGCGTGGTCCCGACGTTCAGCGGATCCCCGCTCCTGCTTCGTCCGGCGCTGCAGTGGTCGCGCTGGACCGGGCTCTGGCCGCCGCCCCGGTCGGCCCTCGGCTCGTGATCGTCACCGGGGCGTCCAACGTCACGGGGGAGCTGTGGCCGGTCGCGGAGCTCGCGAAGGTCGCTCGCAGGCACGGCGCGCGGATCGCGCTGGACGCCGCGCAGCTCGCCCCGCACCGCCCGATCGACGTGCGTGAGCTGGGCGTCGACTACGTCGCGTTCTCCGGCCACAAGATCTACGCGCCGTTCGGTGCCGGTGTGCTGGTCGGCCGCGCGGACTGGCTGCAGCAGGCCCAGCCGTACCTGGTGGGCGGCGGCGCGACGTCGAAGGTGACCGACCACGGTGACCGGCTCGGCGTGGCCTGGTCCGCGGTGCCCGAGCGGCACGAGGCCGGGAGCCCCAACGTCGTCGGCGTGCACGCGCTGGCCGCGGCCTGCGAGATCCTGTCGCGGCACTGGGAGCAGACCGTCGCGCACGAGCAGGAGCTGCTGACGCGGCTGAGGGACGGCCTGCGCACGATCCCGGGCTTCCGCGAGCTGTCGATCCTGACCGACGCCGACAAGGTGGGCGTCGTGAGCTTCACCATCCCCGGCTTCGACGCGGGCTTCCTCGCGGCCGCCCTGTCCGCCGAGTACGGCATCGGCGTCCGTGACGGAGCGTTCTGCGCCCACGTGATCGTCGGACGGCTCGTCAAGCAGGCTGGAGCGCACGAGGACCGCGCTGTCCGCGCCTCGATCGGCCTGGGTACGACGGCCGAGCACGTCGATCGTCTGGTGGCCGCGTTGCGCACTCTGGTCACCGAGGGTCCGAAGTGGACCTACACGCAGCGCGACGGCCGCTGGGTGGCCGAGGACGACAGCCGAACCCTGCCGCCGTTCCTCGCGTAGTCCCGGTCGTGGACAATGACCTGGTGAGTGACGAGTCCAAGGCCGCAGAGACTCCTGCCGAGGAGCAGGTCAGCGAGTCGAAACCGGCCGAGGAACCCGCGAAGCCCGAGGCGGGCGAGCAGGAGAAACCGGCGGACGAGGTCGTCGAGCCGGAGTTCTCGATCACCGGTTCGCTGCCGGAGCCGCGGACAGGGATCCTCGCGATCCTGGCCGGTGGCGTGCTGGCCCTGGACGTGCTCACCAAGGTCCTGTCGGTGGCGTTCCTCGAGGGTGCCGACCCGATCAAGCTGTTCGGCGGCGTGCTCTACCTCACGTTCGTCCGCAACCCCGGCGCCGCGTTCGGCCTGGCCGAGGGCATGACGTGGATCCTCGCGCTCATCGCGCTGGGCGTCGCCGGGTTCATCCTCTGGATCTCGCGCAACCTGCGCTCCCAGCCCTGGGCCGTCGGACTGGGCCTGGTGCTCGGCGGCGCCGTCGGCAACCTCGCCGACCGCCTCTTCCGCGAGCCGGGCCCGATGCGCGGCCACGTGGTCGACTTCCTGTCGCTGTTCGACCCGTTCGGCCAGGTGTGGCCGGTGTTCAACGTCGCGGACATGGCGATCGTCAGCGGTGGCGCGACGATCATCGTGCTGGCGCTCCTGCGGCACGACTACGACGGAACTGTCCACAAGGACGCTCCTGCCCCGGTGGCGCAGGACGGTCTGCAGGAGTCGAAGTAGCTGCTCCTGGTAGGTTCAGCAGGTTCTGCAAGGAGAAGAAGGTCGAGGCCCCGCGCGTGAGCGGATACCGAACGCTGCCGATTCCCGACGGTTTGGACGGCATGCGTGTCGACGCTGGCCTCGCGAAGCTCCTGGGCTTGTCGCGCACCGTCGTCGCGGCCATCGCCGATGCCGACGACGTGCTGATCGACGGCCGTGTCGTCGGCAAGTCCGACCGCCTGACGGCCGGCGCGATGCTGGAGATCACCCTGCCGGCGCCGCCGCAGCCGGTCACCGTCCAGGCGATTCCCGTCGAGGGCCTCGTCGTGATCCACGAGGACGACGACATCATCGTCGTGGACAAGCCCGTGGGCGTCGCGGTGCACCCGTCACCCGGCTGGACCGGGCCGACCGTCGTCGGCGGGCTCGCCGCGGCGGGCCACCGGATCGCCACGTCGGGTGCCGCGGAACGGCAGGGCGTCGTGCACCGCCTCGACGTGGGCACCACCGGTGTGATGGTCGTGGCGAAGTCCGAGTCGGCCTACTCCGCTTTGAAGCACGCCTTCAAGGAACGGACCGTCGCCAAGGTCTACCACGCGCTCGTGCAGGGCCACCCCGACCCGATCAAGGGCACCATCGACGCCCCGATCGACCGGCACCCCAAGCACGACTACAAGTTCGCGGTGATGAACTCCGGCAAGCCGTCGATCACCCACTACGAGGTTATCGAGGCGTTCCGCGCGGCGTCGTTCGTCGAGGTGCACCTGGAGACCGGCCGCACGCACCAGATCCGCGTGCACTTCTCGGCGCTGCACCACCCGTGCGTCGGCGACCTGACCTACGGCGCGGACCCCACGCTGGCCAAGAGGCTCGGCGTGGCGCGGCAGTGGCTGCACGCGCGCCAGCTCGGGTTCCACCACCCCGGCACCGGCGAGTGGGTCACGTTCACCTCGGACTACCCGGCCGACCTGGCCGCCGCGCTGGAGAAGCTGCGCGAAGAGGGCTGACCGCGGCCTTCGCCGGCCGCGCTCCGGTCGAATTAGTCCTCGACCGTCCACACGAGCGTGTTGAAGTCCACCTCGGGACGCACGCTCCAGCGGATCTGGATGACATCGGTCGTCTCGGGCAGCACGAACACCGTGTGGCCACCGGCCGTCTCGCCCGGCTGCACGCCGAGCTTGTGCGCGGGCCGGGAAGACAGCGACACGGGAGCCTTCGTCACGGTCTCGCCGGTCTTGGTGACCAGGACCAGGTACATGTCCGGCAGCGAGGTGTACGGCACCTGCGAGGTGTTCGTGATCTCGGTGTGCACGACCACGGCCCGTTCACCCTCGGCCAGCTTGTAGCCCGCCGCGGTGAAGAGGAAGTCCGCCGGGTCGACGAACTCGACCAGCTGGATGGAGAGACGCGCGCCCTCGAGGCTGTCCGCTTCCAGGGCCGAGCCGATCTTGCCGGTCCGCGAGACGGGCCTGGGCTGCGGCTGGTCCGCGCGCACCCAGCCGGCCGACTGCGGTGGACCCCAGGTGGCCTGGGGCTGCGCTGGCGGCTGCTGGGCGGGGAAGGGCTGGCTGGCCGGGTTCTGCGGCGCGTACGGGACCTGGTGCGGGCCGCTCACGTGGTGCGGACCGCTCTGGTGCACCGCGTGGGGACCAGAGGCCGGTGGGCCCATGTAGTTGCCGTACGCGGCGGCGTTCGCGAGCGCCCGGCGGATGCCGTTGGGGTCGCACTCCACGCCCACCAGCAGCGGAAGGCCGCTGCCGGAGAGGGTGATCAGACGCATGGCGGCTTCCCTCGGATCCATGCCGAGGCGCTGGGCGATCTCGTGCACGGCGGCACGGCCCGAGTCGGCCAGCATCGCCAGGAGTCGAGCGTCAACGGGATCAGGGGCCACCACGAATTGAACGCTACCTCGCGCTTGCGATCTTCGCGTCACCGCCTGGCAGGTCGTAGATCACGCGACAGGCCGCAGAGGGGTTCGTGACCCGAGATTTCGCGCGGGATAGGGTTGGCAGATCCGGATTCGCGTCCTTCCCACGCGTCCGTTCGATCTCCTGGAGGTACCGTGGCGGACTC
The DNA here is from genome assembly GCF_039537795.1 of Lentzea roselyniae. Lineage (NCBI taxonomy): Bacteria > Bacillati > Actinomycetota > Actinomycetes > Pseudonocardiales > Pseudonocardiaceae > Lentzea > Lentzea roselyniae. Next base: position 64,648 of record NZ_BAABBE010000030.1, read on the forward strand.
GTTTGTGCACCTGCACGTGCACACCGAGTACTCGATGCTCGACGGTGCGGCGAAGCTCAAGGACATGTTCGCCGAGTGCGAGCGCATGGGCATGCCCGCCGCCGCCATCACCGACCACGGCAACATGTACGGCGCCTACGACTTCTTCAAGCAGGCGACGGCGGCCGGGGTCAAGCCGATCATCGGCATCGAGGCGTACATGGCGCCGGACTCCCGCTTCAACAAGAAGCGCGTGCTGTGGGGCGACCCCGGGCAGAAGGCCGACGACGTGTCGGCGTCCGGTGCGTACACCCACCAGACGATCTGGGCTCGGAACGTCGAGGGTCTGCACAACCTCATGAAGCTGTCCAGCCTCGCCTCCACCGAGGGGCAGCTGGGCAAGTGGCCGCGGATGGACGCCGAGCTCATCGCCGAGCACTCCGCTGGTCTGATGGCGACGACCGGGTGCCCGTCGGGCGAGGTGCAGACGCGCCTGCGGCTGGGGCACGAGAAGGAAGCTCTCGAGGCTGCCGCCAAGTGGCAGGAGATCTACGGCAAAGAGAACTTCTTCATGGAGATCATGGACCACGGCATCGAGATCGAGAGCCGGGTCCGCGGCGGGTTGCTGGAGATCCAGAAGAAGCTCGACATCCCGTTCGTCGTGACGAACGACTCGCACTACACGTACCCGACGGACAAGGACACGCACGAGGCGCTGCTCTGCATCCAGACCGGTAAGACGCTGCAGGACCCGACGCGGTTCAAGTTCGACGGCACGGGCTACTACCTGAAGTCGCCGGAGGAGATGCGCGCGGTCGACTCGAGCGACGCGTGGCAGGAGGGGTGCCGCAACACCCTGCTGATCGCGGAGAAGGTCGACACGACCGGCATGTTCGAGTTCAAGAACCTCATGCCGCGGTATCCGGTGCCGGAGGGGCTGACGGAGGACCAGTACTTCCGCGACGAGGTCTGGCGCGGCATGCACCGCCGGTTCCCGAACGGGGTCGACGAGGAGCACACCAAGCAGGTCGAGTTCGAGATCAGCGTCATCCTGCAGATGGGGTTCCCGTCGTACTTCCTCGTCGTCGCGGACTTCATCAACTGGGCCAAGTCCAACGGCATCCGCGTCGGTCCCGGCCGTGGTTCGGCCGCCGGCGCGCTGATCGCGTACGCCCTGGGCATCACGGACCTCGACCCGTTGCCGCACGGCCTGATCTTCGAGCGGTTCCTGAACCCCGACCGCGTCAGCCCTCCCGACATCGACATCGACTTCGACGAGCGCCGGCGCGGTGACGTCATCCGGTACGTGACGGAGAAGTGGGGCAAGGAGAACGTCGCCCAGGTCATCACGTTCGGCACCATCAAGGCGAAGGCGGCCATCAAGGACTCGGCGCGAGTCCTGTACGGCCAGCCCGGTTACGCGGTCGCCGACCGGATCTCCAAGGCGATGCCGCCCGCCGTCATGGGCAAGGACATCCCGCTGTCCGGCATCTTCGACTCGTCGCACAAGCGGTACGCCGAGGCCGCCGAGGTGCGCGGGCTCTACGACACGGACCCGCAGGTCAAGGAGATCATCGACACCGGGCGCGGGCTCGAGGGCCTGATCCGCAACGCCGGTGTGCACGCCTGTGCGGTCATCATGTCCGCGGAGCCGCTCACCGATCACATCCCGGTCTGGATGCGCCCGCAGGACGGGTCGATCATCACGCAGTTCGACTACCCGACCTGCGAGACGCTCGGCCTGCTGAAGATGGACTTCCTGGGTCTGTCGAACCTCACGACGATCGACGACGCCCTGCGCAACATCGAGCTCAACGGCAAGGGCAAGATCGACATCACCGACGGCACCCAGGTGCCGCTCGACGACAAGAAGACGTACGAGCTGCTCGGCCGCGGCGACACGCTGGGCGTGTTCCAGCTCGACGGTTCGGCACTGCGCGACCTGCTGCGGCTGATGAAGCCGGACAACTTCGAGGACGTCTCGGCCGTCATCGCCCTGTACCGGCCGGGTCCGATGGGTGCGAACTCGCACATCAACTACGCGCTGCGCAAGAACAAGCAGCAGGAGATCACCCCGATCCACGAGGAGCTGCGGGAGTCGCTCGCGGAGATCCTCGACACGACCTACGGCCTGATCGTCTACCAGGAGCAGGTCATGGCGATCGCGCGGAAGGTCGCGGGCTACACGCTGGCCCAAGCGGACCTGCTCCGCCGCGCGATGGGCAAGAAGAAGAAGGAGATCCTCGACAAGGAGTTCGAGGGCTTCGAGAAGGGCATGATCGACCAGGGGTACTCGAAAGAGGCGATCAAGACCCTCTGGGACATCCTGGTCCCGTTCGCCGACTACGCGTTCAACAAGGCGCACTCCGCCACCTACGGCGTCATCGCGTACTGGACCGCGTACCTCAAGGCGAACTACCCGGCCGAGTACATGGCCGCGCTGCTCACGACGAACTCGGACAACAAGGACAAGTCGGCGATCTACCTCGCCGAGTGCCGCCGCATGGGCATCACGGTGCTCCCGCCGGACGTCAACGAGTCCGAGCGCGAGTTCGCCCCGGTCGGCACCGACATCCGCTTCGGTCTCGGCGCGATCCGCAACGTCGGTGCCAACGTCGTCGACGCGATCATCAAGGCGCGCAAGGAGAAGGGAAAGTTCGTCGACTTCTCCGACTTCCTGCGCAAGATCGACGCCACGGCCTGCAACAAGAAGGTCGTCGAGTCGCTGATCAAGGCGGGCGCCTTCGACTCGCTCGGCCACCCGCGCAAGGGCCTGCACATGGTCCACGTGGACGCCGTCGACGCCGTGATGATCACGAAGAAGGAAGAGGCCAAGGGCCAGTTCGACCTCTTCGGCGGCGGTGACGCGTCCGACGACGACATCGCTGGCGTGTTCGACGTCAAGATCCCGCAGGAGCAGTGGGAGTCCAAGCACCAGCTCGCACTGGAACGCGAGATGCTCGGCCTCTACGTCTCCGGCCACCCGCTGAACGGCGTCGAGCACGTGCTGGAGTCGTACTCCGACGCCTCGATCGCGCGGATCCTCGAAGGCGACGTCCCCGACGGCACCCAGGTCACCATCGGCGGCATCCTCGCCTCGGTGATGCGCCGGGTGAACAAGAACGGCGAGTCGTGGGCCTCCGCTCAGCTGGAGGACCTCGCCGGTGGCATCGAGGTGCTGTTCTTCCCGAAGAGCTTCATGGTGCACGGCATGTCCGTGGTCGAGGACGCGATCGTGCTCGTCAAGGCCCGCGTGGCCAAGCGCGACGACCGCATCTCGCTGATCGCGAACGACCTGGTGGTGCCGGACCTGAGCGAGATCGGGTCGCGGGCGATGCGGCTGAAGATGCCTGCCACCAAGTGCCGGCCGGAGATCGTCACGCAGCTCAAGGAGGTGCTGCGGGCGCACCCCGGCTCGACCGAGGTGCACCTCAACCTGGTGATCAACGCGTCGCGCAACACCGTGCTGAAGCTGGACGACGCGCTGCGGGTGGCGCCCACGCCGTCGCTGATGGGTGACCTGAAGGCGCTGCTCGGACCGGGATGTCTCGGCTAGCTGAGAATGTCCCGGCTAGCTGAGAAATAGTGGCCAGCCATGAGTTAACGGGGTTAACTGGGTGAGGTGACGACACTCACCCAGTTGCCCGCCGACTACGTCCAGAACCCACACGAAGTGCACGACATGTTGCGTGCCGAAGGCCCCGTGCAGGAAGTCCACCTGCCGCGCGGGCTCAAGGTCTGGCTCGTGACTCGTTACGAAGAGGCCAAGGTCGCGCTCACCGACCCGCGGATCAGCAAGGACATGCAGGCTGGAGGACACCTCTTCGAGCTGCACGCGCCCAAGGAGGCGGACCGCCGGCAGTTCGACGCCGGCCTCGCGGTGCACATGCTCAACATGGACCCGCCGAACCACACCCGCCTGCGCAAGCTCGTGAACAAGGCGTTCACCGCGCGGCGGATCGAGCTGATGCGCCGCGCGTGGAGGAGATCGCCGCCGAGCTCATCGCCAAGCTGAACGACGGCGACGAGGTCGACCTGCTGGAGGCGTTCGCGTTCCCGCTGCCGATCACGGTGATCTGCGAGCTGCTCGGCATCCCGATCGACAACCGCGACGAGTTCCGCGAGTGGTCGAACACGCTGCTGTCCTTCGGTACGCAGGAACAGATCGCCGAGGCGTCCGGGAAGATGGCGCAGTTCCTGATCGCGCACGTTGACCGCGTCGCGAACGAGAAGCCGGACGACACGTTCTTCTCCGCCCTCGTGCACGCGGACGAGTCGGGGGACCGGCTCAACCACGCCGAACTGGTGTCGATGGCGTTCCTTCTGCTCGTGGCCGGCCACGAGACGACGGTGAACCTCATCGGCAACGCCGTGCTCGCGCTGCTGCACAACCCGGACCAGCTGCAGATCCTCAAGGACCGTCCCGAGCTGATCCCGGCGAGCGCGGAGGAGTTCCTGCGGCTGGAGGGGCCGGTGAACATCGCGACGTTCCGCTACACCACCGAGCCGGTGGAGCTGGGCGGCGTCACGATTCCCGCCGACGAGTTCGTGATGGTGTCGCTGATCGCGGCGAACCGGGACCCGGAGAAGTACGAGAACCCCGACCGGCTCGACGTCACCCGCAACGCGGGTGGGCACGTCGCGTTCGGTCACGGCATCCACTTCTGCCTGGGCGCGCCGCTGGCCCGGCTGGAGTTCGACGTGGCGTTGACGCACCTGCTGGCGCGGTTCCCGAACCTGCAGCTCGCCGCCGAGCCGGAGACGCTGGTGTGGCGTGACAGCACGTTGATCCGTGGTCTGCACACGCTTCCTGTGCGTCTCGCTTAATGTTCGGCGCGTGGACGACCTGCTGAAGCTCGACCAGGCGCACGTCTGGCACCCGTACGGCCCGATGCCGGGCACCCAGGAGCCGTTGCTCGTCAAGGAGGCTTCGGGTGTCCGGCTCACCCTCGGGGACGGCAGGGAGCTGATCGACGGCATGTCGTCCTGGTGGGCCTCGATCCACGGCTACCGGCACCCGGTGCTCGACGCCGCCGTCACGGACCAGCTCGGCCGGATGAGCCACGTGATGTTCGGCGGGCTCACGCACGAGCCCGCCATCAAGCTCGCGACGAAGCTCGTCGAGATCTCACCCGAACCGTTGCAGCACGTGTTCCTGTGCGACTCCGGGTCGGTGTCGGTCGAGGTCGCGGTGAAGATGTGCCTGCAGTACTGGCGTTCGCAGAACCGGCAGGAGAAGCACCGGTTGATGACGTGGCGCGGCGGCTACCACGGCGACACGTTCAACCCGATGTCCGTCTGCGATCCCGAGGGCGGCATGCATTCGCTGTGGAGTGGAATCCTGCCGCAGCAGGTGTTCGCGGACGCACCTCCCGCCGAGATGGACACCGCGTACGTCCAGCACCTCTCCGACCTGGTCGAACAGCATGCCGGCGAACTGGCCGCGATCATCGTCGAGCCGGTCGTGCAGGGTGCCGGCGGCATGCGCTTCCACGATCCGCGCTACCTGCACGTGCTGCGTGAGCTCGCGTACACCCACGACGTGCTGCTGGTGTTCGACGAGATCGCCACGGGCTTCGGGCGCACGGGTGAGCTGTTCGCCGCCGATCACGCGAACGTCAGCCCGGACGTCATGTGCCTCGGCAAGTCGCTGACCGGTGGATATCTGACGATGGCCGCCACCCTGTGCACGTCACGGGTGGCGGACGGGATCAGCAAGGGCGAGGTGCCGGTCCTCGCGCACGGGCCGACGTTCATGGGCAACCCGCTCGCGTCGGCGGTGTCGCTCGCGTCGATCGACCTGCTGCTGTCCCAGGACTGGAAGCGTGAGGTCGCACGCATCGAGCACGGCCTGAAAACCGGCCTCGCGCCCGCACGCGCGTTGCCCGGTGTGAAGGACGTGCGCGTGCTGGGCGCCATCGGCGTCGTGCAGCTCGATCAGCCCGTGGACATGGCACGAGCCACCAAAGCCGCGGTGGACGCGGGTGTGTGGCTGCGGCCGTTCCGCGACCTGATCTACACGATGCCGCCGTTCGTCTCGACCGATCAGGAAATCGCGCAGATTGCGGCTGCGGTGGTCGCTGCGGCTCGCTAGCGTGGCGCACATGGGGAAAATCGCGGCCGTCGTCTGCGCTGCCATTCTGGGGATGACCGGCCTCGCCGCACCGGCGCAGGCCGCGGACCAGCTCCGGGACTCCGTCATGTGGGGTTCTGGCACCACGTGGACGAAGCTGAGCTGGCGAGGCAACCCCAAGCTGTGCTTCGACGCGGCGCTGGAGGAGATCGGCCGCGACGGCGGCAAGGTCCAGTTGTGGACCTGCGGGATGGGTGGCGCCGAGCAGTACTGGCTGGTTCAACCGCACCCGTTGGGGGGCGGCTTCCAGGTCATCAACCAGATGAACGGCAAGTGCCTCGACGCGGCGCTGGAGGACATTGATCTCGAGGTCACGCGGCTGCAGCTGTGGCAGTGCACCGGCGGCATCGAGCAGAAGTGGACCGGCGGCCCGCACTCGGGACAGCTGATGTTGGTCAACGAGGCCAAGCCGCGCTCGACCTTCGGAGTTCCCGGCCTGTACGACGGCGCGCGGCTCGACCTCTACAGCTATTAGTGGCTGATCGCGGCTGACAGCTGCGTGTCGGTCGGTTCCACCAGGACATCCCCGTTCGGCAGCACCAGGACGGGGATGTTCTTGCGTCCGGAGAGCTCGATCGCCTTGTCCCGCGCTTCGTCGTCGTTCTCGACGTCGACGTAGGTGAACGGCACGTTGTTGCGGGTCAGCCACGACTTGGCCCGGCGGCAGTCACCACACCATTCGGCGCCGTACATCACGATCGGTTGCTCACTCATGCTGTCACGGTAGGTCACGTCCTAAGGTGAGTGCCTGTGAGCGTGCTGGTGATCACCGGAACCGGGACAGAGGTCGGCAAGACCGCCGTCACCGCGGGCATCGCGGCGCTGGCCAGGGCAGAAGGCAGACGGGTCGCGGTGCTGAAGCCCGCCCAGACCGGCCTGCTGCCCGGCGAGCCCGGCGATGTGGCGGAGGTGGCGCGGCTGGCGGGTGACGTGACCACCCGTGAGCTGGCCAGATACCCCGATCCACTGGCGCCCGCCACCGCGGCGAGACGGGCGGGGATGGCCACGATCCACCCCGCGGACGTCGCCGCCGCCGTGACGGACCTCGACGCGACGCACGACCTGGTGCTGGTCGAGGGCGCGGGCGGGCTGCTGGTCAGGTTCGACGAGAGCGGGTCGACGCTGGCCGACATCGCGTGGGCGGTGAACGCGCCCGTGCTGATCGTGGCGCAGGCCGGGCTGGGGACCCTCAACTCCACGGCTCTCACCGCGGAGGCGCTGCAGCGGCGTGGCCTCGAGTCGATCGGTGTCGTGGTCGGCAGCTGGCCGTTGCACCCGGACCTCGCGGCGCTGACGAACCTGGCGGATCTGCCGGACGCGGCGGGCGCCCCGCTGCTCGGCGCGCTGCCGCAGGGTGTGACGAAGCTCGGTTCTGTGGATTTCCTGGCGGTCGCCAAGAGATCGTTTTCACCGTGGTTCGGCGGGGAGTTCGACCCGGAGACGTTCGCGGCTCAGTTCGCGGTCCAGTGACCTACGTCGCTCCACGATGAAGGATTCAGTGAGGCAGACTGCTCGCCAGGCCACAGGAGGAGGAGACACCGTGACCGCAGCTCCGGAACGGATCGACGTGCTCGACGAGGCTCGTGAGCAGGTGCTCGAACGAGGCGTAGGACTGTCCGAGGCACAGGTCCTGCAGGTGCTCGAGCTGCCTGACGAGCGCATCCCCGAGCTTCTGGCGCTGGCGCACGAGGTGCGTGAGCGCTGGTGCGGCCCCGAGGTCGAGGTCGAGGGCATCGTCTCGCTGAAGACCGGCGGCTGCCCGGAGGACTGCCACTTCTGCTCGCAGTCCGGCCAGTTCCCGTCGCCCGTGCGGTCGGCGTGGCTGGACATCCCCGGTCTCGTGCGCGCGGCACGGCAGACGCGGGAGACCGGCGCGACCGAGTTCTGCATCGTCGCGGCCGTGCGCGGACCGGACAAGCGGCTGCTCTCGCAGGTGCGTGACGGCATCAAGGCCATCCGCGAGGACGGCAACGACATCCAGATCGCCTGCTCACTCGGCATGCTCACGCAGGAGCAGGTCGACGAGCTCGTGGCGATGGGCGTGCACCGCTACAACCACAACCTCGAGACCGCCCGCTCGCACTTCCCGAACGTCGTCACCACGCACTCCTGGGAGGAGCGCTGGGACACGCTGAAGATGATCCGCGACGCCGGCATGGAGGTCTGCTGCGGCGGCATCATCGGCATGGGCGAGACGCTGGCGCAGCGCGCGGAGTTCGCCGTGCAGCTGGCCGAGCTGGAGCCGGACGAGGTGCCGCTCAACTTCCTCATCCCGAACCCCGGCACGCCGTACGAGAACTACCCGGTCGTCGAGGGTGCCGAGGCACTGCGGACGGTCGGCGCGTTCCGGCTGGCCCTGCCGCGCACGATCCTGCGTTTCGCGGGTGGCCGTGAGCTGACGTTCGGCGACCTGGGCGCGAAGCAGGGCATGCTCGGCGGCATCAACGCGATCATCGTCGGCAACTACCTGACGAACCTCGGCCGCCCGGCGCAGCAGGACCTCGACATGCTCGAGGAGCTGTCGATGCCGATCAAGGCGCTGAGCCAGACCCTGTGAACCCCGTGATGACGTACTGCTCTTTCTGCGGCAAAGAGGAAGCTGACGGCGACCACGCGTTCTGCCGTCAGCGGCTGTCGATGATCGACCCGCCGCGGTACTGCTCGGAGTGCGCGCGCCGGATGGTCGTCCAGGTGACCCCGGACGGCTGGACGGCGCGCTGCAGCCGCCACGGAGAGATCACTTCTGCTCGGTAGTAACCTCTCGCGAATGGACGAGAAAGCAGCCCCGGTCCGCATCGAACCCGTGCCGGAGCCGCCGTACGTCTACCACTACATCCGGCCGCGGCCGAAGGTCGTGGTCAAGCGGGATCTGCTGCCGGGCCTGGTGGTGCTGCTGACGACGTTCGCGTTCGGGCTGCCCGCCGGGTATCTGTGGTCGTGGCTCGCCCCGCCGCAGCTCAAGATCGTCTCGCCGCAGGACAACAAGTTCTACCCGATCGGGGTGGAGAGCTACCACCGGCTCGACGCGCTGATGGTGTTCGTGCTGATCGGTCTCGGCGCGGGCGCGATCACCGGCATCGCGGTGTGGCTGCTGCGGCAGCGGCGCGGGCCGGTCGTGATGCTGGGCATGACGGCGGGCTCGTTCGCGGCGGCGTGGTTCGCGCAGTACCTGGGCGGCAACCTGGCCGCGGGCGCGTACCCGATGCCGTCGACGATCAAGCCGAACGACACCCTGCTGGTGGCGCCGGCTCTGGAGACGTGGTGGGGAATTCTGGCGTGGCCCTTGGCGGCCGCGCTGGCCTACGGGTGCTGCGCGGCGTGGAACGGCCTGGACGACCTGGGGCGGCGCCTCGGCTAAAAGACGAGGCACCGCACTGTGACATTCCCAGAAGCGTGAGCGCGTCAGCCGACTCTGTAGGCGAAGTCCGGCATGTCGGTCACGAACATCTGACCCGGCGCGTGCGTGATCGCGAACGGCGGCTTTGACTTCATCAGCACCGCCTGCGGAGTCACGCCGCACGCCCAGAACACCGGCACGTCACCGGGTTCCGGCGTGACGGTGTCGCCGAAGTCGGGCCGGTGGATGTCGTCGATCCCCAGCATCCGCGGATCTCCCGCGCCGACCGGAGCCCCGTGCACGGACGGCATCAGCGCCGTCACCTTGTGGGCGATGTCCACAAGGGACTCCGGAATCCAGCGCATCGACACGACCATCGGCCCGTGGAGCCTTCCCGCAGGCCTGCACTGGATGTCCGTGACGAACATGGAGACGTTCTTGTGCTGATCCACGTGCCGCAGCGGCACTCCCGCGCTTTCGAGCGCGGTCTCGAACGTGAAGCTGCAGCCGATGAGGAACGTCACCAGGTCGTCGCGCCAGTACTCGGTCGCGTTCTCGGGTTCCGCCACGAGCTCGCCGTGCTCCCAGATCCGGTAGCGCGGTGCGTGGGTGCGGACGTCCGCGTCCTGCTTGAGCGCGCTGACCGTCTCGCCCGCGTCCAGGACGTCGAGCACCGGGCACGGTTTGGGGTTGCGGTGGGTGAAGAGCAGGAAGTCGTACGCCCAGTCCCTGGGGATGGCGATCAGGTTGGCCTGCGCCTGTCCCGGTGCCTTGCCCGCTGTCGTCATTCCAGCTCCTTGTTCACCGTCTCCGGCAGCCAGAGCAGCGCGATGACCGCGATCCCGTACGCCGCCGCACCGAACAGCATCGCACCGCCGATGCCCATCTTGTCGGCCATGAACCCGACGACGCCGGGGAACACCGCGCCGAACGCGCGCCCGAGGTTGTACGTGAAGCCCTGCCCGGTGCCCCGCAGTGCCGTGGGGTAGAGCTCGGACAGGTAGCTGCCGAACCCGCTGAAGATCGCGCTCATGCAGAACCCGAGCGGGAAGCCGAGGAACATCACCAACGTGTTGGCACCGTTGGGAATCTGCGTGTACGCCACGATCAGCAGCGCGCTCGCGACCGCGAACAGCGTGAACGTCTTCTTGCGCCCCAGGTAGTCCGTGAGATAGCCACCGCTGACGTACCCGATCCACGCGCCGCTGATGAGGAACGCGAGGTAGCCGCCGGTGCCGATGATCGTCAGCCCGCGCCCGGTCTGCAGGAACAGCGGCAGCCACTGCGCGAGCGTGTAGTAGCCGCCCTGGACACCGGTGGCGAGCAGCGCCGCGAACAGCGTCGTCTTGAGGATCGGGCCCTGGAAGATCTTAGGGAACGTGCCCTTCTGGTTCGTCTGCGCCTTGGCCTCGGGCGCGTCGTCGACGTTGCGGCGCACGTAGAAGATGAGGATCGCGGGCAGCGCGCCCGTCCAGAACATGATCCGCCACGACCACGCCGGGTCGGCCAGCGAGGCGACCAGCGTGTTGACGATGACGGCGAGACCCCACCCGACCGCCCACGCGCTCTGGATGAACGCCACCGTGCGGCCGCGGTACTTCGGCTTGCAGTACTCGGCCACGAGGATCGCCCCGGCCGCCCACTCGCCGCCGAACCCGAGTCCCTGCAGGGCGCGGAAGACCAGCAGCGTCTCGTAGTTCGTCGCGAAACCGCACAGCACGGTGAAGAACGCGTACGCCGCGACCGTGATGATCAGCGTTTTGGAACGGCCGAACCTGTCGGCCATGACGCCCGCCACCGCGCCGCCGATGGCGCTCATCAGCAGGGTGGACGTGCCGAGCAGGCCCGCCTCCGCCTTGGTGAGGCCGAAGTAGCCGGTGATCGCGACCAGGCTCAGCGGCAGGACCCAGTAGTCGTACGAGTCCAGCCCGTAGCCGCCGAACGCGCCGATGAAGGCGCGCCTGCCCTTCTGGCCGAGACTGCGGAACCAGGCGAAACGGCCTGTGTCCTCGGTCGTGGTCGTGCTCATGGGACACCTCGCAGCGTGGTGGAGGAGTACTTGGGTGTGATGTGGGACTCAGAGTAAGGATTGTTCAACAATCCCACAAGGCCACAATTCAACGATCCGACGACCGTTGCTCCAGGCTGGTCTTGATGGACCTGAGGCGAACGCGGCTCAACAATCCGTCCGGGTGCAGGCGTTCGGAGAGCATGGACCAAAGGGGAACCACGATGATCACCTCGGTGGACGGCACCACCATCGGTTGCCGGACCACGGGCAGAGGCCCTGGTGTGCTCGTCATCCCCGGCCCGATGGAGGGCGCAGGCGACTTCCGGGAGCTGGCGGAAGCGCTCGCGAACGACTTCACCGTCCACGTCCTCGACCGCCGGGGCCGCGGTGAGAGCGGGCCGCACCGGGCGGGCCACGGTCTTCGCACCGAGGTCGAGGACGTCAGGGCTGTCCTGGACGCCACCGGTGCCCAGCGGTTGCTCGGCGTCAGCTCCGGTGCGGTGATCGCGCTGGAAGCGACCCTGCGGTTGCCCGGCATCACCCACGTCGTCGCCTACGAGCCGCCGATCGACCTGGCGAAGCACAAGGGCGGGGTGCTCGCACGGTTCGAGCAGGAGGTGGAGGCGGGACGGCATCCCGAGGCGGTGGTCACGATCACCAAGGGGCTCGGGCTCGGGCCGCTCTGGCTGCGGGTCATGCTGCGGCTGGCGCCGCGCTGGGTCCTCGTCAGGGCGGTCCGCAAGATGGTGGCAGAGGAGGGGAAGGACCTTTTGGAGGGTCTGCCGACCGTGCGCCACGACCTCCGAATCGTGGAGGAGGGCAGCGCGAACCTCACGCGCTTCGGGGCGTTGCGCGGCCACGTGCTGCTGATCGGCGGCACCTGGTCGCCGAGCTACCTCACGGGCGGCCTGTACGCGCTCGCCGATCTGCTGCCGCACGCCGAGAAGATCCTCGTCGACCGAGCCCATCACTTCAGCGCGACTGAGAGCCCCCGGCTGCTCGTTCCCGCGCTCAAAGGCTTCCTCGGCGCCTAGTTCGGGTTCGGCACGTGCCCGAACTCGGTGAGCGGTACTGGAACCGCCTTCAACGCGCTCAGAATCCCGGTCTCCCGGTGCAGCATCCGCCGGACCAGCCGCAGGCGCCGTGCCGGCGACCGTTCCTCCAGCAACCGCTGCCGATCCTCCACCGGCAGCAGGCAGTCCGCCGCCAGCAGGTACGACAGCGCGCCCAGGTCGACGTCCTCCGCGGGCGAGGACCAGTCCTCGCGGTGCCAGGCGGCCCCGCAGTACCGCTCGTGGGCCGCGCGGGCCCCGCGTTCCAGGATCGGCACGACCTCCAGTGCCGCCTCGGGCACGGGGGCGTCGTCCAGGTAGTCGACGTGGGCGAGCAGGTAGGGCGCGGTCGTCGAGTCGACGTCGAGCAGGCGGAACCGCTTCACGCCGCGCGTGACGATGTCGAACCGGCCCTCCGGCAGCGGCCGGGCGTCCAGCAGGTCGGCCGAGCAGCCGATGTCCTGCAGGGAGCGCACGTTGTCGGCGCCCACCTCCCAGCCCTCCTTGATGCACACGACACCGAACGTGCGGCCGAACAGCGAGCCCGTCATCAGGTCGACGACGAGCTGGCGGTAGCGCGGCTCGAAGATGTGCAGCGGCAAAGACGCCCCCGGCAACAGCACCGTGCCCAGGGGGAAGAGCGGAAGCGTCTCGGCCACGCGTCCACGTTACGGGGTGCCACTCCCGCCCGCCGGACGGCCGGATCCGGGCGGCCTCAGCACGGCGAACGGATCGGTCACCTTGATTCCCTTGGCGCTGAACCGGAAGAGGGCGGCGGGGCGGCCTCCGGACGGGCCGGGGGGAGCGGTGCCACCTGTCGGTTCCAGCAGCATCCGGCGTGACAGGACCCGCTGGAGGTTCGTCGCGGACACCCGGTAGCCCAGCGCGGCGGAGTAGTGGTCGCGCAGCAGGGAGATGGTGAACTCCGGTGGTGCCAAGGCGAAGCCGAGGTTCGTGTACGACAGCTTCGCGGCGAGCCGGTGCCGTGCTCGATGCACGATCGCGGCGTGGTCGAACGCCATCAGGGGGAGCGTGTCCACGCAGTGCCACTCGGTGTCCGCCGGAACCTCCGGATCGACGTCCGAGGGGACCAGTCCGAGGAACGCCGTCGCGACGACGCGGGGCGCCGGCACGCGGTCCGGGGCGCTGAAGACCGCGAGCTGCTCGACGTGTGACAGTTGTCGCACATCGACTTTTTCGGCCAGCTGACGGCGGATGGAGGTCTCCACGTCCTCGTCCGCCCGCAGGCCGCCACCCGGCAGCGACCAGCGGTGAGCGTGCGGCTCCCGTGCGCGCTCCCACAGCATGACCTGGAGTGACGCACCTCTCACCCGCAGCACAGCTGCCAGAACTTCGTGTCCCACGCCCGCCACTCGGCTGATACTATCGGCGACGTTTTCGACCAGTAGGCGAAAACCCTGGACCGAGGAGGCAGTCATGGTCGCTACCGCAACTGTGGAGCGAACCGCGTCAGGTGTGTTCGGTGGCGTCGAGCCGGACGCCGCGTGGCGCGACGAGGTGTTGCGGCTCGCGAAGGAACGTGACGCCGTCATCCTGGCGCACAACTACCAGCTGCCCGAGATCCAGGACATCGCCCACCACACCGGCGACTCGCTGGCGCTTTCCCGCATCGCGGCCCAGTCCGACGCGCAGACCATCATCTTCTGCGGCGTCCACTTCATGGCCGAGACGGCGAAGATCCTGGCGCCCGAGAAGACCGTGCTCATCCCGGACGAGCGCGCGGGCTGCTCGCTCGCCGACTCCATCACCGGCGCGCAGCTGCGCGAGTGGAAGGCGCAGCACCCCGGCGCGGTCGTCGTGTCCTATGTGAACACCACGGCCGAGGTGAAGGCGGAGACGGACATCTGCTGCACGTCGTCCAACGCCGTCGACGTGGTGCGCTCGATCCCGGCCGACCGCGAGGTGCTGTTCTGCCCGGACCAGTTCCTGGGCGCGCACGTCAAGCGTGAGACCGGCCGCGAGAACCTGCACATCTGGGCGGGCGAGTGCCACGTCCACGCCGGCATCAACGGTCCCGAGCTGGCCGAGCGCGCCGCCGCGAACCCCGACGCCGACCTGTTCATCCACCCGGAGTGCGGCTGCGCGACGTCGGCGCTGTACCTGTCGGGCGAGGGCATCGTGCCGTCGGAGAAGGTCAAGATCCTCTCGACCGGCGACATGATCACCGCCGCGCGGTCGACGAACGCCCGCAAGGTGCTCGTCGCGACCGAGGTCGGCATGCTGCACCAGCTGCGCAAGGCGGCCCCCGAGATCGACTTCCGCGCCGTCAACGACCGCGCGTCCTGCACCTACATGAAGATGATCACCCCGGCCGCGCTGCTGCGTTGCGTGCGCGACGGGCTGGACGAGGTGCACGTGGACCTGGAGACCGCTCGTCGTGCCCAGGGCGCGGTGCAGCGGATGATCGAGATCGGCAAGCCCGGCGGCGGTGAGTGATGGCCGCGCGCTGGGAGGCGCGGGCCGACCTGATCGTGGCCGGCACGGGCGTGGCGGGCCTGACCGCCGCGCTGCGTGCCCGTGAGCTGGGGTTGCGGGTCCTCGTCGTCACGAAGGCGGCGGGCGACGACGGCAACACCCGCTGGGCCCAGGGCGGCGTCGCGGTGGTCATGGAGGACCAGCACGACCCCGGCGACTCGGTCGCGCGGCACATCGAGGACACGCTGACGGCGGGCGCGGGCCTCTGCGACGAGGCCGCGGTCTCGGCGATCATCTCGGACGGGCCGGCGGCGGTGGCCCGGCTGCGGGAACGCGGTGCGGTGTTCGACGCCAAGCCCGACGGCCTGCTGGAGCGGACCCGCGAAGGCGGCCACAGCGCGTTCCGCGTCGTGCACGCCGGCGGTGACGCGACCGGCGCCGAGGTCGAACGCGCGCTGCTCAAGGCCACTGTGGACGGACGGGTTCCCCTGCTGGAGAATCACGTCGCGGTCGACACGGTGAAGACGCCGTTGGGTGCTGTGGGCGGACTGCTGGTGCTCGACGGCAACGGCGTGCCCGGTGTCCTGACCGCGCCGGCCGTGCTGCTGGCGACCGGGGGCATCGGCCAGATGTACCAGGCGACCTCGAACCCTTCTGTCGCAACGGGTGACGGCCTCGCCCTCGCGTTGCGCGCCGGTGCCCTGGCTGCGGACGTCGAGTTCATCCAGTTCCACCCGACCGTGCTGTACACGGGCCGCGGCGCACGTGGCCGCTGCCCGCTCGTCACCGAAGCCGTGCGCGGCGAGGGTGCCGTGCTGGTCGACGCGACCGGCGCCCGCGTGATGAAGGGCGTGCACCCGCTGGAGGATCTTGCCCCGCGCGACGTCGTGGCGGCCGCGATCACCCGGCACATGGCTCAGGAGCCCGGTGGCGTCGACGACCACGTCTTCCTGGACGCGACGTCGTTGCACGACATGGCTTCCCGCTTCCCGACCGTCTACGCGGCCTGCGTGTCCGTGGGCGTCGACCCGGCGGTGGACCCGATTCCCGTCGCTCCCGCTGCCCACTTCGCCTGCGGTGGCGTGGTTTCGTCCGTCGACGGCCGCACCGGCGTCACCGGTCTGTACGCCGTCGGCGAGGTCGCTCGCACGGGCCTGCACGGCGCGAACCGCCTGGCGTCCAACAGCCTGCTCGAAGGCCTGGTCTGCGGTACGCGCGCCGCCGAGGCCGTGGCGTCCGACCTGGCGCTGGGTCTGATCGCACCGGCTCGTGCGTCCGACGTCTCCCTGCCCACGGCCCCGGTCGCCGACCGCGACCTGCTCCAGCGCGTGATGTCGCGCTACGCCGCGATCGGCCGCGACGCCGAGGGCCTGGCCGTCGTCGGCTCGGTGCTCGATGTGTCCACTGTGGACAAGCAGCTGGAGTCGCGCGAACTGGTCGAGGACGCGGCACTGACCCTGGCCGCCCGCGCCCTGATCGCCGCCGCCGCCGAACGCACCGAGTCGCGCGGCTGCCACGTCCGCACCGACCACGTCGAGCGTTCCGGCTCGTGGCAACGCAGCCAGCTCGTCCGGCTCACCCCGACCGGTCAGCCCGTGCTGGCCGATCCTGTTCTGGCGGAGGGTGTCGCATGACCATCGACTGGGACGACGCGAACCGGGTCATCCAGCTCGCCCTGGAAGAGGACCTCCGCTACGGCCTGGACGCCACCACCCTGGCGACCGTGCCGGAGAAGGCGGTGGCGACCGCCGAGATCACGCCTCGTTCCGGCGGCGTGCTGTGCGGCGTTTCCATTGCACGCGCGGCCTTCCAGCGCTACCTGCCCGAGGTCGAGGTGCTGTCCGAGGCCGCCGACGGCGACAAGGCGGTACCCGGCGAGCCCGCGCTGGTGCTGACCGGCCCGACCCGAGGCCTGCTCACCGTCGAACGCACCGCGCTCAACCTGATCTGCCACCTGTCCGGCATCGCCACTCAGACGGCGCGCTGGGTCGATGCCGTCGAGGGCACCGGCGCCTTCGTCCGCGACTCCCGCAAGACGCTGCCGGGCTTGCGTTTGCTGCAGAAGTACGCCGTCCGCTGCGGCGGCGGCGTGAACCACCGCATGGGCCTCGGCGACGCGATCCTGATCAAGGACAACCACGTCGCCGCGGCGGGTTCGGTGGGCGCCGCGATCCGAGCCGCTCGTGCGCACGCGCCGGAGCTGCTGATGGAGGTCGAGGTCGACAGCCTGGAGCAGCTCGACGAGGCGATCGCCGAGGGTGCGGAACTGGTGCTGCTGGACAACTTCACGCCGGAGCAGTGCGCCGAGGCGGTTGCCAGGAGGCCGGAGAAGGTGAAGCTGGAGGCGTCCGGCGGGCTGACGCTGGACGTGGCCCGCCGGTATGCCGAGACCGGGGTGGACTACCTCGCGGTCGGTGGCCTCACGCACTCCAGCCCGTCACTCGACCTCGGCCTGGACCTTCGCTAGCGGCTGGTACCGCTCCACGCTGACGTGCTGGACGCCGGGAAAGTTCTGCACCCGGCGCCAGTCCGCGGTGCGTGAGCCCACACCGTTGCCGCCCGACACGGCGTCGACGTGATCCTGCGCGCTGACCCATTCCGCGTAGTTGATGACGCGCTTGCCGTCGTCACGGATGTGAAAGGCGGCGGTGATGCCGCCGGGATGCGGGTTCGGCTCGCTGGCCAGCGCCACGAACACCGAGTCGACCCACGCCCGTGCGGTGGCCTCGTCCTCGGTGTCGACCGTGACGAGCACGACGCAACCGACCTGGCGTCCGCGGCTCGGGTAGCTGCGGCGGTAGAGCCGGTAGCCGTCGAGGTCGGTGCGGCTGCGGACGAACTGGGGCAGGACGGGAAGAGTCATGCCCCAGATCCTGTGATCTCGACCTGGCTGGAGGTCAAGCTCACTCGAACGAACAACCCGGATTCGGCTCGTCGCGCGACAGCGGTGTGCCGGCCGGGTTCACGTACAGCACCTGCAACACCATCGGCTCGGTACCGAGGTTGCGCCCGATGTGCACGTGATGGGGCTCCTCGATCACCGTGTCACCGCGGTGGTGCACGAACGAGGTGGTGCAGTCGGACATGGTCCGCGTCAGCACGTCCTTCTTGACGACGGCGTACAGAGTGCCGTCGTGGTGGTGCCAGCCGGTGCTGCCACCGGCGGCGACGGTGATCTCGCGGATGACGTAGTCGTTGCCTGCGGCCGACCACTTGGCGATCTCGCGCGCCGTCACCCCGCGCGAAGGCGTGGCCGAGGCGACGCCGGAGAACAACAGCAAAGCGGCCACCACGGCCGAAACGATGCGCATGAGATCAACGTAGCCGTCGGTTCGCCAGCACCGGCAGTACCGAGCGTGCTTGTTCCGTTGCGCCCGGATCAATTTCCGCGACCGCGACCTCCGGCTTGTCGGACAGCTGCAGAGCCACGTTGCCGAACGGGTCCGCGACCGTGGAGTAGCCGATCCCGGTCGGCGCGGACGAGCCCAGGTCGCCGGGGTAGGCCTGCCCGCACGCCACCACCCAGGACGTGCAGTCCAGGGCACGCGCGCGCACCAGCAGTTCCCACTGCTCCTTCTTGCCCGGCCCTGCACCCCACGACGCCCCGACGAGCACCGCCGACGCGCCCTTGTCCGCCAGCGCGCGGAACAGTTCTGGGAAGCGGATGTCGTAGCAGGTGGCGACGCCCAATGTGACGCCGTCCAGTTCGAAGACGACGGGTGACGAACCGGGGGCGACCGTGCGCGACTCCTGGAACCCGAACGCGTCGAACAGGTGGATCTTGTCGTAGCCGAGGTGGATGCCGGGCCCGGTCACCAGCATCGTGTTCGTCACGCGGTCGCCGGACGGCGTGAACATGCCCGCCACCACCACGACGTCGTGCGAAGCGGCGATCTCGTGCACCGCGGAAGCCCACGGACCGTCCAGCGGCTCCGCGACGGGACCGAGCGGCACTCCGAAGCGGCACATCGTCGCCTCGGGCAGCAGGACGACCCGCGCGCCGTCGGCCCGGCGCACCGCGTCGCGGACGAGCTCCAGGTTGGACCGGGGGTCCGTCGTCGAGCTGATCTGGCTCACAGCGATGCGCATGAGGATCACTGTAGGGTCCGGAACCGTGCGTTTCCCACTGCTTCTCGTCGTGTTGCTGGCCGTCGCGGGCTGCACCGAGACCGCGCCGCCCCGCCCGGACGGTGGCTCGAACGGCACGTCGATCGTGCTCGCCGACCGCGACGAGCCGGCCACGCTGAACCCGTTGCTCGGCTACGGCGCGCAGGGCGTGTCGAAGATCTACGACGGGCTCGTCGAGCACCGCCAGGACGGGTCGCTCAAGCCGCAGCTCGCCGCCGACCTGCCGGAACCGGCTGCGGACGGGCTGAGCTGGACGGTGAAGCTGCGCGGTGACGTGAAGTTCACCGACGGCAGCGTGTTCGGCGCCGAGGACGTCGTCGCCACCTACACCGCGGCGCTGCAGAACCCGGTCAAGGACAGGTTCAGCACGCTCAAGAGCGTCGAGCAGGTCACCCCCTCCTCGGTCCGCTTCACCCTCAACCAGCAGCACGCCGCCTTCCCGCACCTGCTGGTGCTGGGCATCCTCCCGAGCGAGCAGGCCAACCCGAACGGCCAGCCCGTCGGCACCGGCCCGTACAAGGTCACCGAGTGGAAGAAGGGCGACCGGCTGCTGCTGGACGCCAACGAGAGCTACTTCGACGGTGCGCCCAAGATCAAGAAGCTGACCGTCGTGTTCGTCACCGACGACAACCAGCGCGCCCGCCGCATGCAGGACGGCGAGTTCGACGGCACCGTCCTGCCGCCCAAGATCGCGGGGCAGTTCTCCGGCAGGTCCGGGCTGCTCGTCCAGTACCACCGCAGCGCCGACTACCGCGCCGTGCGGCTGCCCGCGGCGAACCCGGTGACGGGCAACGCCGGCATCCGCCTCGCGCTCAACTACGCCGCGAACCGCCAGGGCATGATCGACAGCCTCCTCGACGGCAAGGGCACGATCGCCTACACGCCGGTGCCGGACGCGCTGGCGGAGGAGTTCGACCCGACCGCCAAGTTCCGCTTCGACAAGACCGAGGCCGCCCGGCAGCTCGACGCGGCGGGCTGGGTCGCCGGCGCGGACGGAATCCGCGTCAGGGAAGGTGTGCCCGCCCGGTTCACGCTGATGTACCCGCTCGGCGACGACCTGCGCGCAGACCTCGCCACGGCGTTCGCGGCGGATGCCAAGGCCGTCGGCGTGGACGTGCAGCTCGCCGGGCTGTCGTGGGAGGCGATCCGGCCGCGCATGGGCCAGGACGCGCTGCTCTACGGCGAGGGCTCCCCGTTCGACCCGGACCTGATGCTCTACGACCTGCGCGGCCAGGGCAGCCCGGCCGCCGACGCGGCGCTGGAGAACGGTCGCAAGCTCATCGACCCGGCGCAACGGGCGGTGGCGTACAAGCTCTTCCAGCAGGCGTTCATCGCGGTGCCGTCGATGGCCGTGCTGGTCTTCCCCGAGCACGCGTACGTCATGCGCGACTCGTGGAACGGCTACCAGGCCGTGGTCGACCCGAACTCCTACGGCGCGCTCGCCTGGGGCCCGTGGTGGAACCTCGACAAGTGGGAACCTAAGTAGTCCTGGAGTTGATCTCGCGGACGGCGCGTTCCGGGTCGTCCGCCCAGAACTCGACGCGCTTCACCCGCCGCGCGCCGGTCTTGCCGAGGTCCACGAGCTGCGGCTCGCGGAACGGCACGGACACGTTGGTCTTGGTCAGCGACTGGATGACGAGCGCGTCGCCGATCACCTCGACGCTGCGCTGCCCCTTGTGGATGCGCTCGGTGACCTGCGCGGCGCCGAGGTCCGCGGTCGGGATGCGCCAGTCGAAGAACCCCAGCTGACGAAGTCGCAGCTCGTCGTCGGTGACGGTGTGCGGCTGGCGGTGCAGCACGTAGAGAGCGCCCGCGCAGACGATGGTGTTCAGCACGCCGAGCACGATCAGCGTGATGAGCAACCACGGGATGTCCAGGGCGAACGCGACCAACGCGACCCCGACCGCCGTGATGATCAGGAACCGCCAGTACCGCGGCCTCATGCGCTTGCCGTAGGGGATCTCCACCATGTGGCGGAGCCTATTTCCGCAGCGCGCGCACCATCTCGTCGGGGCTGTCGGTCCAGAACTCGATCTTCGTCACCTCGTGCACGCCGCGCCGGCCGAGATCGATCTCCTGCGGCTTGTTCAACCGCACGGAGACGTTGGTGGAGTTGGAGATCTCCAGCACGAGCGTTCCGTCCACAACGGACCGCGTCTTGTTGAGCGACCGGCTGGTCATGCCCTGCGTGACGCTTTCGATGGCCGCCAGCGGAATCCGGTACTCGAACTCGCGCGCGTACCGCAGCCACAGGTGCTCGTCGTCGATCTCGTGCTTGAACTTGTAGAGCATCCACAGCATCCAGCCGAGCAACAATCCGCTCAGCAACCCGAACACGAGCAGCACGGCCCGCAGCCAGAACCACGGCACCAGCAGGTCGACGAGCAGGATCTCCAACGGCGTCAGCACGAGGAACACCCACAAGAACGGCCGGACTTGCGCGCTGTACCCGAACGAGCGAACCCCCATGCACCTGATGGTGGCACAGTTGTGCGAGTGAGCGACCTGATCTTCTTGGACAGCGCCGGTTCGTCGATCCCGCCAGCCCCGGTTGTGGACGAGGTGATCGGCCATCTGAAACGGGAAACCGAGATCGGTGGCTACCGTGCCGCCGCCGAACGCCGAGACGACCTGGAGGCGGGCTACGGCGTCCTCGCCGAGTTCTTCGGGTGTCACCCGTCCGAGGTCGCGTTCACGGACAGTGCAACTCGATCATGGTTGGCGGCGTTCGACGCGGTGCCACTGGAAGCCGGAGACAGAATTCTTGTCACCGAGGCCGAATACGGTGGCAATGCGATCCCGGTTCTGCGCCGAGCGGCGGAGACCGGGGCGATCGTCGAGGTCGTTCCTTCCGACATCCACGGCCAGGTCGATCTCGACGCTCTGCACCTTGACAACCGGGTCAAGCTGATCTCGCTCGTCCACGTGCCGACGAACGGCGGCTTGGTCAACCCCGTGAATGAAGTGACTGCGGCGGCCCACGAGGTCGGTGCGCTGGTGTTGCTCGACGCCTGTCAGTCGACGGGGCAGCTCGACCTGCGCGGGCTCGAGTACGACATGCTGGCGTGCACCGGCCGCAAGTGGCTGCGCGGACCGCGCGGTACGGGCGCTCTGGTCGTGCGCGACGAGGTGCGCGAAAGGCTCCACCCACGTCTGGTGGACCTGCACAGCGGCGAGTGGACCGGGCCCCTGGAGTACCGGCTGCGTGACGACGCTCGGGTGTTCGAGCTGTGGGAGTGCAGCATCGCCGACCGGCTCGGCCTGATCGCGGCCGCGCGCTACGCGCTGGAGATGGGCCTCGACGTCATCGAAGCCGAGGTCGCCGACCGTGCCAAGCGTTTGCGGGAGGGTCTGCGGGCCATTCCCGGCATCACCGTGCGCGATCTCGGCGTGCGACAGTCGGGCATCGTCACCTTCACGTCGGATCGGGTGCCGGCGCTGGAGCTGAAGGACCGGCTGTGGGACCTCGGCGTGGCGGTCACCGTGTCGCAGGCCGGCTCGACGCGGATCGACATGACGAGGCGTGGCCTGGACGAAGTAGTGCGGGCCTCCCCGCACTACTTCGTCACTCCTGAGGAGATCGGTCAGGCGCTGGAACGGATCAGCAGGATTGCCCGATGACCCGCTTCACGCAGTCGGAGTAGCTCAGGAACAGGTCGACGGCACGGTCGTTGCGGGCGGTCTGCGCCGCGATGACCGTGTCGCGCGGGTAGAAGCCGTTGAGGCCGCCGCTGCTCGGGTACAGCTCGAAGGTGTAGGCCCAGATCTTGTGCTGGCCCCACATCCAGTCGTCGCTGGTGCCGTCGGTGATGTACAGGTCGCTCGCCTGCTCCGGCGTGTAGCCGTTGGTGGCGGCCATCTGCCGGCCGAGCGTCTGGAACGCGCGCGCCTCGTCCGCGTTGAGGCCGGTGTCGGTGTCCGCCTTGGTGTAGCCGTACGGCCACAGCACGAGCTCCGAGAACGAGTGGAAGTCGATGAACGTCTTGATCTGCTGGGTGCCACCGACCACGCGCGAGTTCACGAAGTCGCGGATGCGGGCGGTCTCCGGCGCGGAGAACGCCGCGGTGCCGCGGTAGGTGTCCGACGTCGAGCTGCCGCTCGAGCCGCCGCAGCAGCCCCACTTGTAACCCCAGTTGCGGTTGAGGTCGGTGCCGTTGCCCTGGCGGTTCTTGCGCCAGCCGCGGAACGAGCCGGTCGCGATGTCGTACTCGGCGCCGTCCGGGTTCATCATCGGGACGATCCAGACCTCGCGGCTGTCGACCAGGTTCTTGATCGCCGGGGTGGCGTAGTTGTCGGTGTAGCGCTTGATGATCTGCAGGCACTGCTCGACGGTCAGGTGCTCACGGGCGTGCTGGCCGCAGACGAACAGCACCTCCGGCTCGCTCTCGTCGGAGGCCACGTTGTCGCTGAGCTTGAGTGCCCAGATGTCCCGGTTCTGGAAGCTCTTGCCGATGCTGCGCATGCTCGTGAGGCTCGGGTGGTCGCGGACCGTCTGCTGCAGCTCCGCGGTCATCTCCGCGAAGTTGTGGTAGCCGGTGTAGCCGGACGGGAAGTCCTGGGTGCCGACCTGACCGGGCTGCGGGTCCTTGAAGTCGACCTTGCCGAGGCTCTTGAGCTGCTGCTCGAAGTCGCCGACGTACTTGATCGGCAGACCGGTCGCCTGCAGGGCCTTGTACTGGGACTTGTCCGCGACCACCGAGACCGTGGTGAGCTTGGTCGCACCGAGCACGTCGACACCGATCTCGGCGATCTGGGTGCGTTCGGCCGAGGTGTTCGCGGTGACTTCGAGCAGATAGCGGCCGGAGTCGGCGGCACTGGGTGTCGCCATGCCCGCGACCAGCACGGGCAGGCAGATTGCGAGCACTGCGGCGATCTTGCCGCGGCTCTTGCTGAACATCTTTCCTCCATCATCAGCAGGGGTTTGCGACGGAGTGGTGCGCAACCGAGCGTGGCCGTGCGGTAACAGGCAGAGGTAGCGCCGTTAGCGGGCTGACCGTTGACAGAATTCGGCAGGAACTACCCTGTAAGGCATGCTCAGCCGCATCGACCTGCGAGGTCGCACCACGACTCCCGCTCAGCTGCGCGCCGCCGTGCCGCGCGCCGAGATGGACGTGGACGTCGCGCTGCATCAGGTGCGTCCGATCGTGGACGCGGTCGCGGCTCGTGGCGTCGAGGCGGTTCTCGAGTACACGGAGAAGTTCGACGGCGTTCGTCCCGCTTCTGTCCGTGTGCCCGCTTCGGCGATTTCGTCCGCTTTGTCCTCGCTGGACCCGGCCGTGCGCGAGGCGCTGGAAGAGGTGATCACGCGCACCCGCCGCGTGCACGCAGACCAGCGCCGCACCGACACGACGACGCAGGTCGTGCCCGGCGGCACCGTCACGGAGAAGTGGGTGCCGGTCGCGCGCGTCGGTCTTTACGCGCCGGGTGGTCTGGCCATGTACCCGTCGACCGTGGTCATGAACGTCGTGCCCGCGCAGATCGCCGGTGTCGAGTCGCTGGTGGTGTGCTCGCCGCCGCAGGCCGAGTTCGGTGGCCTGCCGCACCCGGCGATCCTGGCGGCCGCCGCGCTGCTCGGCGTCGACGAGGTGTGGGCCGTGGGCGGCGCGCAGGCGCAGGCGCTGATGGCGTACGGCGGCGTGGACACCGACGGCGGTGAGCTGGCTCCTGTCGACGTCGTCACCGGTCCCGGCAACATCTACGTGGCTGCGGCCAAGCGGCTGCTGCGCGGTCTGATCGGCATCGACGCGGAGGCGGGGCCCACCGAGATCGCGATCCTCGCCGACTCGACCGCCGACCCGGCGCACGTGGCAGCCGATCTGATCAGCCAGGCCGAGCACGACCCGCTCGCGGCGTCGGTGCTCGTGACCGACTCCGTCGAACTGGCCGACGCCGTGGACGTCGAGCTGGAGCGCCAGATCGGTGCCACCAAGCACGTCGAGCGGATCCGCACGGCGCTGGGCGGCAAGCAGTCCGGGTGCGTCCTGGTGTCCTCTGTGGACGAAGGAGTCCGGGTCGTCAACGCCTACGCCGCCGAGCACCTGGAGATCCAGACTCGGGATGCGCACGAGGTGGCGGGGCGGATCCGGTCCGCCGGCGCGATCTTCGTGGGCGCGTACTCGCCGGTGTCGCTCGGCGACTACTGCGCCGGCTCGAACCACGTGCTGCCCACGGGTGGCTGCGCGCGGCACTCGTCCGGGTTGTCCGTGCAGACGTTCCTGCGCGGCATCCACGTGATCGACTACTCCCGGGAAGCACTGCGCGAGGTCGCGGACAAGGTCGTCGTGCTTGCCAACGCCGAAGACCTGCCCGCGCACGGGCAGGCCGTCACAGCGAGGTTCGCTCGATGAAGCCAGTCGTCGGCGCGCGGGTGGAGCTGTCCGATCTGCCCCTGCGCGAGGATCTGCGAGGTCGCACGCCCTACGGTGCGCCGCAGCTCGACGTGCCGTACCGCTTGAACACCAACGAGAACCCGTACGCGCCGACTGATGCGCTGGCCGCTGACGTGGTCGCCGCGGTGGCGGAGATCGCCGGTGAGCTGCACCGGTACCCGGACCGGGACGCGGTGGCGTTGCGCGAGGACCTGGCGGCGTACCTGACCGAGTCGACGTCGGTCACGCTCACCGCCGAGAACGTGTGGGCCGCCAACGGGTCCAACGAGATCCTCCAGCAGATCCTGCAGGCGTTCGGCGGGCCGGGGCGGACGGCGCTGGGCTTCGAGCCGTCGTACTCGATGCACCCGATCATCGCCGCCGGCACGCGCACGGAGTGGTCGCCGACGCCGCGCCGTCCCGACTTCTCGCTGGACGTGGAGAAGGCCGCGGCGGTGATCGCCGAGACGCGGCCGGACGTCGTGTTCGTGACGTCGCCGAACAACCCGACCGGGCAGTCGATCCCGCTGGAGGACCTGCGCCTGCTGATCGCGTCCACCTCGGGCATGATCGTCGTGGACGAGGCGTACGCGGAGTTCTCGTCGCAGGAGAGCGCGATCGGGCTGCTGGACGAGTACGGCTCGCGGCTGATCGTCTCGCGCACGATGTCGAAGGCCTTCGCGTTCGCGGGCGGGCGGCTGGGCTATCTCGCCGCCGCGCCGGCCGTGGTCGATGCTCTGCAGCTGGTGCGGTTGCCGTACCACCTGTCGCAGTTGACGCAGGCGGCCGCGCGGGCGTCGCTGCGGCACGCCGCCGAGACGCTGGGCTCGGTGGCGAAGCTGGCCGCCGAACGCGACCGCGTGGTGGCGGCGTTGACGGGCATGGGCTTCCAGGTCGTGCCCTCGGACGCGAACTTCGTGCTGTTCGGCTGGTTCGAGAACGCGCGCGAGGTCTGGAAGTCCTATTTGGACCACGGCGTGCTCATCAGGGACGTCGGAATCGCGGGTCACCTGCGGGTGACCATCGGAACGCCCGAGGAGAACGACGCTTTCCTCGCGGCCAGCAAGGAGGTCAGCCGGTGAGTCGCGTTGGCAAGGTGGAGCGCACCACCAAGGAGTCGTCGGTCTACGTCGAGATCGACCTGGACGGCACCGGCAAGGTCGAGATCAGCACCGGCGTGCCGTTCTACGACCACATGCTCACCGCGTTCGGCGTGCACGGCTGCTTCGACCTGATCGTCCGCGCCACCGGTGATGTCGAGATCGACGCCCACCACTCGGTCGAGGACATCGCGATCGTGCTGGGTCAGGCGCTGCGGGAAGCGCTGGGCGACAAGAAGGGCATCCGCCGCTTCGGCGACTGCTGGATCCCGATGGACGAGACCCTCGCGCACGCCGCGGTGGACGTCTCCGGCCGCCCGTACACCGTGCACCGCGGCGAGCCGGAGCAGTTCAACTCGTTCGTGATCGGCGGCAACTACCCGTTCGTGCTGAACCGGCACGTGTTCGAGTCGCTGGCCTTCCACGCCCAGATCGCGCTGCACGTGCGCGTCGAGTACGGCCGCGACCCGCACCACATCGCCGAGGCCGAGTACAAGGCGATCGCGCGTGCCCTGCGCGCGGCCGTGGAACCGGACCCGCGCGTCGGCGGCATCCCGTCGACCAAGGGCGTGCTCTGATGCCGAAGGAAGTCGTCGTCATCGGCCTGCTGGCCCTCGCGGGCTTTCTGGCCGGTGGCGTCTACTCGACGTGGAAGACCGCCAGGTTCATGGCGATCATCCTGCTGGTGCTGCTCGTGCTAGCGGTCGGCGGCGCGGTCCTCTGGCTCGTCTAGCGCCGCGCCTCACCTGCGGGCGAGCACCCAGTGGAACGTGGCAGGGTCCGGTTCGTGCATGGTCACCAGGTCGTCGATGACGATCTCCATGTGCTCGGCGAGGAGCTCACGGTTCTCGGCAGGAGTGTTGCTGCCGAAGAACATCTCGACGCCGAGCCAGGTCTCGGTGACGTCCGGCGTGCCGGTGCCGAGCGAGGCCAGGAACAGCCCGCCGGGCTTCAGCCAGCGCGTGATCCTCGCGATGAGCGCAGGCTGTTCGGCGCGCGGCACGTGCAGGATCGAGTAGAACGCGGCGATACCGTCGAAGATGCCGTCCGGAAAGTCGAGCGCAGTCATGTCGGCCTTCTCGAACCGCGCGCCGGGCACGTTGGCGCGGGCGAGGTCGAGCTGCTGCCGGGACAGGTCGACGCCGAGCACGTCGTGCCGTTCGGCGAGCTTCCGCGTGACCGGCACACCGGCGCCGCAGCCGAGTTCGAGGACCTTCGCGCCGGACTCCAGCCGCCTGTCGAACTCGTCGAGGTAATGCAGGCGCGGATCGTCGGCGATCTGCGCTGACCAGGCGAGATAGGTCCGCGCGATCGCGTCGTAGCCGGTCTCGACGATCTCTTTCACGGCACCGAAAGGTACTGCGCGGGAACGTGCCGGGTCAGCCAGACCCCGTTGGCGCTGAGCCGGAACTCGTGGCCGTCAGCGCTCATCGCCTTGGCGTCCACCGTGAGGATCAACGGCCGGCCACGGCGCGCGCCGACCCTGCGCGCAGTCTCGCGGTCGGGCGAAAGGTGCACGTCGTGGCGCGACATCGGCCGCAGCCCGTCGCGCAGGATGTCGTCGAGGAACTGCGCGACCGTGCCGTGGAACAACGTGTCCGGCGGCGTAGCCGTCGGCAGCCCGAGGTCCACCTCGACGCTGTGCCCCTGGTTGGCCCGGATCCGGTCGCCGTCGATCGTGAAGCGTTTCTTGTCGTTGCGGTCGACAACCTCGCGCAACTCCTCCTCGGAAACACCGAGGGCGTCCAGGAGATCGGTCACCGGCACCCAACCGGCCGGGTCGAGGGTGAGCCCGACGCGCTCGGGCTTGTGCCGCAGCGCCTTGGACATCCGCTTGGACAAGCGGATCATTCTGTCTTCTTCCATGGCCTTCAGCAAAGCACAGCGCGTCCACCTCATTTTGCGGTTCGATGGTGTCCTGTGTGGCCAGCACCAGGGGGCGCGTCGGCAGGTCGCCGATGGCGCTGGCCGCCGCAGGCAGGCCTCACTCCAACGGGTGAAGCTTGTCCAGATTTCATGCCTGACGCCGTCTGTCAGGTGTCCGGAAAACATGGTCATCTTCGCCCCGCAAGAAATGAGGAACGCGGGGGCGGACGTGGGATCGAGGAAGGGTGGACGATGTTGAACCACGAACGGCAGGTAAAGGATGTGGCGTGACCGGCTGGTGCCAGGAGAGCCGGAGATCTTCGTGGCCTGGCAGGAGGGAACCGCGGACCGGACGCTGCTGGCGATCCACGGCGGCCCCGACTGGGACCACAGCTTCCTGCGCGACCCCCTGGAACGGCTGGACTGCCGCCTGCTGCTGCCAGACCTGCGCGGCTGCGGAAGGTCGGGCCGCGTACCGGAAGAGGAGTACCACCCGGACGGCCTGATGCAAGACCTGCTGCGAGTGCTGGACGCGTTCGACGTCGAGCGCGCGGACGTGCTCGGCCACTCCTACGGCGGCATGGTGGCGCAACGCTTCGCGATCACCCATCCGTCACGCGTGCGCAGCCTGATCGTGTCGGGCAGCAGCGTGTTGCCGTTGCCGCCGGACGCCTTCGCCGGGTGGACGGAACGCGACGAGGTCCTGGCCCGCCAGGAAGACCCGTGGCAGCGCCAGGACCTGACACCCAAGGAGCGTACGCGAGCAGAGGCGTTCGCGTCGGCGCCCGCCAACATCTGGCGCGCCGAGGCGATGCCCGGCTACCTGCGCCGGCTGGAGGAAGTACGGTTCGGCGCCCAGTGGCTGGCGCCGTTCCTGGCCGGGACGCTGGTGTCGCCGCGGCTTCCCGATGCGGCGCAACGGATCGCCGAGCTCGACATCCCGGTGCTCCTGCTGCACGGGCGCCAGGACATGACGTTCCCGGTCGACCTGGTCGAGCCCACGCTGGAGCTGATCCCGCGGGCGCGCGCCGTCGTGCTGGAGGAGGCGGGGCACATGGCGCACGTCGACGAGCCCGACGGGTACCTGAACGCGGTGCGGGAGTTCCTGGCGGCGGGCTAGGGCGGTGGATTGGAGCTTGGCAAGGCCTCGGCGTCGGGTTCGGCGGGCGTCGGGCGAGGCTGAGTGGCGCGGTATGGCAGGGCGTTTGGGCCCGGCGGCCGGGTTGAGCGAGGCTGGACGGCGGGGTTCGGGTGGAGCCGCAGCGGCGGTTCAGGCGGGATTCGGCAGGGTTCGGCGGGCTGGCGGCGGATTTGGCGGGGTTGCGAGGGGCTGAGCGCGGGTTCGGCCGGGTTTGGCTGGGGTTGGAGGGGGCGAGCGGCAGGTTCGGCGGGGTTTGGCGGGGGGCTGAGCGGCGGGTTTGGCGGGGATTTGGCGAGGGGCTGAGCGGCGGGTTTGGCGGGGGATTTGGCCAAGGGGCTGGGCAGCGGGTCCGGCCGGGTTGGCGGGGCTGAGCGGCGGGGTTCGGCCGCGGTTTAGCCGGGTTGGGCGGCGGATTGGACGAGGACCGGGCGGGCGGGGCCTGGCCCGGTTCGGCGAGCGCTGGGCGGAGGCTCGGCGCGGCTTGGCCGGAATCTGGGGCCCGGCAGCTGGATCAGACGTCGGTGGGCGGGCCCCAGGTGGCGGGTTCGGTGGGTCTGGGCGGGGACTGGGCGGCGTGGCTGGGTTCTGGCGGGGCTGGGCGGCGGGTTTGACCGGGTTTGACGGGGTTAGCCGGCAGGTTTGGCGAAGGCCAGGCGGCAGGCCAGGTGGGGATTCGTCGGCAGGTCAGAGCGTGCCGCCCTCCATCACAGGCTTGAGCCGCGGCGCCCCCGGCCCGTTCGAAGCCTGCTCGTCGTCGATGTTCTGCAACGCACAGCTGCGCAGCGACAGGCAGCCGCACCCGATGCATCCGGTCAGCCGGTCGCGCAGCCGGTACAGGGCGTCGATGCGGGCGTCGAGCTCCGACTTCCACGAGCGGGAGAGACGTTCCCAGTCGGACTTCGTGGGGGTGCGGTTGTCGGGGAGCTGGGCGAGGGCGTCGCGGACGTCCTCGAGGGTCAGGCCCACGCGTTGCGCGGTGCGGATGAACGCGAGGCGGCGCAGCACCGAGCGGTGGTAGCGGCGCTGGTTTCCCGCGGTGCGGACGGAGGTGATCAGGCCCCTGTCCTCGTAGAAGCGCAGGGCTGTGTGGGGGACACCGCTGCGTTCGGCCACCTGGCCGATGGTCAGCATTTCCGGCAACTTGCTCACGGGATCATGGTAGCCGCTTGACCTCCAGCATGGTGGAGGTTGAACAGTTGGTGGCATGCAACGGATACCAGAGCTCTTCGCGAGGATGACCGGGGACGAGAAGCACGAGTGGGCGGCAGCCTCCACGATCGACGTGCTCTGGGTCCTCTACGACCGCGTCCTCAACGTCACGCCAGCCACCGTCGACGACCCTGACCGCGACCGGTTCCTGCTCTCGAAGGGGCACGGGCCGATGGCCTACTACGCGGTGCTGGCGGAGAAGGGTTTCATCGACGAGTCCACTTTGGACGAGTGGACGTCGTGGGACAGCCCGCTCGGCCAGCACCCCGACCGGATTCTCGTCAACGGTGTGGAGATCAGCAGCGGCTCGCTCGGGCACGGGCTGCCGATCGCGGTCGGGACGGCGATCGGGCAGCGGGTCGGCAAGAGCAGGGGGCGCACGTTCGTGCTGGTCGGCGACGGTGAGCTGGACGAGGGCAGCAACCACGAGGCGATCGCGGTGGCGGCACGGCTCGGGGTTGCGAACCTCACCGCGATCGTGATCGACAACCAGTCCGCCATGTACGGCTGGCCCGGTGGTATCGCGAGCAGGTTCGCCGTCGAGGGCTGGCAGACCGCCGAGATCGACGGCCGTGACCACGAGGCCATCTTCACCGCACTGACCGCGCCGCACGACCGCCCGTACGCGGTCGTCGCCAAGATCGAGAAGAGCCACTGATGACGACGATGCGCCAAGCCTTCATCAAGACGGTCAACGAGGAGATCGAGAACGACCCGCGGATCGCGGTGGTGACGGCCGTGATCTCCAGCAACGAGTTCCCGCAGGAGAACGAACGCGTCGTGGACGTCGGGATCCGCGAGCAGACCATGGTCGGCGTGGCGGGCGGGCTCGCGCTGGCCGGGTTGCGGCCGGTCGTGCACAGCTACGCGCCGTTCCTCGTGGAGCGGCCGTACGAGCAGATCAAGCTCGACATCGGGCACCAGGACGTGGGCGCGGTGTTCGTCAGCATCGGCGCGTCCTACGACGACCCGGTGTGGGGGCGCACGCACCAGTCTCCTGGCGACGTGGCGTTGTTCGACACGCTGCCCGGCTGGACCGTGCACGTGCCCGGACATCCGGACGAGGTCACGCCACTGCTGCGGCAGGCGCTCAAGGACGACAACCGGGTCTACGTCAGGCTTTCGCTGCACGAGAACAGCCAGGCGTATCCGGTGGGTGAGGGATTCACCGCGCTGCGTCACGGAAAACGCGGTGTGGTGCTCGCCGTCGGGCCGATGCTCGACCGTGTGCTCAAGGCGGTCGACTCGGAAAACGCCGACGTCACGGTGCTTTATGCGGCCACGATTCGACCGTTCGACTCGGACGGACTGCGCAAGGCGGTGGAGGAGACCGACCACGCCGACGTCATGGTGGTGGAGCCGTACCTCGAGGGAACTTCATCTCATCTAATTTCCGAAGCGTTGCAACTAATCCCGCACCGTGTGCGTTGTATAGGCGTCAAACGACACGCAGAGCTCCGCAACTACGGCACGGCCGAGGATCACGACGCCGCGCACGACCTCGACGTGGTGGGTCTGGGGAGCGCTGTGCGGAGTTTCTTCAGGGGGTGAAGAAACATGTTCGCAGTCATGGGGGATGACTGGACCGGCGCGCCTTCTCGCGCCGTTTAGGGGGAGTTCAGGGGGAGGGGGCGCACGATCAGGCAAGATGCCCGATCGTGCACACCCCGCGTGTGGTCATCTGGACCACATCAGACCCGGAGTCGACACGGACGGCGCTGAGCAGACGACTCGCCCGGCCGCGGTTGCTCGTGCCCGTTCCGCACGGCACGTTCGTGCTCGGCCCGGATCCGCACACCTCCAGCACGTTGCTGGACAACCTGCGCATCGTGAACGGTGTGCGGGTGGGTCTGGTGTGGACGGAGAGCACCGCGTGGATCGTCTACTTCGACGGCACGGTCCGCGGCTGGCGTTTCGGCCCTGACGACTCCTTCGAGCCGGCGCCGCCCAAAGGCCTGCCGGACGGCTTGAGCTGGCTCACCGACGCGGTCGAGGCCGTGCGCGAACACGGCGTGATCGACGGCCTCGGCGCGTTGCGGGTCGCACTGGAGGCCGCGGGCTATCCGGCGGACGCCGTCGCGATGGTCAAGATCGACGGTGGTGAGGTCGACGACGCGGTACCGCACCACGAGAAGAAGTGGTGGGAAACGCTCCTCGGCGAACGGCACGGCATGGCCGAAGCGCCGGGCAAGCCGTTCACCGCGGGTGGCCCGCTGAAGGTCGCCGCGCTCCAGGTCGGGACAGCGCTTGCCATGCTCGTGGTCTTCGTCTTCTTCGTGGAGGAAGGGGTCTTCCCGGACGCGTTCACGTTGGTGATGCTCGTGCTCGGCGGGCTCGCGCTGCCGTTCGCCGTCGCACACGGCGCCTTCTCCGTGCACCGCTCGCGCCGCCGCGATCCGTTCCCCGAACGCGACATCCTTGGCATGTCGGCCTGGGCCCGCGCGGCCGACGAGGAATGATGTTGCGCGTGAGAATGCTGATCTGGACCCCGTTGAACGCCGCGGAGCTGCAAAAGGCCATGCACAGCGGCAACGTGGGCCCCGCGGCGCTCGTCCCTGTGCAGTCCGGCACGGTGCTGCTGCCTCCGCCGGGCACCAAGCTCAGCGAGGCCGCGTACATGACGAACAGGGTGCGCAAGATCGCGGGCGGCGCCGCGCTGGCCGTGTGGAACGACTCCGCGGCCCTGCTCTACCTCTTCACCACGACGCTCGGCCGCGCCACGATGTGGGGCTCGCGCGAGGCCGTCCTGGCGCTCTCCGCGGAGGCCAAGCAGTCGGGTCCGGCCGGGAGGCTCTTCGACCGTTCGACCGCGGGCCTCGTCAACCTGCGCGAGAAGGAGAAGTGGCAGTACGACGCGATCGACAAGCTCACCGCGCTGTGGCCGCCGGCCAGCCGCAAGGGCCCGCTCGAACGCATCCGCGACTTCCACAACGCACACCAGGCGATCCCCGACTTCTTCCGCGCTGCGGGACTGCCCGAGGTCGCGCAGGTCGCCGAGCTCACCGAGGAGGGACGCGCGGACGGCGTGCTGCAGTCGCTGGAGCCACCGCGCACCCAGATGTGGCCGTTGGCGGCGTTCCTGCCGTTGATGGTGCTCACGGCGTTGGCCACGCTCCTGTTCAGCATTCCGGCGGTCGTCTACTACCTCATCAGCGCCGTGCTCGTCGCTTTGCTGGCCACGGCCCTGGTCGTGCTGAGGCGGCAGCTCGTGCGGAAGAAGGCGATCAACACGGTGTTGCCGGTCATACCGGTGACGCAGGGTGCGGCTCCGACCGACTAACCTGGTCGTCGTGGCACGCGTCGTCGTACTTGACTATGGCTCCGGCAACCTGCGCTCGGCCGAGCGCGCGCTTCAGCGGGTCGGCGCCCATGTCGAGGTGACGGCGGACCCGAAGGCCGCGCGCGAGGCCGACGGCCTGGTCGTTCCCGGCGTCGGCGCGTACGCCGCGTGCATGGAGGGCCTGAACTCCGTGCGCGGCGCCCGGATCATCGGCGAGCGCCTCGCCGGTGGCCGTCCTGTGCTCGGCATCTGCGTGGGCATGCAGATCCTGTTCGAGCGCGGCATCGAACA
Organism: Lentzea roselyniae; assembly: GCF_039537795.1. Taxonomy (NCBI): domain Bacteria; kingdom Bacillati; phylum Actinomycetota; class Actinomycetes; order Pseudonocardiales; family Pseudonocardiaceae; genus Lentzea; species Lentzea roselyniae. The sequence continues at coordinate 98,979 of NZ_BAABBE010000030.1, forward strand.
CGGCGTGCTGACCGAGGGCTGCGGCGAGTGGCCCGGCACCGTCGAGCGGCTCGAAGCGCCGATCGTGCCGCACATGGGCTGGAACACGGTGCGCGCGCCGGAGGGCTCGCAGCTCTTCGCCGGCCTCGACAAGGACACCCGGTTCTACTTCGTGCACTCCTACGGCGTGCGCAAGTGGGAGCTGGAGGCCGCCGACCACATCAAGCCGCCGCTGGTGACGTGGGCCGACCACGCCGGTGACGAGTTCGTCGCCGCCGTCGAGAACGGGCCGCTGTGGGCGACCCAGTTCCACCCGGAGAAGTCCGGCGATGCCGGAGCGCAGCTGCTGAAGAACTGGTTGACTACCCTGTCGTGATCACACGACTGCTGACGGTAGCCGCGCTGATGGCTGCCTCCGTTGCTGTGCCTGGGGGCGCACTCGCCGCACCGGCACCGTTCCGCGACAACTTCGACGGGGCCGTTCACTCGCCGCTCACCCACGGCCTGAACGACAACCTCAAACAGCGCCAGGGCACCGGCGCCGTCACCTACAGCCGGGTCGCCGGCGGATCAGTGCACGTCAACGATCCGCGGCGGCCGGGAACGCTGTCGATGCGCGGCGCCACGACCGCGGTGCGCCTCGACGCGCCCTCCACCGGTCCGGCGATCTCGGCGAAACTCACCCCGGCGGCGGACGGCTGGTCGTCCATCGTGCTCGCCCGTTCGGCGAACAGCACCGGGCACCCGTCCAATCAGGACATCGACCTCGGCTTCGTGCTGCGCGCCAACGGAAGCGTGGAGATCTCGCAACCCGGCAAGCCGGTGGTCTCCTCGTCGGTCAAGCCGCGCGGATCGTTCGGCGTGACGCTGAAGCTCTCCGGTTCCGCCCTCGACCTCACGATCAACGGCGAGCACCGGAGGATCGCGCTCGGCACCGAGGTCCCGACCGGCAGGCTGTGGGTCTACCTCGGCGCCGGCAGCCCCACGACCGCGGGTCTCGTCGACGACCTGAAGATCGAGGCGCTGAACTCCGACGACCTGCGCAGGTCGCCCGGCTCCTCCCTGCGCTACTACGGCTACCTCGGCGCTCACCCGGCCGCGGTGCGCGGTCACAGCAACCTCAACCTGATCGAGGTGGGGGACAGCCAGGCGGAGCAGCTCGGCGGCGTCGACGGCTTCGTGGTGAAGGACGGCGACACCGCGCGCCAGATCAAGAAGCGCTTCCCCGGCAAGAAGGTCGTGTTCGTCGTCGCGGGCCCCGCTGTCGACGACACCTTCCAGGCGCCGGCGGAGGCCGACGGGGTCGGCTTCCACGAGTACTGCGCCGGCTACGAGGCGCTCGAGGCGAGGATGGCGAAGCTGGCGGAACGAGTTCCCGGCAAGGAGCTGTTCCTCCTGCCGGAGGGATCGCCGCAGGCGCCGTGCGCGGACCGCACCGATGCCGATCTCGAAAGCACCCAGTACCTGCACCTCGCGCTCGCGCAGCAGTACCCCGCCTTCGTCGGCTTCCTCGTCACGCCTGTTCCGGCGACGTTCGCGAGGACCGCGGAGGCCCAGGAGCGCGTGGCCGCGCTCGTGCTGGGGGACGCTAGGCTGAGCGGGTGACGTTCACACTCCTCCCCGCTGTTGACGTGGCTGATGGCAAGGCCGTCAGGCTCGTGCAGGGCGAAGCCGGTACCGAGACGAACTACGGCGAGCCGCTGGACGCGGCGTTGCAGTGGCAGCGCGACGGAGCGGAGTGGATCCATCTCGTCGACCTGGACGCCGCGTTCGGCCGCGGCTCGAACCGCGACCTGATCGCCCGCGTCGTCGGCGAGCTCGACGTGAAGGTGGAGCTGTCCGGCGGCATCCGCGACGACGCGTCGCTCGAGGCCGCGCTGGCCACCGGCTGCGCCCGCGTCAACCTGGGCACGGCAGCCCTGGAAGACCCGGAGTGGTGCGCGAAGGCCATCGCGGCGTACGGCGAGAAGATCGCGGTGGGCCTCGACGTCCGCATCACCGAGCAGGGCCACCGGGTCAAGGGTCGTGGCTGGACCTCCGACGGCGGTGACCTCTGGGAGGTCCTCGACCGGCTCGACCGCGACGGCTGCGCCCGTTACGTCGTGACGGACGTGTCGAAGGACGGCACGCTGACGGGGCCGAACCTGGAGCTGCTGAGCGAGGTCTGCGCCCGCACCGACGCCCCGGTGATCGCGTCCGGCGGTGTGTCCACTGTGGACGACCTGGTCGCGCTGGCGAAGCTCTCGCGCGACGGCGTGGAGGGCTCGATCATCGGCAAGGCCTTGTACGCCGGTGCTTTCACGCTCCCGGAAGCGCTTGCCGCGATCCGCTGACGACACTTTCGATGTGAGCGGCCGCGGCCGCGTGCGTGACTCCGGTGGAGTGCAGCACGTCGGCCGCGGTCCCGCCCTCCTCGAGCAGCACGCCGAGCAGGATGTGCTCGGTGCCGATGAACATGTGGCCCATCCGCAGTGCTTCGCGGACGGCCAGTTCCAGCGACTTCTTGCAGTGCGTCGAGTACGGCTGCTTCTCCGGGCGCTGCTTGGCCTCGTTGTCGAGCCGGTGCAGCACGGCGATGCGGGTGCTGCCGTCGCCGGACTCCAGCTTCGCGATGGTCTTGGCCGCGAGCCCGCCCGACTCGTCGAGCAGGCCGAGCAGCAGGTGCTCGGTGCCGATGCGCTCGCTGAACCGCGCGTGGTGCCGCGCCAGCGCGATGACCCGGCGCGACCGCTGGGTGTAGCGCTCCATCGACGGCTTGGACAGCTCCGGCGACTCCTTGGGCACGAACCGCTTCTGCGCGGCCTGCTTCGTGACGCCGAGGCTCTCGCCGATCTCCGCCCAGCTCGCGCCGCCGCGACGTGCCTCGTCGACGAAATGGCCGATGAGGTGGTCGCCGAGCTCGTTCAGCTGGCCGCTCATCTCCACGGCCTTCGCGAGGCGCAGGAGGGCGTCGTCGGCTTCTTGAGCGACCCTGACGATGAGGTCGGTCAACTGGATCACGCGTCAACTCTAGGTTGACGCCGAGTGCCCGGTCAACCTCAGGTTGACGCCGGGGTGATCTCGATGCCGATCGTGCCCGTCCTGCCCCGGCGCAGCTTGCTGCCGGTCATGGTCAGCCAGCCCATGAAGCCGTACTTCCTGACGATGCGCGCACGGACGTCGTCGCTGGCGTCGTCGTCGAGCAGCCTCGCGCGCGCCTTGACCGACTCGCCCTTCGGGTTGCCGCGGAAGTCGCACGCGCCGATCTCGACGTCACCGCTGCGCCGGATCCGCTTGACCTTGCCGGTCTCCTTGGCGCTCCACGCGTAGATCACGTCGTCGGCGTCACCAGGGGCGACCCAGACCGGCGTGGGCACTGGAGTGCCGTCCTTGCGGAACGTCGTCAGCAGCAGGTACTCGCCGCGGCCCAGTTCGGTGATCATGGCGCCGCAGCGTAGTCCTCCACCGCCCCTTGTAGGCTTTCGCGCATGTCAGTGGCTGTCCGCGTGATCCCCTGTCTCGACGTCGACCGGGGCCGGGTGGTGAAGGGCGTCAACTTCACCAACCTCGTCGACGCGGGCGACCCCGTCGAACTGGCCAGGGCGTACGACGCCGAGGGCGCCGACGAGCTGACGTTCCTCGACGTGACGGCATCGAGCGGTGACCGCGAGACGACGTACGACGTCGTCCGCCGCACGGCGGAGCAGGTGTTCATCCCGCTCACCGTCGGCGGCGGCGTGCGCAGCCCGGAGGACGTGAACAAGCTGCTGCGCGCGGGAGCGGACAAGGTCAGCCTCAACACCGCCGCGATCGCCCGTCCCGAACTGCTGCGCGAGTGCTCGGAGCGCTACGGCGCGCAGTGCATCGTGCTGTCGGTCGACGCGCGGCGCGTGCCCGGCGGCACCGGGTTCGAGGTCACCACCCACGGCGGGCGCAACGGCACCGGCATCGACGCGGTGGAGTGGGCCGCTCGCGGTCAGGAACTGGGCGTCGGCGAGATCCTGCTCAACTCGATGGACGCCGACGGCACCAAGGCCGGGTTCGACCTCGAACTCATCGAGCTGGTGCGGCGCGAGGTCGACGTGCCGCTGATCGCCAGTGGTGGCGCCGGCGCGATCGACCACTTCCCGCCCGCCGTCGCCGCCGGTGCGGACGCCGTGCTCGCGGCGAGCGTGTTCCACTTCGGGCAGCTCCGCATCGGTGAGGTCAAGGACGGCCTGCGCGCGGCCGGCGTCGTGGTGCGATGACACCGGTCGAGGTGCGGGTGGCCTCGACGGTCGCGTTCGGCGGGGCACTGGTGTTCTTCGTGGTGGGCCTCATCCTCTGGCGCTCAACCGGTGACGCGGACGTGCTCAAGCTCCCGTCGTTCATCGCGCTCGTCGAACTCCCGGTGGCGGCGGCGTTGCTGCTGCGCCTGCGGTTCATGCACTACCCGGCGATGGTCGTGCTCATCCTCGTCGCGCTGCTGCATCTGGTGATCGTGCTGGCCGACGGGCCGGCGTGGGCCCGCGTCGCGTCCGGCGTGCTGTCCGTCGTGCACATCTACGGAGTGGTCCTGCTCAACACCGGACCGGCTCGCGAACACCTGGGAGGTCCCCGTTGAGCAGCCCGCTCGATCCCGCCCTGTCGGCCAGGCTCAAGCGCACGCCCGACGGCCTGGTCTGCGCGGTCGCCCAGCAGCGCGGCACCGGCGAGGTGCTCATGGTGGCGTGGATGGACGACGAGGCGCTGCACCGCACGTTGACCACCCGCCGCGCCACCTACTACTCGCGCAGCCGTCAGCAGCTGTGGGTGAAGGGTGAGACGTCCGGTCACACGCAGTACGTGCACGAGGTGCGGCTCGACTGCGACGGCGACACGCTGCTGCTGGTCGTCGACCAGGTGGGCGCCGCGTGCCACACGGGCGACCGCACGTGCTTCGACGCGACGGTGCTGCTCGCTAGTCCAGATCTCCCGTGAGGTAGCGCTGCAGGTTCGGGGCGATGGCCCTGACCACGGTGTCGATGTCGACCGACGCCAGCGGTTCGAAGTGGACTACGTACCGGACGATGCCGAGCCCGACCATCTGAGTGGCGCAGAGGGTCGCGCGCAGGTCGCGTTGCTCGGCGCCGATCTCCGTCAGCAGGTTCTTGAAGATCGCGTTGATGAAGAACGACCTCAGCGCGTTCGCGACCTCCTGCTGACTGGTGACGCTGCGGATGAGCGCCGCGAAGGTGCCGCCGCCGGTCGCGTCCCAGACGGTGACGAAGGTGCGGATGATGCGCTCGCCGGCCTCTTCGACGGGGCCGTCCAGGAGACGTTTGAGGATCTCGCCCGGATCGAACGGGAGCTGCAGCACGGACTGGGCGAACAGGCCCTCCTTGCCGCCGAACCAGTGGTTGACCATGGCGGCGTCGACGCCCGCCTTGGCCGCGATCGCGCGGACCGTCGCGCCGTCGTAGCCCTTCTCGACGAACGTCTCGCGCGCCGCCGCGAGCAGCGCGGCCCTGGTGTCCTCGCCCGCGGCGCGGCGGCCACGCCGTTTCTGGTTGACTTGCTCCACACGGGCCATAGTTCAACAGATGTTGAATTTATGCAACAATTGCGGGCATGGTGAGCGTCATCGGGGCTGTGGCCGCCGCTGGTCTGGGGGCCGTGAGCCCAACGCGTGAGGAGTTCCGCGAACTGGCGGTGAACCGCCGGGTCATCCCGGTGGTGCGCAGGCTGCTGGCGGACGCGGAGACTCCTGTCGGTCTGTACCGCAAGCTGGCGGCGGACCGGCCAGGCACGTTCCTCTTCGAGTCGGCGGAGAACGGGCGCTCTTGGTCGCGATGGTCGTTCATCGGCGTGCGGTCCTCGGCGGCGCTCACGGCGACCGGTGGTGAGGCCTACTGGACGGGTACGCGGCCCGTCGGCCTGCCGGATGGTGGCGACCCGTTGCAGGCCCTGCGCGAGACCGTCGAGGTGCTGCGCACGGACCCGTTGCCCGGCCTGCCTCCGCTGACCGGTGGCATGGTCGGCTACATCGGCTACGACGCGGTGCGGCGGCTGGAGCGGCTGCCGGTCATCGCCGAGGACGACCTGAAGATCCCCGAGCTGGTCATGCTGCTCGCGACCGACCTGGCCGCGCTCGACCACCACGAGGGCAGCGTCACGCTCATCGCCAACGCGATCAACTGGGACGACTCACCCGAGCGCGTCGACGCCGCGTACGACGACGCGGTGCGCCGCCTCGACGAGATGACGGTCGCGCTGCACACGCCCGCGCCGCCGACCGCCGCGGTGTTCTCGCGGCCGAAGCCGCAGTTCCGCCGCCGTCGTTCGCAGGCGGAGCACTTCGCGGCGGTGGAGAAGGCCAAGGAGGCCATCCGGGCAGGCGAGGCGTTCCAGGTCGTCGTGTCGCAGCGGTTCGAGATCGAGACGGACGCCGACGCGCTCGACATCTACCGGGTGCTGCGCGCGACCAACCCCAGCCCGTACATGTACCTGCTGCGCCTCGAAGGCTTCGACATCGTGGGCTCCAGCCCCGAGTCGCTGGTCACGGTGCGCGACGGCAGGGCGACCACGCACCCCATCGCGGGCACCCGCTGGCGCAGCGAGGACCCGGAGGAGGACGCCCTGCTCGAGAAGGACCTCCTCGCCGACCACAAGGAGCGCGCCGAGCACCTGATGCTCGTCGACCTCGGCCGCAACGACCTGGGCCGCGTCTGCAAGCCGGGTTCCGTGCACGTCGTCGACTTCTTCAAGGTCGAGCGGTACAGCCACGTCATGCACATCGTGTCGACCGTGACCGGCGAGCTGGCCGAGGGCAAGACGGCCTACGACGCGGTCGCCGCCTGCTTCCCGGCCGGCACGCTGTCCGGTGCGCCCAAGCCGCGCGCGATGGAGCTCATCGAGGAGCTGGAGCCGACCCGTCGCGGCCTCTACGGCGGCGTCGTGGGCTACTTCGACTTCGCCGGGGACGCCGACACCGCCATCGCCATCCGGACCGCTCTCGTGCGCGGTGGGGTGGCCTACGTGCAGGCCGGTGGCGGCATCGTGGCGGACTCGGACCCGCTGGCCGAGGACAACGAGTGCCTGAACAAGGCGGGCGCGGTGCTGGCCGCGATCGCCACCGCCCAGACGATGGCGCCCGCCGTTGACCGGTAGCCGTCCATTGTGGATCGCCGCGCTCCTGCTGGTGGGCGCGGCCGGTGCCTTCTGGGGTGCGGGTTCCGTGCCTCTGGCGCTGCTGAGCCTCGCCTCCGTCGCGGCGGCCGTGGCACTCAGCGGTCCCGGGCGCCGGATCCTCGGTGCGCTGCTGGTCGTCGTGGGTGTCGCCGCGGCGTTCAACGGGCACTGGCTCGCGATCGCCGGCGGCGTGCTCGTGGTGGGTTCCGGCGTGCTTCAGGTAGTGCTCGGGGCCCGCATGCCGAAGATCGGTGTGGGCGGGCAGAAGACCCGCGCACAGGATCCCGAGACGGACATGTGGCGCGCACTGGAGCGTGGAGATGATCCGACCGACGATAAGGCGCCCGGCGGGCCTTCCTCGGACGAGTGAAGATCATCCATCCGCGTTCGCGCATGTGACACGCGCACAACCACGGCTAGCTGCGTGGACACTGAACCCCCGGTGGCTGGGGCGTTACTCCGCCGGGGTTAGCATCCCCATAGCGGGAAGGGGAGCAAGACTGTGACGGTTCTCGAGTCGATCCTCGAAGGTGTGCGTGAGGATCTCGCCGCTCGCGAGGCCAAGTTGTCCTTCGACGTCGTCAAGGAGCGCGCGGCCAAGGCAGCCCCGCCGCTCGACGTGATGTCTGTGCTGCGCGGGCCGAACGTGGGTGTCATCGCCGAGGTCAAGCGCCGCAGCCCCTCCAAGGGTGCGCTGGCGGAGATCCCGGAGCCGGCCGAGCTCGCGTCCGCCTACGAGGCGGGTGGCGCGGCGGTCATCAGCGTGCTGACCGAGCAGCGCCGGTTCGGCGGTTCGCTCGCCGATCTCGACGCCGTCCGGCGGGCGGTGCGGATCCCCCTGCTGCGCAAGGACTTCATCGTCTCGCCGTACCAGGTGCACGAGGCGCGGATGCACGGCGCAGACCTGGTGCTGCTGATCGTGGCGGCGCTGGAGCAGAACGCCCTGGTGTCGCTGCTCGACCGGGTCGAGTCGCTCGGCATGACGGCGCTCGTCGAGGTGCACACCGCCGAGGAGGCCGACCGCGCTCTCGAAGCCGGTGCGACGGTCATCGGGGTGAACGCGCGCAACCTCCACACGCTGGAGGTCGATAAAGACGTTTTCGGCAGGATCGCTCCCGGACTACCCTTCGAGACGATCAAGATCGCGGAGTCGGGCGTGACCGGGCCCGGCGACCTGATGTCGTACGCGGGGGCGGGCGCTGACGCGGTGCTCGTCGGTGAAAGCCTCGTGACCAGCGGCGACCCCAAGGCCGCCGTGAACAAGCTCGTGACCGCAGGCTCGCACCCCGCGTGCCCGCGACCCAGTCGATGAGACACGGTCGACAACTGCGCTAGAGGAGCTACCCGATGGGCCAGTTCACGCCCACGCCGCACGATCCCGACGCACGTGGCCACTTCGGCCCGTGGGGTGGCCGGTTCGTCCCGGAGGCCCTGATCGCGGCGGTGGACGAGCTGGCCGCCGAGTACGACAAGGCGCGCATCGACCCCGAGTTCGTGAACGAGTTCAAGCGCCTGCTGAAGGACTTCGCTGGCCGCCCGTCGCTGCTGACGGAGGCGCCGAAGTTCGCGGAGCACGCCGGGACGCGTGTGTTCCTCAAGCGCGAGGACCTGAACCACACCGGCTCACACAAGATCAACAACGTGCTCGGCCAGGCGCTGCTGACCAAGCGCATGGGCAAGAAGCGCGTGATCGCCGAAACTGGCGCCGGTCAGCACGGCGTCGCGACGGCGACGGCCTGCGCGCTGCTCGGCCTCGACTGCGTCGTCTACATGGGTGAGGTCGACACCGAGCGGCAGGCGCTGAACGTCGCCCGCATGCGGCTGCTCGGCGCCGAGGTCATCCCGGTGAAGTCCGGCTCGCGGACGCTGAAGGACGCGATCAACGAGGCGTTGCGCGACTGGGTCACCAACGTCGACGACACGCACTACCTGCTCGGCACGGCCGCCGGGCCGCACCCGTTCCCGCTGCTGGTCCGCGACTTCCACCGGGTCATCGGCATCGAGGCGCGCGAGCAGATCCTGGAGAAGGCGGGCCGGCTGCCCGACGCGGTCGTCGCGTGCGTCGGTGGCGGGTCGAACGCGATCGGCATCTTCCACGGCTTCATCGACGACGCCGACGTGCGGCTGGTCGGTGTCGAGCCCGGTGGTTCCGGGCTGGACAGCGGCCGCCACGGCGCGACGCTGACCGTCGGCACGCCCGGTTCGCTGCACGGCGCGATGTCGTACGTCATGCAGGACGAGGACGGCCAGATCACCGAGGCGCACTCGATCTCCGCCGGTCTCGACTACCCCGGCGTCGGCCCCGAGCACTCGCACCTCAAGGACATCGGCCGCGCCGAGTACTTCGCGGTGACCGACGCGGAAGCCATGGAGGCGTTCGCGCTGCTGTCCCGCACCGAGGGCATCATCCCGGCGATCGAGTCCTCGCACGCGCTCGCGGGCGCGCTGAAGCTCGGCCCGTCGCTCGGCCCGGACGGCCTGCTGGTCGTGAACCTCTCCGGTCGTGGCGACAAGGACATGGACACGGCCGTGGAGTACTTCGGCCTCGCGGACGGGGGACAGGCCTGATGTCACTGGCAGACGTTTTCGCCACGGCGCGCGCCGAGTCGCGGGCCGCTCTGATCGGCTACCTGCCCGCGGGTTACCCGTCGGTCTCCGGCTCCAAGGACTACCTCCGTTCGATGATCGAGTCGGGCTGCGACCTCGTCGAGGTCGGTCTGCCGTTCTCCGATCCCGTGATGGACGGCCCGACGATCCAGGCTGCGGCCGAGCAGGCGTTGTCCGCGGGCTTCCGCGTGCGGGACCTGTTCGACGTGGTGGCCTCCGTCGCCGACGCCGGCGGGCGTGCGGTCGTGATGACGTACTGGAACCCCGTGCTGCGCTACGGCGTGGACGCGTTCGCGCGCGACCTCGCGGCCGCGGGTGGCCTGGGCATGATCACGCCGGACCTCGTGCCGGACGAGGCCGACGACTGGATGGCGGCTTCCCAGGCGCACGGCCTGGACCGGACGTTCCTCGTCGCGCCGTCGTCGACCGAGGAGCGCATCGCGATGACCGCGCGCGCCTCCTCCGGCTTCCTGTACGCCACCGCGGTCATGGGCGTCACCGGTGCCCGTGACGTGGTGGCGTCCACCGCTCCCGAGCTCGTCGCGCGGGTCCGTGAGCACACCTCGATCCCGGTCGGTGTCGGCCTGGGCGTGCGGTCCGGTGCACAGGCCGCCGAGATCGCGGGGTTCGCGGACGGCGTGATCGTCGGTTCGGCGTTCGTGTCGGCGGCGGCCGAGGGTGATGGTGCGGTGCGTGCGCTGGCCGCTGATCTTGCCAAGGGTGTGCGTTCGGCTCCTGCTGCCGTCTGAGCTCCCTTCCTCGTGGCTCCTCTCTGTGAGACCGCTCGGCCTTCGGCCGGGCGGTTTTGCTTTGTGTGCCGGTGAAGCCGACTCTGCAGCGACGGCTTCACCTCAGGTTGTCGGGTGGCGCGGTAGAGCTTTGAACGGTGTTGAACCGAGTGCCCGTCATCGAGTGGTTGTCGGGATGGCGGGTATGCAGTTGTAGGGAGACGTGCCTCCTTTCAGAGTCCTTGGAGTACCTCCAACAGCATGACACGGATTCGAACACCTGATCGAGTGAACCTCAGGTCGGTCACGGTCAAAACCCCCCTTGGCTGTCGGTCTGACCTGCGATCGTGGCGCTATGCACAAGCCAGTCATCCGCCCGGCGTGCCACACTGGTACTCGTCGAGCGGTTTTCGGAGGTGATGCCCAGTGGCGGCTCCAGCTGAAGCGGCACCAGCTGCTTACCTGCTGCCGAGGCACGTGGGCCCGTGGTCGCTCGACGACGTCCTGTCCTTGCCGGAGGACAACAGTCAACGCGTTGAACTCGTTGACGGGATGCTTCTCGTGAGTCCGCTGGGGTCTTACCGTCATCAGCTGGTGGTGGGCAGCGCCTACGCCGCGTTGCTACGCGCCTGCCCGGAGTACCTCCAGGCGACGGTCGAGCTGAACGTCCTGCTCTCCAGCGGGCGTCTCCTGATCCCGGACTTCACGGTCGTGAACCCACGAGAAGCCGGCGTCATGTTCCCGGTCTCGGACGTGGTCCTCGTCGGTGAGGTGCTCTCGAAGACCACGCGACTGAACGACCTCGGTCTGAAGCGCGAGCTGTACGCCCAGGCCGGTGTGAAGTACTACATGACGGTCGATCCCGAGCCGAAGGTCGTGGAGGCGACACTGCTCGAACTTCAGGGCACCGAGTACGTCGAGATCGCGCAGAGCGAGAACGGCGTCCTGGAGATCGAGCGACCCTTCCCCGCCACCATCAAGTTCTAGATGGTTGATTCCGTGAAGTTGGTGTCAGTGATCGAACGCGGTCAGTGAGCGTTTGCTGGTCACGCCCGCCTCCCAGTTGTGCCAGATGCCGGCGGCCATGGCCAGCAGGCGCTGAGCGACAC